>NZ_JBSXOE010000046.1:0-24388 GCF_056859295.1 Roseovarius sp. B-10 | reverse complement strand
GCGATGCATTGGCTGATGCAGTAAATCAGCACATCACGGTCATGGACCGTCGCCAGGCCCTTCATCGAGGGCGTAATCTCAACAAAATTCTGTCCGTTCTCATACCGCCGAATCCGTCGGTCCGGCTTGGTCGATATTGAGAAGATCGGGTGTTCCATCGACGCCATGTCACCTTTAGGCGCAGCATCAAAGATGTCGCAGACAAAGAAGTCCGCTTGCTGCATCCGATCCGGCAGGAGCGGAGATCGAGAGTTCGTGTTTTCACCCACCATTCGCCCACATTCGTGTTTTCACACACCAAGGTCAAGAGATTCGTGCTTTTACACACCATCTTTCGTGTTATCACCCACCGTCTTTCGTGCTTTTACACACCGAGCGACTAAAGAAAACTATATATTTCAGTTGGATAGAGGCAATCACTCAGGGCGTAACACAGATTCTAACACATATTTAACACCCAGAATGGCGCGTTGAATTGACCCGCAGCGCCCCAGATTCTGTTCAACGCTGGTAGAACACGCAGGCGTTGACGCCCTCTGTTGTGGCCGTCCATGTCGCCCCGAGGACAGCGCATGTGGAGGGGGTGCTGGCTAAGAAACGGGGCAGGGCGACGGTCATCGCCAAAGCCAGAACGAGCGCACCCAGACCGAACCAGGGCCAGTAGGATTTCCAGCGCTCCAGCCTTTCTTCCCGGTCCCGGATATTGCGAAGAAGGTTGCCGCGATCCTCGCTGGCCTGATCGAGGACGGCAGCCGTCTTGTTCGTTCGCAGGTCCAGATGATTGACCGTGCGGTCGAGACGCTGGAGCGTGTCCAAGAGGCGCGCCTCGACGGCCTGTCCGATCCGGTCGCCGAACCCGGCGGGATCATTCTGGCTCTGCACGGTCACGGCCGCTCGCCGCGCCTCGTTCGCCGCCGTGGTCGCACGGTTGATCGCCTTGGTCTGATCCTCCACTTGGTCGGACAGGTTCAGCGCCAGGCTCGCCAGCCGGTCGAGCGTTTCGCGCAGCTCATCGTCGGAGAGGGCAGGGAGGTCGGGCTGGTCAGACATGGGCGGTTTCCTTTTCGGGGTCAGGCGTCCTGCGGGACGAACAGCCTCTTGAACTCGGGGTCGGCGTAGTAGCGCAGCTTTTGGGCGAGGGCCGAGGGTTGGCCCTGAACGCGCAGAAGCTGCAACTCGGGCGGCATCTGCATGATTTCATCGGGGGTCAGCAGATCGCGGCCCGTGAGGTTGTTGGAGAAGCTGGGGCTGTCGCCCGGCTTGTAGCTGTCCGTCTGGAAGCCCGTGGTTTCCTGGCCGATCATCTGGCTCAGCCATTTGGCGGTCTCGAAATCATTCACGCCGAAGACCTGTTGCACCCCGGCATTGGCAATGAAGGTACCCGCGCGTTCGCCGTAGAGGTCTTTGAGCTGGCTCATGTCCTGCAGGATGGGCCAGAGCTGGAGGCCATAGCCCGCCATCAGTCCCATGGCGCGCTCCACAGCCTCCAGACGGCCCAGAGCCGCAAACTCATCCAGCAGGAAGAGGGCAGGGGCCTTGAGGCGCTGAGAAGCGCCCTGAGCGCCTACAGAGGCCTCAGCGTCCCGTGCGATGTCCTGGAGGGCCTGAGAGACCAGGAGGCGCAGCCAGCGGCTGTAGGCGTCCATCCGGTTCGGTGGCAGCACTAGAAACACCGAGGTGATCCGGTGGCGCAGATCGGAGAAGTGGAAATCCGACCGCGACGTGACTTTGGCAATGCGCGGGCTGTCCAGAAAGTGCGTGTGGCGCTGTGCGTTCGACAGGACCGAGGCGGCTTCGCGATCCGCCTTGCCAAGGAAGCGGTTGGCGGCGCGGGCAATCAGACCACCCGCCGCATCGCTGTCCTGCATCAGCTCCAGCAGCGCGCGCAGCTTTTCCGGGGGCAGGGTGAGATATTCCCGGACGGTGGCCAGGCAGCGCCGGTCGCGGTCCTCGTGGCAGACGCAGAACATGATCAGCCCGCCAAGGATGGCTTTGGCTTCCTCGTTCCAATGCGCTTCCGTCACCTGTCCCGGCGGGTCCATCACCAGCGCCTCTGTCAGGGAGGCCGCATCCTCGCCCAGATCGAGGCTGTCCGGCGTCAGCCGGTCGAGCGGGTTGTAGGCGGCGGATGGCGTCCCCGAAACGTCGAAGGGATCGAGGACATGGGTGGTCCCGAACCGCCGCCGGGCTTCCCCGGCGATCCGGGCATTCTCGCCCTTGGGGTCGATGACCAGCACCGAGCGTTCAACTGCCAGCAGGTTCGGGATCACCGTGCCGACGCCTTTCCCGGCCCGCGTCGGGGCGAGGGTGATCAGATGGGCGGGGCCGTCATAGCGCAGCAGCCGCCCGGTCCCCGGATTGCGCCCGATCAGGAGGCCGTCATTCCCCTGAAGCTTCTTCAGCTCCTTACGGCTGGCGAAGCGGGCCGAGCCGTGACTGTCGCCCGTCAGACCGAAGAAGGCATCGGCCCCGGAGGTCTTGCGCCAGTATTGGAACCCGAAGACCGCGCCGATGAAGACAGGTGGCGCGATGATGATCCATTCCCAGGCAGAGTGACCAAGCGGAGGTCCGAAGGCTGTCATGGCCACGACGCCCCCGATGATGAACCCGATCATCGCGCCAAACAGGACGGCCCCGATCATCCAGCCCAACAGGATGGGCGTGAAGATCAGCCGACCGAAGAACCGGAACAGTCCGTCAAAGAGGCGGATCACGCCCCGCATCAGGACGGCGTTTCCGGGTCAGAACTGGACGGGGCAGGGGAGGGGGCATCCCAATCCGCGAAGGCCTTGCGGTCCTGTTCGCGGGGGAGGTTGCGGATCAGCCGGTCGAGCATGGCGGCGGCACTGGAATCCCTTTCCGCCAGATCGAGGAGCGCCCCGCCCAGGATCACCTTGCGCCGCGTGTCGAGTTTACGCTGTCTGGTGCTTTCCCGGTTCTTCAGTGCCTGAAGACGGGCCTTGGCCTGGGCATATCGTTTCTCGGCGCGTTCAAGTTCTGTTTCTGCCAAATCTCTACCCTCGCCACCAAACATTCTTGTGGTTGAAGTTGTTCTTGCCAGATCAACCGATAGCGCTTACCCGTAGGCCTGTAAAGGACAAGGGCGCACTTATGCAAACTCTCCACCTGCGGTTCCGAGCTTTGCGTGCGATCTCCTTGAGGCAGGGCCTCAGCCGATGGCGAACACCGTCCGACGCAATGCGCGCCGGAATGAAAGGCCTGCCCGGCCTCTCAAACTCTCCAGGGCCAACTTCGGCAGTTGGATCGCGTCCCGCAATGTCGCGCCAGCGTCTCGCCCGATGCCCCACGGTGGGGGCCGGTCTGCCGGTGGCGTCTCCCTTGCGGGAGGTATCGCGCCCGGGTGCTGACGCCCCTTCGCGATACCGGGTTTGCCCCGGGCAAACCGCCAGTGAACTGTCCCCATATCCCGCCCCCCATGAGGCTGGGGATATGGGGACAGTTCACTGGCAAGCCCGCGCCTCAGCCGTGCGTTGCACCCCTTCAGCCGGGCTGTCTTTTCCACTCGTATCGCGCCGGGGCAGGGCGCGATCCATCGGGGAAAAGACGGCTGACCAGATGGTCCATGTCGGAGCATGGGCGGGGGTCAGCAGCGGCGCACCTTTTCGTCGTTCACGTCACGGTCGAGGATAGAGGGCATGGCCAGCTACCACCTCTCCGTGAAGACGATCAAACGCAGCGCCGGGCGCTCTGCCACGGCAGCCGCGGCCTACCGTGTCGGGGAGCGCATCGAGTGCCAGCGCGAAGGTCGCGTCCACGATTACACCCGCAAGCAGGGTATCGAGGAAACCTTCATCCTGACCCCGAAGGACGCGCCGGACTGGGCCACGGATCGGTCCCGCCTCTGGAACGAGGCCGAGGCCAGCGAGACCCGCCGCAACTCCGTCACCGCCCGCGAGTGGGAGCTGGCCCTGCCCTCCGAGATCAGCGCTGAGGACCGGTCACAGATCACCCGCGACTTCGCCCAAGAGCTGGTCAGCCGCTATGGCGTGGCCGTCGATGTGGCGATCCATGCACCGCATCGGGAAGGCGATCAGCGGAACCACCATGCCCATGTCCTGACTTCGACCCGCAAGCTCGAAGCGGACGGCTTCACCGCCAAGACGCGCGTGCTCGATTCCGCGAAGACCGGCGGCGTCGAGATCGAGCAGATGCGCGGCCTCTGGGCCGAGCTGCAGAACCGGGCGCTGGAGCGGGCAGGGGAGGTGGAGCGCGTCGATCACCGGTCGCTCGAAGCGCAGCGCGAGGCAGCAGTTGAGCGCGGTGACGAGCTGGCCGCCGAGGAACTGGCCCGCGATCCGGAGCTGAAGCTGGGACCGGCGGCCAATTCCATGGAGCGCCGGGCGAAGGCGATGGCCGAGCGCCAGGGCCAGGAATATGTCCCCGTCACGGAGCGCGGGGCTGTTGTCCATGCCGCCCGCCAAGCTCGTGCGGCCTTCCGCGCAATGCGCGAACGCCTGGACATTGCGCGGGAGACTTACGGGACGGCACGTGAGGAAGGGCAGGGCCGTGTCTCTGCCGGTTTGGCAGCACTCAGGGCCGCAACCGCGAAAGATCGGGACCGCAACCCTGAGGATTTCCGGGAGCGGCTGGCGCGCGTCGTGGGCGGGTCACGGGATCAGGACGACACGCCGAAGCCGGAAGGCCGCAATTATGCGCGGGAGCGGCTGAAAGAGATCATGGAGAAGGACGCCGGGCGAGACGGCCAGGCGGCGGTTCACAAGCTGGACGGTCACAGCGAGTACGATCTGGGCGAGGACACAGGGCGCCAGGCGCGCAAGCCCTCCGTCAACGAGCGTCTGAAGGACGTGCTGAACAAGCCGCGTGAGAAGCTGGAGATCGAGGACGAGCGCGACCAGGAGAAGGATCAAGAGGTCGAGAAGGATCGTGACATCGACCGTGATCCGGGCCTCAGTCACTGACGAGGCGATGCGAGGTCGTTTCCCCGATTTTCATGGGAATGCTCGCCTGTGCGAACCCAATACCGACGAGGAACGAAATAACGCCCGTTGCAGTCTTGAACTCGCGCACCCTGATCGCATTCTGGGTCACGCGCGTCCTGGCTGTGACAAGGATTTTCTCCTGTCCATCGTTTCCGACCGTCCGCATGATCCATAGACCGTACCAGCTTGGTCCTTTGCGTTCAGGATCGGCTTTACACAGCACTTCGACCGTATGCCCCTCCTCGGCAAGCGCCCGAAGGCCTTGTTCGGTGGTCACGTTGAGTTCGAGTTCAGTCGTTTGGTTCATCGCATAAACTGAGAAAGGAGAGAATGTCTCAGTGTGGCGGAATTCAGCAATGCGTTCAATAGTATATTATTGGAGAGGCATGCATTTTCAGATCAGTTGGCTTCGGGCATGTTTGCCCATGATAGCCGGAGACTGTTGCCCGCTCTTTTTGGCAAGTTGGCCCGCTTTACGAGGCGTCCCGAAACTTCAAAGTCATCGTCAATTTTTACGACGAGCAGTTTGCTGAAATGCCTGTCGAGACGCACGCTGGTCTTTTCTTTGCTGTTGATCGGCGAAATTGTTTTGATTTCAACGAAGTCGTTTCCCAATCTACCATCGGAGCCTTGGGCATGGTTTTTGTGAAGTTTGATTCCATACATGATCGCACCGAAAAGTTCACCAATGTCGCCGTAGACGTTGAGGTGCTGTCCAGTATCGCAGAAATAGGCCTCTGCAAGCGTCAGCAGGTCCTGAAAGTACGGAACCAAAGTTGGATCAGCGTTCGGGTACTTCAGGCGTAGTTCAGCCTCGCGCTCAAGTTCAGCGAGACGGCTGTACTTGGTTTCTTCTGGGTCGATAATGCTATCCCAACCAAGCCATTCGCCATCAATCCAAAATGCGTTGTCTGGCCCTAGTACGTCGGCTGTCATTTGAAACTCCTATCCCAGAACAATACCCTAAGACTTTGAAAAGATTATGACCGCCCTTCGCTTCGGTTCACGCCTTTAAAGCTGATAGAGTTCAGTGATCCCGGCTGGGTGCCGGTCTCGCTTTGAGTGGTAGCCAGGGCAGGGGATCGACGGGCTGACGCCCGCTCACCCCTACCCTGACGGTTTCCCAATCCTGTTGATCCGCCTGCCATCCCGGCGGGTCCGAGAAAACCGGCAAGCGCCGCCGGTGGCGTCGGTTCCGGTCGAGAATTCCGGTTCCTCCCACGCGCAGGCGCGCGGTTCCCTCCCAAATTCACGCCCTCCACCCGGTTGTCACGGCCCCGCCAGGCCGCAGGACGGGCTTTGCCCTTACCTGCTCTGCCGTCCGGAATGCATGGGCATTCCAGACAACAGAGAAGGAAGGCCCGCCCATCGGCGGAAAGGGGAAGAGACCCGGCCCGCGTCACTCGAAGGAGGGTCACAAATGACCGCAGAGAAGTTTGACGTTTATTCCCATGTCACCAACCAGATCATCGCGCAGATCGAGGCGGGAACACCGCCCTGGCGTAAACCGTGGACTGGCGGCGGAGGAGGGGTCAGCTTGCCGGAACGGTTCAACGGCGAGGCCTATCGGGGCATCAACGTCCTGATGCTTTGGGCGACAGCGATGGCCAAGGACTACAGTTCAGCCCGATGGATGACGTTCAATCAGGCCAAGCAGCTTGGGGGCCATGTTCGAAAGGGCGAGAAATCCGCCACCGTCGTGAAGTATGGGACCGTCGAGCGCGAGGACGAGAACGGCGAGGAACGTCAGATCCCCTATGCCAAGGCTTACCGCGTGTTCAACGCCGACCAGATCGAGGGCTTGCCTGCCGAGTTCTACATCCTGCCCGACCCGCCCCGTGATCTTGGCACCGTGGCCGACCCCGAGCTGGAGGCGTTCTTTGCCGCGACCGGCGCGCAGATCGACGTGACCGAAGAGCCGCGCGCCTATTACAACATCAAGACCGACCGCATCCACATGCCGCCGATTGGCACGTTTTATCGGGCGGCAGGGTATTTTGGCACCTTGGCCCATGAGACAATCCACTGGACCGGCGCGACAAAGCGGCTGGACCGTTTGGGCCGGTTCAACGACCGCAAGGCCTACGCGTTCGAGGAACTGGTCGCGGAGATTGGCAACTGCATGCTTTGCGCGCAGATCGGGGTGGAGCCTGAATTCGACCAGAGCGCGGCCTATGTCGAAGGATGGCTTGAGGCGATGAAGGAAGATAGCCGCGCGATTTTCCGCGCCGCGTCCGAAGCGCAGAAAGCCGTGGATTACATCATGGACCGCACCACGCAGGCCAACAGGATGGCCGCCGAGTAACAGCCCGCATCGCCGCAATGATCGAGGCCCCCGTCAGCAGGCGGGGGCCTTTTGCGTTCTAGCGTGATCCAGGTGGCGGCGGTTTTAGGGTGACCTGTCGGCGGGCAACCTGAAGGCCACCCGCCGACAGGCCCGGCGCTTCGCGCGGACTGGCATGAAATGCCTTGAAGTTGTGTATCCTGCGGTGCGGAGAAAGTCCGGAGAGAGCTCAGAGTGACGAACGTGGTCGTTGGTATAATGGCTGCAATGCGCAAAAAGCGGGCATTGCAGAGATGTAAAGTTCAAGAAAACCAGAATCGTTCGCTGGACGTTACTTCTCGATTGCCGCTACTCTCTTCGGCGTTGTGAGTATCAAAAAAACAATGATTGCGCTGAGATTTAGTCTTTAATTTCGGCACACAGTCGGCAGGCATATGGCAGAAGCATTTGGATCTTATGGGGACTTTCAAGGTTTCACGCTGGACGACGTGAAGGGAATGAGCACGGAAGAGCAAGTCGACATGATAGTCGATTGGTTCAACTATCATTTCGAGGACCCTCAAAACGACACTCCCTACAACAAAGACTTGGGTGGCTACGTTTTCCTTTGGGGTGGCCCATTCGACGCGAATGAGACGATCCAAGACTTCTTTTCGGATGCCGTGGACTTCGACACTATGATGCTTGCCGTTGATCACATCCAGCGCGACGGAACACTGGATTGGGCTCCGACGACTCGCGGTGACTTCTATGAACACCCGGACGAAGAGATCGAAGAAGAAGAGCTTACGCTTGATACGCCGGAGGAAGTCCCGAACGAACCTGAGGCCCGTGCCGAAGTCTTAGCTCGCCTCGACGAGTTGGAAGCACTCGTCCAACCGATCTTGGACCAAGCCAACACGCAAGCACCTCCGATGATGGGGCACAATAACCCGCCGGAAGAACTTGAGGTCGTTCAGGCTGTTTCCAAGGAGGAATGGCAAAACATCAAACTGACTATTGAGGTAGTTAGAACGGAGGTGACCTCCGAGGAACCCGATCTCAAGGTCGTTGATGGAGGCAAGAACCTTTTCATCTCGGCCGCCAAAGCACTCGGCATCTGGATAAAGAACCGATTCAACGCCGCAGTTGATGCGGGGGCAGCCTTTGGTGCCGTTTATGGAATTACAAACCCCGAAGCTGCGAAAGCTGCACTGATCAACGCAGCTCAAGCGATCCAGAACTGGGTGGCCTCGCTGCCCCTCCCGTTCTAACTGCCGATGATTGTTGAGATACCGCATAATCTCACCCCGGCGTCGTTGCTTGGCTTCTCGCAGACCCTCGACAATCTCCCAGATGACGAGCTCTACGAGTTCGACTTTGGCGCCGCCCGCTGGTTTCCGCCGTTTTCGATGCTGTTACTGTCGGTCCTATTGAAGAGGTTTCGCGATCAGCGGCCAGACTCGCGATGCAGAGCTCGCAACCATGAGAACCACACCTACGCGGCATACCTTGGCTTCTTTCAGTCGTTTGGCCTTCGACACGGCAATGAACCCGGAGAAGCTCCCGGCAGCGACAGCTACGTTCCGATCACACGTCTCGATGTTGCGGAGATACAGGCAGAGGCTGACGCTGCTTGGGTTGAACCCGGAGAGATCATCGAGGCTCGTGCCCGAGAACTATCCGGCGTCTTGACGCAAACAGACAGCGGTCCGCTGTTCGACACGCTGTCCTACGCAATTCGCGAGATTATCCGCAACACGGTTGAGCACAGCGGCGCAGAAGCTGTTCTGTTGTGCGCTCAGCATTGGCCGACTAGGCATGAAGTCGAAGTTGGGATCGCAGATGCTGGTGTCGGTATTCAGCAAGGGCTTGCCAACAACCCCTCATATCGCGGCCTTACAAACAGAGACGCGCTGCAAACGGCTCTTATGCCTGGAGTCTCGGGAAACCCGCAAGCTGGTCGAGGCCAGGAGGTCTGGCAGAACTCGGGGTACGGTCTCTACATGACCAATCGCATCTGCCGCAACGGCGGGCGGTTTATGATATGCAGCGGCGACTCCGCCATTTCTTTAAACCAAGCAAACAAGACCGAACTGCCCTGCAACATGCCGGGAACAGCCGTTCGCATGTTGCTCAATACCCACCGCCTTCCAGAACTCCGGGAACAGTTGCAACGCTTTCGGGATGAAGGGCATCAAGCCGCGCAGACCATACGAGGAGCGAACCGAAGCTTTGCGTCAACGGCATCGCAAATGCTGTCCATAGACTTCGATCCAGATCGGGGTCTCGATGATTGATCTCTTCACTTTGGGCTGAGACCTATCACAAAAGCCCCCTGGACAATTGGCAGCTCAGTCCCGCACAGCGGGCATAGCTGGACCGGCACAAACGGTCGTTTTTGTGCATTGCAAGCTACATCCCAGCTCCACCTGCTTTTGCGTTGCTCAAGCCATTCTTTAGGCTGGCTGCGGGCGGTTTGGTTGCCCCTTGACACACCGATCCAACGAAAATAAGCATGAAGCACGTTCCGTTAATCAGAAACATGTTCTATCTATAAGAACAGTCTAGTCACGGAACCAACGATTGGAGGAATGGCTATGACACCTATCGAAATTATCGAACGCGACCAGGCCGCTCTGATTGACGAAATTCTCGTCGGTGCTGTCGACCCGCACGTGCATAGCGGTCCTTCGATCGCGCCGCGTGCTGTCGATCACCTGAATCTCGCGAAGACGTATTCGGATGCAGGGTTTGCGGCACTTGTGACGAAAGACCATGATTACTCAGGGGTGATGTGCGCTCAACTTATTCGCGATCATCACCCCGAGCTCAAAACAGAGGTCTTCTCCGGGATTGTGCTCAATAATGTCGTGGGTGGGCTCAATCCCTACGCCGTGGAACATACTGCTGCGATGAACGGCAAGATCGTATGGTTGCCAACCCTCGCCGCCGAAAACCATCTTGAATGGGAGAAGACTTCCGGTTGGGAGCATCCCGCAACGACGCAGAAGATCCGTCCGGCCTCAGCCGTTCCACTGTTCAAGGATGGCAAGCTTCTGCCCGAGCTTCTCGATATCCTCGACGTGGTGGCGGCAACGGGCCTCGCGCTCGCAAGTGGGCACATCCACGTATCGGAAACCAAGATCGTTTTCGCAGAGGCGCGGCGGCGCGGTGTGGAGCGGCTGATCTTTACCCACCCCGAGGATATCGTCGGGGCGTCCTTCGAGGACACTAAGGAGATCGCGGCCATGGGGGCTTTCGTGGAGCACTCCCTTGGGTTCTTCATCGAAGGCTCGAAGTTCAAAAACAGGACCGACGAAGAACTACGTGCATTCATCGACTGCGTTGGGCCGGAGCGGACGATCCTGTGCTCCGATCTAGGCCAGGTCGGTTCTGTCGATCCGCTGGCCGGGCTTCGGCGCGGCGTCGCGATGTGCCTTGCCTTGGGATATGCCGACGCCGACATCCACGCTATGATCGCGGATAATGCCGCAACAGTCATTGGGCTGAAGGGCTGAAGGGGCGGGAGCCCTGCTTCCGCACTATCTCCATGAGCCGGGAAGCTCTCCTATATAGCCCATGGCGTTGGAGATCGTCTCGGCTGCGGTGCCGACAGCTTCAATCTGCTCCTTGGACGGCGGCGAACTGATGAACTGGGTCAGGCTCACGATGGCCAAAGTCCCGATCATTTTCCCCGAGGGGCCAAGAAGCGGAAAGGCGAGGGCATTGAGCCCGGTTGCCGCCTCGTTTGGCGCATCCGCCCAGCCACGTTCCCGGATTTCCTCGAGATGACGATTCAGTGCACTGGGATCGGTGATCGAGAACTTCGTCTCACCCTTCAGCGGAGAGGACAATATGCGCTCCCGCGTCGGTTCGGACATCAGGGCCAGTGCCAGCTTTCCCTGAGCCGAAGTATTGAACCCCAGAATAGACCCGGGCCGGACGCCGACTTCCACAGGCATCTTGCCGCCGATCGTCGTCAGGATGCGGACCCCTCCATCCTCGATCTGACCTAGAATGACAGCCTGTTCGCAGCGGTCTCGCAGAAGCCGCATCGGCTGCGCCGCAACGCCGACGATGTCGGAGGAATGGATCGCCGCGTTTCCCATTTCAATCAGCTTGGCTCCGAGCCTGTATCGTTCGGTGAGCGGCGACTGAACGATGTAGCCCTGCTGGACCAAGGTCTGAAGGTGCCGATGGATGCGGCTCTTGGTCGTGCCGAGCGCATCGGCGAGCGCCGTCACGCCGAGGTGGCTCCGTGCTTGACCCAGGGTCTCCAAAATTGAGAGCGCAAGAACAACACTCTGAATTCCTTCCGTTTTCTCGGATGCAATCTTCGGCATGACAAACGACTCCCTCGCTTTGGTGTCTTCGGCTTGACTCCGGGCAAAATCTCACTCTATGTTCTGAATAACAGGATATCGTTCTATTAGACGAAACACAAGGGGAGGATTTGCGTTGGGTGAACGAAAGAGCTTCCGCTCTAGGTTCTTGGCAGGCGAACCGCTCTTCGGGACATTTCTGAAGGTGCCTGCAACGATGCCGGCGGAGATCATGGGTGGTCTCGGCTACGACTTTGTCGTCGTTGACGAAGAGCATGCCCCGTTTAACCGCGAAACCACCGACCGGATCATTCTAGCGTGCCGGGCGGCTTCCATTGCCTCGGTCGTCCGTGTTCAGAGCGCGGACCCGGCTTCTATCCTTTCGGTGCTGGATTGCGGCGCTGACGGCGTGCTGGTTCCCCATGTCACAGACGCAGATACCGCCCGGGCGCTCGTTGCGGCGGGCCGCTATCGGGGCGGCAAACGCGGGTTCGCCCCAACCACGCGCGCCGGAGACTTCGGGCGCGCCGGTCAGGCCGAACATATGGCCAGCGAAGACGAGCGGGTGACGATCATCGCTATGATCGAAGATCATCAGGCCATCGAGAATATTGACGCAATCCTCGCTGTGGACGGCCTGGACGGCGTTTTCATCGGTCGGGGTGATCTTGCGGCTGCCTATGAGGGCGCTGACGATGTTGCGGAACAGGTCCGCGAGGCCACGAGCCTCGTGCAAGCCGCCGCGCGCCGAGCTGGCCGCCCTGTGGCAATCCTTCCGGGCTCACCGGAAGACGCCGAGATCCAGGCAAAAGCCGGATCGACGGCCTTCATCCTGTCCTCCGACCAAGGATTTCTCAGAAGCGCCGCGATGCAGGCCCATGCCCGGATGTCCGACGCTGTGATCCGGGCGAAGAAAGAGGTGACCAATGTATGACAAATCCGACCCGCGCGCCGCGCTGGCTCCTAAAGCGCCGGGCGCTATGTCCCAGACCGGCCTGATCGCAGAACAGCAGGAAGCCTATTTCTACGATGAGGCGCCCCAGATCGAAGACGGAGATTCCCGGACTTGGCTTGTCCGCGGTAATAACTTCGTTCTTGCCTGGTCCGAGGCGTCTAAGGGAGCTTCCTTCGTCCGCGCGAGGCAGGTGGACGAGTATGCGGTGCTTCTCCCCAAGACGGGTGCGGTCATCGAGTGGAGCGGCCAGACCGTCGAGGTGCCCGGATGGTCGCTTGTGTTCGTCCCACCCGGCGACAGCACCGTGACGCTGCCCGACGGCGGCCCAATGACGCGGCTTTTCACCACGCGGTCCGAGGATCTCGCGGCGCTTTGCTCGAACGCCCAAGCTTATAATACGCCGCGCGCGCATATTCCGGAGTTCGAGGCATGGCCCGAACCCAAGGGCGGCTGGAAGGTGCGGCATTATTCTCTCGATGTCGCCCCGGAACCCGGCCGGTTCGGGCGGATATTCCGCTGCACCACGATGATGGTGAATGTGCTCGACCCCTACTTCGGTCCGCGTGACGCTTCCAAGATGTCGCCCCACCACCATGACGATTTTGAGCAGTGCTCCCTAGCGATTGAAGGCGAGTTTAACCACCACCTGCGCTGGACCTGGACAACCGACATGAACGACTGGCGCGACGACCGCACCGTCTCGATGGCCTCGCCGTCAGCGCTCGTAATCCCGCCGCCCGTGATCCACACCACGCGGGCCATTGGGGCAAGCACCAATCAACTCGTCGATATCTTTTGCCCCCCGCGCGTAGACTTCTCGGAGAAGCCCGGCTGGGTCCTGAATGCCGACGACTATCCGATGCCCGCTTGAGCTGACGCGCAAGGAGTATGAGCTTCTGGGAGGGGGGGGCTGCAACAACAAGCGCCAACGCAACCAAATTCTGACCACAAACGACCTGATCGAACTTTAGGGAGGAACCTCAAGATGATCACCAGACGACTGCTCCTGCAATCCGGCGCCGCGTTTGGCGCAACTCTCGCCGCGCCACACATTGCACGCGCCTCCGGCAAGATGGTGCGCCTCGCCCATGCCACGAGCGAGATCCATCCCGGTCACGTTCTTGCGACGAGCTTCAGAGATGCGCTCGAAGACATTCTTCCCGGCGCTTTCAACGTTCAGATCTTTCCCAACAGGCAACTCGGCGACGACAAGCAGAACCTCGAATCCGCAGTGGCGGGTGCGATCGAAGTGGCGATGGTCTCCGGCGTTTTGATCCCGCTGGTGACGGGACGCCCGGCCTATGACGCTTGGCAGTTGCCTTTCCTCGTTCGTGACTACGACCATTTCGAGAAACTGGCGTTAAGCCCCATCGGCCAGAAGCTCCAGGACGACCTCGAAGGGGCCGGCATCATCGGGCTCGCCACGGCCGATATTGGCCAGCGGAACTTCCTGTCGGTCAATACGGAAGTGCGTAGCGTCGCCGACATGAAGGGTCTCAAGACGCGAATTGTGCCGGTGCCGCTGCACAAGGCGATCTGGGAAGCTCTCGGAACCGCACCGGTGGGTCTCCCCTATGGCGAGGTCTATGGCGCGCTCGAGACCGGCGTGATCGACGCCGTCGAGATCAACGTTTCCTCCATGGTAGGTGAGAATCTGTGGGAGATCGGCAAGAATTTCACGCTCACTGGGCATTATCCGTGGCACGCCTCCAACGTCGTCTCGACGGGCTTCTGGAGCACGCTGTCGGACGAAGAGAAGTCTGCGATGCGCGAAGCGGGCCGCCGTTCCGTTTCAGCGACCCTGGCCTATGCCAAGGCGCAGGACCTCGCGGGCCGTGACGAGCTTCGGGAGAAGGGTGTCAACATCATCGAACTCGAAAACCTCGACGAGATGCGTGCGGCGGTGGCACCGCTCACGGCAGAGTGGGCTGCGCGCGATCCTCTCATCGCGGAGTTCGTCGAAACCGCTCAGAGCATAACCTGACGATCTGTCTCCGTGGCCGCCGCGGCCACGGAGACACTTCCCATTCAAGAGAGCCGCTGTGACGCTACCTCCGCCCCTTGCACTTGCTGTTAGTATCTACTTGACCGTTCTGCGCGTCTTCGCCGGGACGACCATGGCGATCATCGTCGTGGTGATGATCGCCCAGGTCTGGGCGCGCTACGTCGCCGGTGGGTCTCTGATCTGGGCAGAGGAACTCTGTCGCTATCTGCTGATCTGGCAGACCTTCCTCGTCCTAGGTTTGGCCTACTCGAAGGGCGAGTTCATTGCGATCGACTTTCTCCCGGCGGCTTTGTCCGACCGGGGAAAGCGAATTCTAAAGCTCGTGAGCGCCGTGCCGATTGTGGCCTTCCTCGTCGTCATTGCTATCTACGGAGCCGACTACGCCTCCCGTTTCTCCCAGCAAACGATCCCTGCGCTCGACTTCATCTGGGGTGCACTTTTTGGGGATAGGCTCGGACTGTCGATCAAATATGTCTACATCTCCGTCTCAGTCGGTGCGGTCTTGATGATCCTTCATGTCTGCGCAGACGTTGTAGTGAGCTTCGACCCGGCCGTCGGTGCTGCCGTGCAGGATGGGATCGACGATGAAGGTGACACCGTGGGAACCGGAGGGCGACAGGGCTGATGGGCGCGTTCTTTATCATCTTCGCTGGATTGCTAGCTTCCGGCATTCCGATCGCGCTTACGCTTGGAATGGCGGGCACGGCCTACCTCTACTTTTCCGGCAATGGATCGATGGTCCTGATGTTGCCGCAACGGATGATGGCGGGTGTCGACCAGTTCGTCCTTCTCACAATTCCGCTCTTCCTTTTGGCCGGGGCGCTGATGAACGTGGGCGGGGTCACCGACCGGATCGTGCATTTCGCCCGCGCCATGGTGGGCCATCGGCGTGGCGGCATGTCATCGGTATCGATCCTGTCGTCGGGATTCTTTGCAGGGATTTCAGGCAGCGCGACGGCCGAAGCATCTGCACTCGGCTCGATCCTCATTCCCACCATGAGCAGGCAGGGCATGCCGCCTGCCTACGCGGCCGCCCTCATCGCCGTCGCCTCCGTCATGGGGCCGATAATTCCGCCGTCGATCACGATGATCATCTACGGTGTGCTTTCGGGCACCTCCATCGGTCAGCTTTTTCTCGCGGGTATCGTGCCGGGCATCGGGATCGCGACGGGATTGCTCATCTATGCTTCCTACCGCGCCCGGAGAGACGGCTTCCCGGTGACCGAGCGCATGGTCGGACGCGAGCGCTGGCAGGCTACGGCGCGCACGCTTCCCGCGCTCCTTCTTCCGGCGATTATTCTCGTTGGGATCAAGGCGGGTATCTTCACCCCGACCGAGGCCGCAGCCGTCGCCGTCGCCTATGCTTTGGTGGTCGGCTTTGCCTACCGCGATCTCAACTTGCGTCGCCTTTGGGAGGCGCTCGTCGCTACGACGCTCGTTTCGGCATCGATCCTCTTCATTACTTCGATGGCTTCCATCGTGTCGTTCGTTTTCACCCTCGAGCAGGTGCCCCAGCAGATCGCGGACCTCGTTCTCGCGATCACCGAACAGCCTCTTCTGATCCTGCTCCTCCTGAACATCTTCCTTCTCATCCTAGGAATGTTTCTCGAGCCGATCTCGATTCTCATTCTCACCATGCCAATCCTTTTGAAGTTCCAGGCGCTGATCGGAATGGATCCGGTGCAATTTGGCACCGTCGTCGTTCTAAACGTGGTGATAGGCATGGCCACGCCGCCTGTGGGCATCCTGCTCTTCATAGCCTCGGCAATCTCGGGCGAGCCGGTCACCCGCGTGATCCGGGAAGCTCTACCGCTCATCGCAGTCTGTCTCGCCGTCCTCACCCTCATCGCGCTTGTCCCGGTGCTGTCTCTCTTCCTTCCCAAAATGCTTTTCTGAGAGGATAAATGCCCCGCAAGATTATCATTACCTGCGCCGTCACGGGGTCGATCCACACTCCGTCGATGTCCCAGCATCTCCCGGTCACGGCCTCCGAGATCGCGGAGGCCGCCATCGGTGCCTACGAAGCGGGAGCGGCGATCGTTCATCTGCACGCCCGCAATCCCGAAACCGGTGAGCCGGATCAGTCACCTGAGGCCTACGAGCCCTTCCTGAAAGTGATCAAGCAGCGCACGGACGTCATCATCAACATCACGACGGGTGGCGCTCCCACGATGAGCGTCGAAGAGCGCTTGCGCCCGGCCGCGGTGTTTCAGCCCGAGGTCGCTTCGCTTAACATGGGGTCGATGAACTTCGGGTTCTTCCCGATCCTCGAAAAGATGACCGATTTCCAGCACGATTGGGAGAAGCCTTACATCGAGGGCTCGCGCGACCGCGTCTTCAAGAACACCTTTGCCGACATCGAAGGTATCCTCACGACCTGCGCGGGTAACGGGACGCGGTTTGAGATCGAGTGCTACGACATCGGGCACCTCTACACGCTTCACCATTTCGTGCATCGTGGTCTGGTGACACCACCCTTCTTCGTGCAGTCGGTCTTCGGTATTCTCGGCGGCATCGGGGCGCATCCTGAGGATGTGCTCCACATGCGCCGGACAGCCGATCGGCTCTTCGGCGATGCGTATCAGTGGTCTGTGCTAGGGGCAGGGCGCCACCAGATGCAGGTGGCCCTTCAGTCTGCCCTGCTGGGCGGCCATGTTCGCGTGGGCTTGGAAGACTCGCTTTATGCGGGCCGTGGGAAGCTCGCCAAGAGCAACGCTGAACAAGTTTCGATGGCCCGCGCCCTCATCGAGCAAATGGGGTTCGACGTTGCGACGCCGGACGAGGCCCGCGAGATCCTCGCCCTCAAGGGCGGCAACAAGGTTAATTTCTGACAATGGCAGCCTCGCGCAACGTTCTGATCGTGGTCGCGCACCCCGAGCGATCCTCCTTCAATCACGCCATGGCGCAGGCGGCCGCGAGCGCGCTGCGCGAGGCCGGCCACAACGTCACCGTGTCGGATCTCTATGCCGAGGGTTTCCGTGCAGATGTCGGCCGCCACGACATGTCTAGCGTTGCTGATCCAGAACGGTTTCACGTTCAAGCCGAGCAGTCTGAGGCCGTCCGAAATATAGCCTTCGCTCCGGATATTGCCCGAGAACAGGCGCGTCTTGCGGCAGCGGACAACCTCATCCTTCAGTTTCCGCTCTGGTGGGGCGGTCCCCCGGGAATGCTGAAGGGTTGGATCGACCGGGTTTTCGCCTACGGATTTGCCTATGTCGACGGAAGGCGTTTCGAAACGGGCCTCTTCAAGGGACGGCGCGCGATGCTCAGCGTGACCACGGGCGGGACCCCGAGTCGCTTCGCTGAGGACGGCGTCTACGGTCCGATCGGACCCATCCTCATGCCGGTTCAGAGGCTCGCCTTGGAATACATGGGCTACGAGGTCGCTCCCGCCTATGTGGCGCACGGCGTGCCTCGGTCAGACGATGCCGAACGGCAAGGCCACCTCGACGCGTTTTCGAAAGCTGCGCAGGAACTTGCTGACCTGCCGACTACGCAGACCGACGACTACCTCCACGCGCTCGAAGATGTTGCCGAGGGGGCTTGGAAACGGCCGGGATGACCGATTCTGAAAGAGAGGTTTAAATGGACGGCGAGGGACGGTTTTCGGGACGGGTTGCCATTGTCACAGGAGGATCGAGAGGCATCGGTGCAGAGGTCGCCCGTCGGCTCGGCGCGGGGGGTGCGACCGTTGCCGTTGCCTATCGAAGCGATTTGGCGTCTGCGGAATGTATCGTCGGCGCCTTGAAGAACGCCGGAGCGAAGGCAGCCGCCTTCCAAGTCGACGTGGCCAGCCCTGAAGACTGCGAGGCGCTTGTTCGGGCCTGTATCTCGTCCTTTGGACGCCTCGACATCCTCGTCAACGCCGCCGGCGTGGCGCAGTATCTGCCGCTGGAGGATGCGGATGCCATACACTACCGCGCGATGTTCGACACCAATGTGTTGGGCGCTCTCTCGCTGACGCGCGCCGCTGTGCCGATCATGACAAATCCCGGGCGGATCATCCATGTTTCGTCGCGCCTCGCGGAGGCGCCCTTTGCCGGGTCCTCGATTTACGCTGCGTCGAAAGCGGCTGTCTCGGCGCTGACCCTCGCGCTCGCTCAAGAACTAGGGCCAAAGGGCATCACGATCAACGCCGTCGCCCCGGGCCTCATAGAGACCGACATGACCAAGGCCGCAATCGAGGCGCGCGGTGCCGCTTTAAGCGCTCAGACGCCCTTGCGGCGGATTGGACAGCCGGGCGACGTCGGTGGCGTCGTGGCGTTTCTCGCATCAGACGATGCGGGATGGATCACCGGACGGACAATCCGCGTGGATGGTGGACTGCTCTAACCCGGAAAATTCATGAAGAGGCGGTGAGAGTGGCGTAAAGTTATGAAATCGTGTAGATTTTGAGTGTCGAAGCCAAAATTCTGGATTTCGAGGAGCCACCGCTCACCATGGACAAATCTACACGATTTCACCCCCGTTTGTCACCTGTGAATGGCAAGCCGATCCTGCTCGGTTTTGACGGTGCGGACATGAGTTCCGATGCCGGGCTGACCCTGCTGCGCGAGATCGAGCGTCAAGACGATCTGGCGGGTCGCCTTGCAGCCTGCATCGCGGATGCGCGTGATCCGGCCAGGGTTCAGCACGGTCTGGCCGAGATCGTGCGTTTCCGGATCATGATGATTGCCGCGGGGTATGAAGACGGAAACGATGCCGCCTATTTGCGGCACGATCCGGGCTTCAAGCTGGCCCTGGAGCGCGGCCCCGAGACCGGGGCGGCGCTGTGTTCCCAGCCCACGATCTCGCGTATGGAGAACCTGGCCGATATGCGCGCGCTGATCCGGATGGGTCGGGAGATGGTCCAGGTCTACTGCCAGTCGTTTGCGCAGCCACCCGGTCGGATCATCCTCGACATCGACGATACGTTCGACGCGGTGCATGGCCATCAGCAGCTGCGTCTGTTCAATGCCTACTACGACGAATACGGCTTCCAGCCCATCGTTGTCTTTGACGGCGACGGGCGGCTCGTCGGAGCTTTGCTACGCCCGGCGCGCAGGCCCAAGGGGGCCGAAAGCGCAGCCCACATTCGCCGATTGATCCGGCAGATCCGCAGGCATTGGCCCAGGACCGAGATCCTGCTGCGCGCTGATGGTCACTACGCAACCCCCCAGGTTTTGGACCTGTGTGATACTCTCGGACTGCGCTATGTCTTCGGTCTGCCCAAAAACAGCCGTTTGGCGGAGCACATCTTGCCCCTCGAGGCCTCGACGGCCGCGCGCTATGCCCGCAAGCCCGGCCAGAAGCTGCGCCGGTTCAAGACATTCTTCTATGCGGCCCGGTCCTGGTCGAAAACGCGCCGCGTCATCGCCCGGGTCGAGGTCAGCCCCAATGGGCGCGACACCCGCTACATCGTCACCAATCTCGAGGGCGGGCGCGGCAAGCACCTCTACGAGAAGCTCTACTCCGCCCGTGGTCAGGCCGAGAACCACATCAAGGCATGGAAAACCCATCTCGCCTCGGACCGGACCTCGTGCTCGAAGGCGACCGCCAACCAGATGCGCCTGATGTTGCACGGTGCCGCCTACTGGATCTGGTGGAAATTGCGCGCCGCCTGTCCAAAGAAATCTCCGTGGCGCCGTGCCCAGTTCGACACGCTGCGCCTGCATCTCGCCAAGCTGGCCGCCACCATCGTCGAGAAGAAGACCCGGATCATTGTGACGCTGCCAGCATCCTGCCCACAGCAAGGCCTCCTGCGCCTGCTCTTCGATGCCCTCGCCCCGCCAGGGTGAGCCTGACGCACGCGCGCCCCGCAAACCTCGAAACCGAAACCACATACCTCAAAACAAGCAAGCGCCCGGCCTTCAGCCCAGGGGCGAGCACTCCGGTTGCGCAGCAAGGTCATGCACGCAACAAACCGCACGAGCCCGCACAGAAAATGACCGTGGTGAATTATGGCGGCTAAACCGCTGCCCGCCGTGGAGGTGGATCGGCCTACTCCAAGAGGCTTTCAACGTAGGGTTCAAGATGGAAGAGTGCCGTAAGGGCGTCAAGTTGAGCATCGAGGTTCTGGTCGTCTGTCGAGACGCGTGCGTAACCGAATATCATGGGACAATTGTATCAATAACGTATCAAAACCCAAGTTGTTTTGAACATGGTTTTTGCAACATCCTCTGGACAGGAAACGTTGGGGTTCCGAAGGGTGTCTCAAATACGGCCAGTTGCGAGACACACCCCTGCCCTTTCGATCCAGCAAGACCCGTCAGCTACCCTCATAGCCAAGAAAAACAGGCTAACGAACGCCGAAGACCGCTCTGCCCTGCCCCATCGCCGACTGTTGCGAAAATATGTTGCGAATTATCTTGATTGAGCAACAAGAAAGCGCAACAATCTGCGCGTGAACCTTGGCTATGCTCGCATTTCCACAGATCGCGGTCAGGATACCGCCGCGCAGCTCGACGCGCTGCGCACCGCCGGGTGCGAGCGCGTGTTCGAAGAACGCGCGTCCGGTGGACGTTGGGATCGGCCGGAGCTGCACCGGATGCTCGACCAGCTCCGCGACGGCGACGTGGTGATCGTCTGGAAGCTCGACCGGCTGTCGCGGTCGCTGAAAGACTTGCTTTCCATCATGGAGAAGATAGATGCCGCCGGGGCCGGGTTCCGGTCACTGACCGAAGCCATAGACACTACGACCCCTGCTGGGCGCATGATGATGCAGATGGTTGGCGTCTTCGCCGAGTTCGAGCGCGAGATGATCCGTGAGCGCACGCGCGCCGGGTTGGAGCGCGCTCGCAAGAAGGGACGCCACCCAGGGCGCAAGCCGAAGCTCTCCGGCGACCAGCGCCGGGAAATCCGCGACCTAGTGCGATCCGGCAAGCGTACCGAGGCCGAAGCTGCACGCCTGTTCAATGTTCACCGGTCCACGATCAGCCGTGTCATGCGGGAGGCGTCACCCGATGCAGCAGCTTGAGATGTTTCCCGAGGATATCCGCATCGAGCGCGTGGATCACGACGTCAATATGTATCGCTTCTATCGGCTGCGCTTGATGCCGGACCTCTTCGGCGGCGTGTCGCTGTTACGTGAGTGGGGCCGCATCGGCACCCAGGGGCGGCACAGGATCGACTGTTTCGAGGATGCAGGCCGCGCCGCCGACGCGATGGTTGCGCTCTACCAGGCAAAGCAGAAGCGGGGCTACCAACTCTCGGGATGAGGTTTGGCCGCTTCTCCCCTACCCCACCCGGCTTGAACACGCTCGACTTGAGACACAGATACCGTGTGCAAGTTGGTCGTTTTTGGTGTATTATTGCACCAAGCTATAGGAGATCGTTATGCCCAGACAGACCATTACGCTCAGCGACCCAAACCATGCCTGGTTGCAGGCGCGGGTTGAGAGTGGCGAGTTCAAAACCCAAACCGAAGCTGTTAACGACGCATTGCGTCGCGCCCGAGAGATCGAGAACGGCGTGGAAGAGATCAGAGCGAAACTCATTCGTGCAGAGCAACGCGGTTTCACCGATATGACCCCTGACCAGATTCTCAAAGAATCCAAGGAAGAATTGCGCAAAAATGGGGACTTATAGGCTTTCAGAGGAAGCGAAAGACGACCTGATAGGTATCCACCAGTATGGTGTAAGAAAATTTGGCGAAGCACGGGCTGATGCATATTTCTGGCAGATCATTGAAAGGTTCGATGTGCTGGGCGAGACCCCGCTGCTCTACCAAGAAGTGCCGGAAATCCGCGAAGGCTACCGGCGCAGCGTCTGCGGGGTGCATTCGATCTATTATCGGCTCGATGGCGACAATGTTGAGATCATGGCCATCCTAAGATCGCAGGATGCAGCCTTGCGCTTTGGAAGGTCGAAGCCATGATGCTTCAGCGTTAAAAATAACTTTAGAGTTAAAGATGTAGTTAGGGTTGACTTTATCTCTAACTTTGCCATTGTTGTGTGTATGTACGTAATCACCTTCGCAAACCCGAAAGGCGGGTCGGGGAAAACGACTTCCGCCATGCTCCTTGCCGAACAGATCGCCCTTTCGGGCGGTCGGGTGTCCATTCTCGATCTTGACCCAAATGCCAACATTCTTGCTTGGTCTGAAGGCAGGCAGGCGGCGGGACGCGATGTGCCTTTTGCTGTTCATGCGCGGCCGCAGGCCGAGGACACGGTAGAACTGATTGATCAACTTGCTGACGAAGCTGATTATCTGATCATCGACTTGGAAGGATCGAAAGATCAGGTCGTCACCTTCGCGCTTTCCCGAACGGACCTTTGCGTTATCCCGCTCGACGGTTCGCCCATGGAGGCTCGACAGGCGGCTGCGGCCGTTCGGCTTGTGCAGACCACATCGAGCATGATCCGCGCACCAATAGCATATTCGCTGCTGTTCACGCGAACCAACGCAGCCTTCCAAACCACGGATGAACGCGACGTGCGGCAAGAGATGGAGATCAATAACATCCCGACTTTGCCGATCCGCATCGCAAAACGTGCGCCCTATACCCGCATCTTTCGCGATGGGGTGCTTCTGGCGGAATTGCCCGACATCGTTACGAACGAGCATCAAGGCAAGACGGCATCTGTTACAGACAAAGCCCTAAAGCAGGTGGCCGGAGCCATTGAGAACGCCCGTGATTATGCTCAGGCTGTCATTCATGCTCTCACGAAAGAGAGAGCAGCATGAGCAAGTATGGATTTGACGGCGGTATCGACCTCCCCAACCCCTCCGAGTCTTCAAAGACGCGGCCCAAAGCCGAACCGGGTTCTGTTGAGAAGGCCGTCGAGGCTGGCAAATCCCTCGGCTTTGTCAGCCGGGACGCTTCCACACGGCTGAAACCCGGCCCGAAGCGTAGGGAGCCCCAAGACAAGGTTTCGATTCCGGGACCGAAACGTGTTGTCGACAAATTCCGGGCATTCTGCCAGGACCGCGACCTCACGCTCTGGCAGGGACTTGAACTGTTGCTTTCAGAGAAGCAAAGCGGGTCAGATTAGGGACGGCCGCGTTTCTCGAAGACCTTCTTGCAGAACCCGATGAAGGCGGCGTTGGGGTTGCGGGGCGGTTCCGTCATCCACTCTCGCCATTCCTGTTCGAGGACATATACATCCCATCCCGGCGCGACCGCCCGCGCGTCATGGTAGGCTTCCGGGTCGAGCCGTATGTGCAAGGGGGTAGGGGAAGCGATTCCCGCTTGATCGCTGCGCCGGTTGGTGAAGATCACCATGTCGTTTTCCATCCTCACAGCGTAGTCAGGCATGTGGGCATGTTGCCCATCTTGGCGCACGATACTCATGACCAGGCGGCGAAACTCTTTTGCAGTAGAGCAGGAGCCGCACTTGGCTTGCAGCTTCGCCAGCCCGATCTTCCATTCCTGCTTTGCCCCACAATGTTTTCGGGCAAGCTCATAGATGCGTCGCTCCAACGGTTTGCGCAGACGGAAATAATCACGGTGCAAGGTCAGCACCTCACGATGCCGGATGGCGTTGAATACCCAATCCGAAAGCCTGATTTCCACCTCCTGCATCCGTCCGTCGCGTGTCTCACGAACGATCCTGAATCGGTCAATCAGTCCGAAGCCATCGAACTCTTCCTTGCCGCCAGTGATAAGATTGGTTGTGATCACCGTGCCCTGAAGACGTTCCAGGGCAGCCCTGAGCTGTTCATACCCGCGCCCGTCCGTTCCTCGATTAGTGGCCTTCAGTATGTCATATGCTCTGAAGCGAATGATCGGGCTGACCTCACGTTCTTCATTCAGCGCTGCGATGCATTGGCTGATGCAGTAAATCAGCACATCACGGTCATGGACCGTCGCCAGGCCCTTCATCGAGGGCGTAATCTCAACAAAATTCTGTCCGTTCTCATACCGCCGAATCCGTCGGTCCGGCTTGGTCGATATTGAG
>NZ_JBSXOE010000045.1:0-71438 GCF_056859295.1 Roseovarius sp. B-10 | reverse complement strand
ACAGGCGGGGTGCGGAGCACGTAGAATTGACCATGGCGGAGGTCGTCCTCCTGAAAACTGCATGTTTGGCGTCAACAACCAAAACATACAATGTTTCAGATGGTTACGCTACCTCCGCCGCCTTCTCATGAATTTTTCGGGCTAGGCTCACATCCTCCCCTGCCCTTCTCTGACTCTCGGGCGTCACGCCGCGATCTGTAGGGCGCGAGACGCGAAGACACGCCAGAGCGGATCGACAAGACGGGCATCGAGAAGGTCGGCGTGGTGCCGCAGCCGTTGCGCGAGGCTATGTTCATGCCACTCGGCCGCCCGCATGGCCTGCGCGCGGGTCTGGCTGGCCTCGGACACGACGGCGCGGGCTTCGGCGGCATCCGAGACCGGGTGGCACCATGCGGCCCCGCCATCACAGGTAGCTCCGGCCAGAACGAGACGCCCCTCCCGATCGAGGATTGCCAGGATGCGTGGAGCGTCTTCAGGTGTGATATCTTCGGCGTGAACGATTGCCCCCTGCATGGCCTCGGCCAGCGTGGCAAACCGCTCCAGTACCTTGGGGTGTGCCTGCCCGGACATGAGAGCTGCGGGCGCA
Source organism: Roseovarius sp. B-10 (assembly GCF_056859295.1). Lineage (NCBI taxonomy): Bacteria > Pseudomonadati > Pseudomonadota > Alphaproteobacteria > Rhodobacterales > Roseobacteraceae > Roseovarius > Roseovarius sp. B-10. The sequence continues at coordinate 70,852 of NZ_JBSXOE010000045.1, read as the reverse complement.
TGGCAATGGTGCTCTCGCGACCGCTGGTTTCGACCGGGATGATCCAAGCGACGCTGAAAGTGTCGAAGCAAGGCGCGCTCAATCTTGTTGGGGAGCTCCACCTAAGTGAAATGACGGGCAGGGGGCGGTTCCGGGCGTGGGGGATCGTGTGAAGGCACCGGGTTTTCACAACGCAAATTGCTCAGATATCCTGTGCCACCAACCTGGCGTTTTACCTCCTTTCAATCGTCGGAAGCTGCTTCGGCCTGCGCCGTTGGCTTTGGCGTCCCGACCGAGCGCATATATCCGATCACCAATTCTCGCAGGTAGTTTTGGCTGAAACGTCGCGTCCGCGCGTACGACAGGACCAGGCCGATACCGAGGACCGCGAGATACTTCCATCTGATCGCTCCCGCGTCGGGGAACAGCAGGGTCAATCCAATCGAAAGGATAAACGCAGACACCAGTCCTCGTCCCAGGCCGTACATCCTTAGCATGATGTCTAGCCTGCTGTTGCTGTCGTGCGCTCGCACCTCGGCCGCCATCTCGCCTCGCGCCGCTCGCCAATGGGTATGAGCAGCGTGACGATCATCGTCTGTTCCAGCTTGTTCGGACAGTGCCTGTCGATGATGGTGGAGGTCCGATCGATGTGGTTGTCGACTTCTTGCGTCCTTTCGACGCCGTCTTCACAAAGAACAAACCGCCGCTGATCGAGCATTTTGCCGTGCAGCGTGCATCGGGTGCCGAATTGGCCTTACGGTTCTACAACCTCGTTGCGATTTCGGGCGAGATGCCGAATGGAGGCGCGAACCACGTCAACATCGCCGTCGCATCGATCCCCGCCCTCCTCGCAATGAAGGGGTACGCAATCGAGAACCGCCTGAAGAGGAAGGATGCGTACGACATCTATTACTGCGTTCGAAACTATCCAGGTGGCCCCGATGCACTTGCTGCGGATTGCGAGCCGGTTCTCGCTCACAAGGAAGGCAAAGAGGGCTTCGGGTTTATTGCCGGCAAGTTCGAGGCGGTTGATAGTTTTGGCCCCACTAGCGTCCGCCAGTTCGTGCAGGACACGCAAATTCTCGGGGAACGTACCGCCGACCAATGGCAGCAGGATGCATTTGGTCAGGTCGATGCGTGGCTCCGTGCACTTGGCTGGAGAGGGTAGGTGGCCGCGCTGCTGCCGTTCCTCGCTAGCAATTTTTCTTTTGGGAGTGCAGCGGGTTGAAGCGCGTAGCTGAATATCCTGAACGCTACAATGACCGTCTATTTTATCACTGAATTGGACAACAGCCTTACCACGAGTCGGATCTGCGGATCGCAGAGCACTATACCGATACGGCTGGTTTCACCGACCATGTGTTCGCGTTGATGCAGCTGTTGGGGTTCCGCTTTGCGCCGCGCATACGCGATCTGGCCGACCGGCGCCTGTATGTTCCCGGCGACGCGAAGCAGTATCCGACGCTCGCGGACATGATCGGCGGGCGTATCAATGTCCGGCACATTCGGTCGCACTGGGACGAGATCCTGCGTCTGGCGACCTCGATCAAGCAGGGCACGGTCTCCGCGTCGTTGATGTTGCGCAAGCTCGGCAGCTATCCACGTCAGAACGGGCTCGCAATCGTGTTGCGTGAGCTCGGCCACATCGAACGCACCTTGTTCGCGCTCGACTGGATGCAAAACGTCGAGCTGCGCCGGCGTGTGCAGGTGGGCTTGAACAAGGGCGAGGCCAAGAACGCGCTGGCCCGCGCTGTGTTCTTGAATCGGCTGGGCGAAGTCCGCGACCGCAGTTACGAGAATCAACGCTACCGCGCAAGCGGGCTGAATCTCGTCGTCAACGCCATCATTCTCTGGAACACGGTGTATATAGAGCGAGCCATTCAAGCATTGTCCAACCCCGGTCAATCCATCGACGAGGCATTGCTTTCGCATCTCTCGCCGCTGGGGTGGGAGCACATCAATCTGACCGGCGATTACACCTGGCAGCAGGATAAGCGAGTCGAACGCGGCCGATTTCGGCCGCTACGGGCGCCGCGAGAGGCTTAGCGTACGATTTTTTCCGTTTCGTGAGTTGGCCCCTTATTGCGGGTCGGCGTCATGCGGTAGTGCGCGCAGAGCTCCTCGTAGCGTTGCGTGAGATCCTCCTTCGCATCGACGCTGAGGTTGCGGAAAGCCGCCGACAGGCTGTCGCTGCGGTGATAGAGCGGCGCTCCCCCAAGCGACCACAGCGCGTTCTGCAGTCCTTCGGCCAGGGTCACGAAGCTCTCGCCGCCGAGAATGACATGGGTGTGTTCAAAGCCGGACCAGACGAGCCGGAAGTGGTAGAGTAGATGATCGAGAGGCTGGCCGGCGATCGACACGTCGATGCTACCCATGTCGGTAAAATCCGATAGCCCGAGCCGGCCGGGCTCGTGAAGCTGACGGAAGATAACCTCCTGCGCACCTTGTTTGTCGGCGCGCAACCATGAGCCCGGCAAGGATGCTACATGCTTGACAATTACCCGCAATTAGAGGGCCGATTGACAATCGAAGCGTGGGTGGGTTCCGTCAAGGCACGACTGCTCGGCGCCTGAGGGTGATTGCGAGCCGCGTAGGACGCAGATCTGGCCCTATGCCAGCCTCGCCGCACGATCCGAAGCGCACGCGAAGTCGGTGCAGGAAGGGCTTGGCCGCCGAAGGATGGCCCCGCCAGCCTGATGCCGCAGATGACGAGCCAGATCGCAATGCCGTTGCCCTTCTCGCCATTGAAATGAGAACGTGACGCCCCGTCGACTGGAACGGCCTGATCAACTGATATGCTGTCGCATGGCTGACCTCCATCACGGAGGCGAGGTCATGCCGGCTGCCCGGTCGAAATGGGGCGCAGATCATTTCGACACTATGCTGTGAGTATTTGCCCTGATGCCCCCGCTTTTCAGCCGAGCGAAGAAAACTGCCTTTCTGGGAAAAACAATCAAATAACAACAAGATAAGAAGGAATATGAGCGTATGATTCTTCTAGATTGCTAGAATCGGTGTTCTTTATTGGTACTTTATGTCCTTTTCCTCCAATTCGTTTCGTGCATAAATCACGATGAAAGCGGTGTGCAGCGCGCACAGTGCGAGGAGGAAGTTTGCAATGGATCTGAGCCTGGTCGAAAGCGGTGGCCGTTTCGAGCTGGAGGCTATCGAGAAAGCCAGCATCGACGAGCTCAGGGCGCTGCAGTGGGAGCGTCTGCGGGCTGTCGTGCGGCATGCCTTTGACAATTGCCTGCCCTATCGCCGCAAGTGCGAAGATGCCGGTATTCATCCGGACGACCTGCATTCCTTCGACGATCTTGCGAAATTTCCCTTCACGGTGAAGCAGGATTTCCGCGAGCACTATCCCTTCGGCATGTTCTCGGTTCCGCTTGATCGGATCGCGCGCTTTCACGCTTCGAGCGGCACCACCGGCAAGCCTGCGGTGGTGGGGTATACCGCCGCCGACCTGGAAACTTGGGCGGGTCTCGTCGCGCGCTCGTTAAGGGCGGCCGGGGCGCATCATGGCGACCGGGTGCATAATGCTTACAATTACGGCCTTTTCACCGGTGGCATGGGCTCGCATGATGGCGCTCAGGCGCTGGGATGCGCGGTGATCCCGGTATCAGGCGGGCAGACAGAACGTCAGGTCCAGCTGCTTGTGGACCTGAAGCCGAACATCATCATGGTGACGCCGTCCTACCTGCTCAATATCGCGGATGAATTCGACCGGCAGGGATTGAGCCATTCCGACATCGCCCTGCGCGTGGCGATGGTGGGTGCGGAGCCCTGGACCGAGGCGATGCGTGCTGAAATCAACCGGCGGCTGAACCTTCAGGCCGTCGACTATTACGGAATCTCCGAGATCATCGGGCCGGGCGTCGCCTCGGAATGCATCGAAACCCTCGATGGCCCGACGTTGTGGGAGGACCATTTCTATCCCGAGATCATCGATCCGGGCACGGGCGCCGTGTTGCCCGACGGCGAATGGGGAGAGCTGGTTCTGACCACCGTCACCAAGCAGGCGCTGCCCGTGATCCGTTACCGCACGCGTGACATCACCCGTTTGCTGCCGGGCACGGCTCGCCCGATGCGGCGACTCGACCGCTTTGCCGGGCGGTCGGACGACATGATGATCATCCGTGGCGTCAACGTATTCCCCTCGCAGATCGAAGAGCAGGTCCTGACTCTTCCTCAACTCGGCGGCCATTTCCAGATCGAGATCTACCGTGAGGGCGCACTGGACCATTTGCGGGTGAACGTAGAACTGCGCGCCAGCGACGGACCGAGCGCCGCCACCGAAGCTAGCCGCGAACTCGCTCGACGCATCAAGACCGTGATCGGCGTCTCGGCGGCGGTCAATGTCGTCCCCGTCGGTGCAATCGAGCGCTCGCAGGGCAAAGCCGTTCGGGTGATCGATCATCGCAAATTGCGCTGACCGGCCGTCACCCAACATTCGCGCTCGTTAGAGAGCGCATCCCAATCCGAACCCTCTCGGCAAATGGAGATATTCATGCTGATCGAAACCCTTTTGCCCATGGGCAAGGTAGACCCTGGTCTGCGCGCCCCGGACAAGCCCCTCGATATCCGCACCATCGGAGAGCAGGCCAAGCTCGTCGAGGAATGCGGCCTTAACGGACTGATGACCGAAGAGACCAAGGACGATCCGTTCGTCATCATGGCGCTCGCCGCCGCAGCCACCAAGACGCTCAAGATTGGCACCGCCGTCACGATCGCCTTCCCGCGCAGCCCTACCGTCATGGCGCTGAGCGCATGGACGATCCAGAAGCTTTCAGGCGGTCGCTTCACGCTGGGGTTGGGGCCGCAGGTCAAGGCCCATATCGAGCGGCGCTACGGCATGCAGGCTCATCCTGCAGGTCCCTGGATGCGCGACTATATCTGTGCGGTCCGCGCTGTCTGGGACACCTGGCAGAACGGCAAGCCTCTCAACTACGAGGGCGAGTTCTACAAGCTCGACCTCATGGTGCCCCTGTTCGACGCCGGGCCGATCGAGCATCCCGACATTCCGATTCACATCGCGGCTGTGAACCCGGTGATGTCGATGGTGGCGGGCGAAGTCGCCGACGGTATCCGCCCGCACCCGGTCTGCACGCCGGGCTACATCAGGGATGTGATGCTGGCCGAAGTGCGCAAGGGCGCTGAGCGCTCGGGGCGTTCTCTCGACAAGTTCAGCGTGTCGATGAAGCCGCTGATCGCCACAGCGGCGAATGAGGAGGAACTCCAGCCCAAAATCCGGGATGCCCGCGCGCGCATCGCCTTCTACGCCTCGACCCCGGCCTATATCGGCTGCTTCGAGCATGTTGGCCTGGGCGACTTGGCGCGCGAGGCGAAGATCCATTCACGAGCCCAGAACTGGGAAGAACTGCCGAAGCTGATCAATGACGACGTTCTGGAGCAGTTCGTGGTGTTCGGCACCTATGACGTCATCGGTCGCAAGCTCAAGGAGCGCTTTGGCGACGTGGTCACGAACTGCGAGTTCTCCATCCCCGTTCAAAACGAAGAGGAAAAGGAGATCATGCGCGGGCTCGTGAAGGATCTGCATGCCGACGGTGAGGATAGCGCCCGCGCTGCGATCCTCGGTCGACAGGCGGCTACGGCCTGACGCAAGACGCAACGGGAGAAGCAACCATGGCTCGCAAGGCTTTCATCTATGACGCCGTCCGGACCCCGCGCGGACGGGGCCGCCTCGACGGCTCGCTGGCTGACGTGAAGCCGCTTCATCTCGTTGCGGGCCTCCTCCGGGAGCTTTCGGCTCGCCATTCGATCGGCGGCGAAGCCGTGGACGAGATCGTCCTCGGCACCGTCAATCCACATGGCGAGCAGGGAAGCGTGCTCGGGCGGATCGCGGCTCTTTCGGCCGGGTGGGGAAACCATCCGGCCGGGTTGCAGGTGAACAGGTTCTGCGCCTCCGGCAGCGAGGCTATCCATCTAGGCGCGGCGAAGATCGCCGCCGGCCATGTCGACTTGGTCGTTGCCGGCGGTGTGGAATCGATGTCGCGCGTTCCGATGGGCTCGGATGGCGGACCCTGGGCCGAGGATATCGATGGCGCTGTCGGGGGGCTTTATGTGCCGCAAGGCATTTCCGCTGACATCATCGCAACCATGGACGGAATGACGCGCGACGATCTCGACGGTTTTGCTCTGCGCTCGCATCGGCTCGCCGACAAGGCCCGCAAGGCCGGATATTTCGATCGATCGATCGTCCCGGTCCGCGACGCCAGCGGCCTGCTCCTGCTGGACCATGACGAACTGATCCGGCCGGATACAACCCTGGAGCGCCTTGGACAGCTTCGCGCCGCCTTCGCCGGAATCGGATCCGAGGGCTACGATCTGATCGCGAGCGACGTCTATCCGGAGGTCGGTGAGGTTAATCATCTACACACGGCAGGAAATGCGTCCGGCATCGCTGACGCAGCTTCGCTTCTCCTTCTCGGTTCCGCGGAAGCCGGAGTGCGCCACGGGCTGACAGCGCGTGGCATGGTGGCCGGTTGTGCGGTCGTCGGATCCGACCCGACGATCATGCTGACCGGGCCGGGACCGGCAGTGGACCGGCTGCTCGCAATACATCGTCTCGGTTATGACGATATCGACCTTTTCGAGGTGAATGAGGCGTTCGCTTCGGTGGCTCTGCGCTTTCTGGCGCATAGCGGCATCGAACCTGACCGGATGAATCCGAACGGCGGTGCCATTGCGCTCGGCCATCCGCTCGGTGCCACCGGAGCCATCCTGACCGGTACGCTGCTTGATGAACTGGAACGCCGCGACCTGCACCGCGGCATTGTCACACTGTGCGCAGCCGGCGGAATGGCGATCGCCACCCTGGTCGAGCGGGTTTGAGGAGAGAACCGATGGGCCAGATAACACTCCAGACCGATGCGGAAGAGATTGCGACACTGACGCTCGATCTCGACGGCAAGGTGAATGTCATGAACGACGAGTTCATGTCGCACATGGCCGATGTCCTGGATCAGCTGGAAGCCGCCCGCGACAAGTTGAGCGGCGTCGTCATCACATCGGCGAAATCGACTTTCCTCGCCGGTGGTGACCTTGCCCTGATGGCGCGGACGCGCCCCGGAATGGAGGCGCAGACCTTCGACCATTTCGAGAAGCTGAAAAGCTATCTGCGGCGGCTCGAACTGCTCGATGTCCCGGTCGTCGCCACGATCAACGGCACCGCGCTGGGTGGCGGATATGAACTGTGCCTCGCCTGCCATCATCGTATCGCGGTGGATCGCGAGGACGCCCAGATAGGGTTGCCTGAAGCCGATTTCGGTATCCTTCCTGCCGCGGGCGGCGTGATCCGGCTGACGCATCTTCTGGGGCTGGAACGCGCGCTGCCCTGGCTGCTCCAGGGGCGAAGGGTCTCATTGCGGGACAGCGCGGACGAGGGACTGGTGGACGCGCTGGTCGCCGAACAGGCGGACCTGCTTCCCGCCGCGAAGGAATGGATACGCCGCAATCCCAATCCGGTGCAGCCGTTCGACCGCGCAGGCCGCTCGTTAGGGGCGCATCGTCTCTCGGCGCAGGACCGTGTATCGCTGCAAATGGCGCATGCATGGCTGCGCAGGCTGGCCGGCGCGAACAACCGCGCGGCCCGGCGCATTGCCGACGTGGCCATCCAAAGCCTCTACCTGCCTTGGGATCTGGTTTCCCGGATCGAGACGCGGGGCTTTGTCGAACTCCTGATGACGCCGGAAGCGCAGAGCCGGATCGCGAGCTTCTTCGCACGCAAATCCGCGCCACGATCATAGACGCAAGGAAGAATGAAATGTTTGGGAAATCATGTGCGGTTCTGGGTGGAACGGGATCTCTGGGGTTCGGGCTTGTGCTGCGCCTGGCGCGCGCCGGCCACGAGGTGATCATCGGCTCGCGCTCGCGCGAGAACGCTGAAGCCGCCGCCGAGCGGGCAAGGGCTGTCCTTGCGGAACATGGTATCGACGCCGGCAACATTCGCGGCGATGAAAACCTGGCGGCTGCGGCTGCGGCGGACATTGTCGCCGTGACGGTGCCTTACGCTCAGCAGCAGGCGCTTCTGGCCGCTGTCGCCCAACATCTGCGCGGCAAGATCGTCATTGACGCCACGGTGCCGCTGATGCCGCCGAAGGTGGGAACCGTGCAACTGCCCGAAGGCGGTTCGGCAGCGGTTGCTGCGCAGGCGCTGCTTGGCGAAGACGTCCGCCTTGTCTCCGCGCTTCAGAACGTGGCGGCCGACAAGTTGCAATCGCTGGAGCCACTTGAGTGCGACGTGCTGGTAACCGGCAACGACCGCGACGCCTGCGCCGAGGTCGTGGGTCTGATTGCCGGTCTCGGGATGGAGGCCTATTATGCCGGGCCGCTGGCGAACTCCGTCGCTGCCGAGGCGCTGACATCCTTGCTGATCACCATCAACCGCCAGTTCAAGTGTCAGGCGGGAATACGGATCACCGGAGTCAAGTGACATGCAGGTTCTGGTGCCGGTGAAGTCGTTCGCACATGCCAAGAGCCGTCTGGGTCCGATTTTTGACAGCGGCGTCAGGCGGCAGCTTGCACGGGCGATGGCGCAGTCGGTGCTGACCGAACTTCGGCTGGTTTCCGGCTTGCGTCGTATCCTTGTGGTCAGCTCAGAACCCGAAATGCGGGAATTTTGCCTGGCAATGGGAACGGATTATTTATGGGACGACGGTGCGGGCGGCCTGAACGGCGCGCTGGCTGCGGGAGAACTGGAACTTCGCCCGAGGGATGACGAGCCGCTGGCGGTCGTCTGCGCTGACCTGCCTTTCTTTCGCGCGGCGGAATTCGAACGCATGCTGGTCGCCCATGCCGGACTGGGGCCGCAGGGACTGACCCTCGCCAGCGACCAGCATCGTCGCGGCACCAATGTTCGTATCGCGACCGTTCCCGGAGGTCTGCCCTACCGCTTCGGCGAAAGCAGCGCCCCGCAGCATCTGCGGGAAGCGCGCCGGCGGGGCGTGCCCTGCCAGCTTTTCAAATCTGAAGCCATCGCATTGGATCTTGATACGCCCCACAGCGTCTTTGACGTGGTCCAGCGGTACGAAGCGGCCGAAAAAGCGCCGGACAATGTGCTCTTTGCATTGCAGGCCGGTCTGGCTGGGGAACGCCGAGATCGCGCAAACACAATCGGCTCCAAAGATACTGAGCGGAATGCGGGCGGGAAATCGCCCGAGAGTTTCCCTCATCCCGCGCCAGGGAAGGACAGGCCATGGATACACTGACCTCGTGTTCTGAATCACTTTTGGACCGTCAGGCGGCGCTGGAACTGCTCGACCTGCCGACGGAAACCCTGCTGGCCCGCGCGGCCGCCATGCGCGATGGAGCCTTCGGCCATCGCATCACCTATTCGCGCAAGGTCTTCGTGCCGCTGACCGAGCTTTGCCGCGATGTCTGCCACTACTGCACCTTTGCGAAAGCGCCGCGCAGGGTTGCAGCCCCCTTCATGACGGTGGAGCAGGTGCTTGCCGTCGTGCGACAGGGGCAGGCGGCGGGTTGCAACGAGGTCCTGCTGACGCTGGGCGAAAAGCCCGAGCTTCGCTACGCCGTCGCACGGGACTGGCTGGCCGCGCAGGGCTACGCGTCGACCATCGATTATGTATGCGCCGTCTGCGAGGTGATCCTTGGCGAAACGGGTCTGCTGCCGCATGTCAACGCCGGAACTATGACGCGCGAAGAACTGGCGGCGCTGCGGAAGGTGGCCCCTTCGATGGGGCTGATGCTGGAAAGCGGATCGGAGCGCCTGTGCCAGCGTGGGCAGCCGCATTACGGCTCTCCCGACAAGCAGCCCGAACTGCGTCTTGCGACGCTGCGTGAAGCCGGATCCCTGCGTATTCCGATGACAACCGGGCTGCTGATCGGCATCGGCGAAACATGGGAAGAGCGGGTGGATTCGCTTCTCCAGATCCGGGATATCCATGCAGCATACGGGAATATCCAGGAGGTGATCGTCCAGAACTTCCGCGCCAAGGCGGGAACGCGGATGGCGTCCGCGCCCGAGCCCGGCGAAGAGGAGTTCCTTCGATCGATCGCGCTCGCCCGCCTCATCCTGGGACGGGACATCAGCTTGCAGGCGCCGCCCAATCTTGCGCATGGCGATCTGGACAAGCTGATCTCGGCGGGCATCAACGACTGGGGCGGGGTTTCGCCCGTTACCCCGGACCACGTCAATCCCGAAGCGCCGTGGCCGCATCTCGACAAGTTGTCGTCGGTGACCGCGGCGGCGGGAAAGGAACTCGTCCAGCGTCTTACGGTCTATCCACGCTACATCGACCTCAAGGGTTCCTGGATCGACGCGGCCGTTTTCCGCCACGTTCTGGCTCGCGCAGATGCCGAGGGGCTTGCTCGCGAATGTGGCTGGATGGCCGGTGGCGCAGCCGCGCCCGACGCCGGTCTGTTCAAGGATCTCGACAAGCCGGTGGATCCGGCGGCGGTCCGTCCGGAAATCCGCCAGATCGTCGAAACCGCACTCGCCGGTGAACGGCTCGACGAGGCGTCGATCGAAACGCTGTTCGGCGTGCGCAGCCGCGATATGCTCTATGTGTGCCAGGCCGCCGACGCATTGCGGCAGGCGCGGTGCGGGCGCAATGTGAGCTATGTCGTAACGCGGAATATCAACTACACCAATGTCTGCACCTATTCCTGCACGTTCTGCGCCTTCTCGAAGGGCCGCACGCACGAGGCGCTGAGAGGCAAGCCTTACGATCTCGACCTTTCCGAGGTCGCTCGCCGGGTGAGCGAGGCGTGGAGCCGTGGAGCTTCCGAGGTCTGCATGCAGGGAGGCATCAGCCCCGACTATACGGGCGAGACCTACCTTGACATCCTGCGCACGGTGAAGGCGGCCGAGCCTGAAATGCACGTGCATGCCTTCTCGCCTCTTGAGGTGACGCAAGGCGCGGCGACCCTTGGAATGCCGCTCGCAGACTATCTGCGCCGGCTCAAGGAAGCCGGCCTCGGATCGCTGCCCGGAACGGCAGCCGAGATCCTGCACGACGAGGTCCGCGAGGTTTTGTGCAAGGGGAAGCTGTCGACGGATGAGTGGGTGGAGGCCATCGAGGCTGCGCATTCCGTCGGGCTGAAAACGACGTCAACGATCATGTACGGTCACATCGATCATCCGCGCCACTGGGCCCGTCATCTTCTGGTTCTGCGGGATTTGCAGGAGCGCACCGGCGGCATCACGGAATTCGTCGCCTTGCCGTTCGTCGCGATGGAAGCGCCGCTTTTCCTGCGCGGCGGGGCGCGGCCGGGACCGACCTTCCGCGAGGCGATCCTCATGCATGCGGTGGCGAGACTGGTTCTGCATCCGCTCATTCCCAACATTCAGGCGTCATGGGTGAAGCTCGGACCCGAGGGCGTCGACATTGCGCTAAGGGCCGGCGTCAACGATCTTGGCGGAACGCTGATGAACGAGTCCATCACGCGCGCCGCGGGCGCCCAGCATGGGCAGGAGTCAGCGCCGGAACGGATGGAGGACATGATCGTGGCGGCCGGCCGCTGGCCGGTGCAGCGCACAACGCTCTACGAACGTCAGAAGCAGGAGCGCCAGGCTGCCTCGTTCAATGCGGCTGAGTTGCGACCGGTCGTGAACCGGCCCTATGCCGGCAAGCGCTCGCGCGCCCGCTCCGCACCATCCGTCGAGCCGGCCGGGACCGTAGAGGGGGGGAGGCTATGACGGGAAAGAAGAGTCCCGGTACGCGGAAGGACTTCGTCCATTTCGAGACGATCACCACACGCTGGAACGACAACGATATTTTCGGCCACATGAACAACAGTATCCACTATGCGCTTTTTGACAGCGTGGTGAATCGCTGGCTGTTCGAGACGACGGGCCAGGATCCGCGCCTGACCGAAACGGTCCGGCTGGTGGTGCACAGCAGCTGTGACTATTATGCGGAACTGGCCTATCCGCACTCCGTCGTCGCTGGTCTGAGGGTTGACCGGATCGGGACGAGTTCAGTCACCTATCGGATTGCGCTTTTCCCTGAAACTGGCGACATCTGTGCTGCCGAAGGCAGTTTCGTCCATGTCTATGTCGACCGGGATATGAGGCGTCCGGTGCCGATTGACGACGAGCTTCGGGACGCCATGAACGCGCTTCGTTGCGAGGGAACCATCTCGTTCGCCTGAGCGAAAATGTCCCCTTTTTCTGAACTGGTTGGTCATTGCCATCGGAACCCGTCAATCCGAAAACTAGAAGATGGAGTGTGCGCGAGCCGCTGCCTGAACGAAATTCAACCGGCTGCTGTGGGGCAGCTGTTTATGGGAGGAAAATATGAAGTTGAAAACCTTGGCGTTGACTCTTGCCGCCGGCGTCGCTCTTTCAGGCGTCAGCCCGGCGATGGCGGAAATCCGCATCGGCGCGTTCACATCGGCCACTGGCCCTGCCTCTTTCCTCGGAGAGCCGCAGCGGTTGACCGTCGAGATGCTCGTCAAGCAGATCAACGAGTCGGGCGGGATCAATGGTGAGCCCATCCAGCTTTTCTACTATGACGACATGTCCGACGCGAGCGCTTCGCGCAACTTTGCAACGCGCATGATCGAGGAGGATGAGGTCGTCGCGGTGATCGGCGGATCGGGCACCGGCAATTCCATGGCGGTGATCCCGGTCGTTGAAGACGCCGAGATCCCCTTTGTATCGTTTTCCGGCGGTGTCGAGATCATCGACCCGGTTCGTGAGTGGGTTTTCAAGCCTCCCCACACCGACCTCATGGCATGCGAAAAGATTTTCGAGGACATGAAAGTGCTCGGATTGAGCAAGGCGGCTCTGATTTCGGGACAAGGCGGCTTCGCCCAATCGATGGCCAAGCAGTGTGCCGAACTCGCGCCGAAAGTGGACATAGAGATCCTTGTGCAGGAAAGCTACGGCCCGCGCGACAGCGACATGACCCCGCAGCTGAACCGCATTCGCGGGACCGACGGTGTGGAAGCCGTCATCAACGCCGATATTGGCCAGGGGCCGGCGATCGTGACCCGCAACTTCCGCCAGCTTGGCATGGAGCAGACGCTCTACATGAGCCACCCGGCGGCGACGCAAGGCTATCTTGAGGCCGTGGCGGCCGATGGCGAGGGCATACGCATCCCCGGCCCCTCGCTGCTGATCGTGGATACGCTGGACGACGACAGTCCGGAAAAGCCGATTCTGCTCACCTATCGCGACCAGTTCATCGCTGCGACGGGGCGGCAGCCGGATGCCTTCGGCGGTTATGCGCATGACGGGCTGCTTCTGCTGGTTGACGCTATGAAGCGGGCAGGGACCTCTGACCCCGCCGCGGTCCGCGACGCATTGGAAGCCACCGATGGCTTCATCGGGACGGTGGGCGCGATCCGCATGTCGCCGGAAGACCATCTTGGAATCGATCTGAGCAGCTTCGTGATGCTCACCATCCGCGACGGCAAATGGGCGCCAGTTTCGGAGTGATATCATTCGCCTCGCACGGTCCAGGCCGTGCGGGGCGCCCCTGTTCGCGAACCTGATCGGAAAAAAACTATGGTTGTATTCATGCAGCTCATCGTTTCGGGCCTTACGGTCGGAGCGATCTATGCGCTGGTGGCGGTGGGCTTCACGCTGATCTACCGCGCTTCGGACATCTTCAATTTCTCACAGGGCGAGTTCTTCATGCTGGGCGGCATGCTGGGCGGTATTGCCATGGCGTCCTATGGGCTGCCCTATCCGATCGCGGCGCTCGTCGCCTGCGTGATCACCGTCGGCTTCGGCCTCGCCCTTTATTTCTACGGCATAAGAAAGGCGCGCCAGGCCACGCCCGTGCAACTGCTGATCCTGACTATCGGGGCGTCGATGCTGGTTCGTGGCCTCGCTTCCGCTCTGCTCGGCAAGAACTTCATCAGTCTGCCCGGGCTTCTGCCCTGGCAGACTTGGCGCGTCGGCGGGGTGGTGATCCAGACACAGGCTGTCATGATCATCCTTGGCACCGGTCTCATAGTGCTTGCTCTATGGGCCTTCATGTCACGGACGCTGACCGGCAAGGCGATCGTGGGCGTGGCTTCGAACGCACTTGGCGCCCAACTGATGGGGATCAATAAGTCGGTCGTGGTGGGGCTCTGCTTCGGCCTGTCGGCGTTTATCGGCGCGCTGGGCGGCATACTCGCCACGCCCATAACCCTGATGAGCTTCGACAGCGGCGTCATGCTGGCGATCAAGGGATTTACGGGCGCCATGCTCGGAGGGATGGGGCGGCCTTACGGGCCGGTCGTCGGCGGCCTACTGGTTGGCCTGCTGGAAGCCTTCGGCGCAGGATATGTCTCCTCCGTCTACAAGGACGCCTTCGCGCTGGTCGTGCTGCTGATGGTGTTCGCACTGCGACCGCAGGGGCTCTTCGCCTCCAGCTCGGTGGAAAGGATCTGACATGCGGCGTTTTCTTACCTCCCCCTATGCGCCGATGCTCTTCGTGGCGCTGGCCGTTCTTGTCGTTCCGCTTTTCCCGATCTCGAATTTCCAGATCCGCCTCGCCACGCTGCTGTTCATCTTCGCAATGGTCATTTTGGGTATGAATCTGCTTATGGGATATGCCGGACAGATCAGTCTCGGGCATGGCGCTTTCTTCGGTCTGGGCGCTTATATCGTCGCCATCGGAGCGAAGCAGTACGGGCTCTCGCCCTGGCTTCTTGCCGCGCTTTCACTGCCGGTGGCGGGGGCCGTCGCCTGGGTGATCGGCCGGCCGCTCCTCAAGTTGCGAGGCTATCATCTGGCCATGGCCACACTGGCTTTCGGGTCGATCTTCGCGATGTTCCTCAACAATGCGCTTTCTATCACCGGTGGACCGGACGGCATGGCGCTGGATATGCCGTCGGTTCGGCTGTTCGGCATGTCCGCACGCTGGAGCTGGTACTGGATTTGCGGCGGCCTGCTCGTTCTCGTGATGTATCTGCTGGCGAGCCTTCTCGACAGTCCCTCGGGACGGGAGATGCGCGCGCTCCATGACAGCGAGACGGCCGCAGCCGTTCTCGGCGTCGACGTCGCCGGCGCCAAGCTGAAGGCGTTCGTCGTCTCGGCGGTTTTCGCAACGCTCGCCGGATGCTGCTTCGTGATGTTCGACAGATATATCACGCCTCAGGCGGCCGGCATCATGCGCTCCATCGAATTCATGATGATGACGGTGGTCGGCGGGTTGGGCTCCGCAATCGGCAGCATATTGGGAGCGGCCATTCTGGTGGTGCTGCCGCAGCTGCTGACTGTCTTCCATGAATATGAGCACGCCATTCTCGGTCTGATCCTGATCCTGATCATGGTTTTCTTTCCTGGAGGCATCGTTCCGACGTTGCGCGCCCGCTTCGGTTCCGGAGAGAAATGAGCATGCTGACGGTTGAAAATATCGGTATCCGTTTTGGCGGGCTGGTCGCGCTCGATGGCGTCAGCTTCTCGGTGGAAGCTGGCGAAGTCTTTGCCCTGATCGGGCCGAACGGCGCTGGAAAGACCACGCTCTTCAATTGCGTTTCGGGCGTTTATGTTCCGACACAGGGTCGCGTCTCGCTTGCGGGAGAAGATATCTCGCAGCTGAGGCCCTTCGAACGCGCTCGCCGTGGCATGACCAGGACATTCCAGAATCTGCAAATATTCGAGAACATGTCCGTGGTCGAGAATGTCATGGTCGGGTTTAGGACGAAAGAGCGCGGCGGCGTGGTCTCGCACATGCTGGGGCTGCCTTCGATCAAGAGGCAGAACCGGGAAACTCATACGAAGGCGATGGAGTTGCTCGATCTGATCGGTATCAGCGACCGGGCGCAGCAGAACTCGGGGGCGCAATCCTACGGTGTGCTGAAGCGGCTGGAAATTGCGAGGGCGCTGGCGAGCGGTCCGCGGGTGCTGATGCTCGACGAGCCGGTGGCGGGTTGCAACGCCACCGAGACCGGCGATGTAGACGCGGTCATCCGCAGGGTCGCGAAGATGGGAGTGGCGGTAGTCCTAGTCGAACACGACATGCACATGGTGATGGGGGTGGCCGACCGTGTCCACGTTCTCGACCGTGGACGCACCCTTGCCCACGGCACCCCGGATGAAATCCGAACCGATCCGGCGGTGGTCGAGGCCTATCTCGGCGCGCCGGAGGAGGATACCGTCCATGCTTAGCATTCGGGATCTCAAAGGCGGTTATGGCCGCATCGAAGTTCTCCACGGGGTTGGTCTGGAGGTCGGCAAGGGCGAGATCGTGGCGCTTGTCGGATCTAATGGCGCCGGCAAGACCACATTGATGCGCGCCATTTCCGGCGTGCAGCCGATCACGGCGGGCCGGATCGAACTGGACGGCCATCCGATACAGAACGTTTCCGCCGCGAAGCGGGTGACGCAGGGTCTGGCGCAGGTGCCCGAAGGCAGGCAGATATTCCAGCCCCTCTCGGTTGAGGACAATCTAGCGCTTGGCGCCTGGATCGCTCCCGGCAAGATCGAGCGGAACCGGACGAGGATCTATGAGATGTTCCCGATTCTCGGCGAATTCCGCAAGCGTCCGGCCGGCTCCCTTTCGGGTGGGCAGCAGCAGATGCTGGCAATGGGGCGAGCCCTGATGTCGGAGCCCACCATGGTCCTGCTTGACGAACCCACCATGGGGCTTGCCCCGTTGCTCGCAAGGCAAGTGATGGAAACGATGCTGCGCATCCGCGATGAGGGAGCGACCGTGCTCGTCGTCGAGCAGAACGTTCAGGCCGTGCTGCGTGTGTCGGATCGCGCCTATGTGATCGATCGCGGCCAAATCGTCATGGAAGGCCGCTCGGCGGACCTGCTTGCGGATCCGCATGTCCAAGACGTTTATCTGGGAGTTTGAGAAGCAGGCATGGTTTCGCTAATACCTCTGACGGATTTTCCTCTCGTTGCGCCCGGCGATGCGCTCGACGAGCAGATCGTCGCCGCTGCCGGAAGCATCGGCCTTCAGGACGGCGACGTTGTGGTTCTGGCGCAGAAGATCGTGTCCAAATCCGAGGGTCGCTACGTCGATCTGCGAACCATCTCGCCGTCGGCGGAGGCGGAGCGCCTGGCGGAATCCGCTCGCAAGGATCCGCGTCTGGTCGAAGTAATCCTCTCGGAGAGCCGCGAGGTCATGCGGACGGTTCCAGGCACCATCATCGTCAGGCATCGCCTCGGTTTCGTGCTCGCGAATGCCGGTATCGATCACTCAAATCTGCCGCGGGGGGAAGACACCGCCGCCGAGGAAGTGCTCCTGCTTCCGGCCGATCCTGACGGTAGCGCAGCGATGCTGCGTGACAGGCTCCAGAGGCGGACCGGCGTCAGGCTGGCGGTA
The DNA here is from genome assembly GCF_056859295.1 of Roseovarius sp. B-10. Taxonomy (NCBI): domain Bacteria; kingdom Pseudomonadati; phylum Pseudomonadota; class Alphaproteobacteria; order Rhodobacterales; family Roseobacteraceae; genus Roseovarius; species Roseovarius sp. B-10. The sequence goes on along the minus strand of NZ_JBSXOE010000045.1, from coordinate 53,615 downwards.
CTGATCATCGACAGCATTGGCAGGGCGTGGCGCAACGGAACCTGCGGGACCACGATCGGTGCGGCTGGGATCGAGACGCTGCGCGACCTGCGCGGCCAGCCCGACCTGTTCGGTCGGCGTCTCGAAACGTCGGAACTGGGCTTCGCCGACGAGATTGCCGCCGCAGCCTCGCTGACGATGGGCCAGGCTGCTGAAGGCAGGCCGGTTGTGGTTGTCCGGGGACTGGACTGGACTGAAAGCCCTCACTCGGCGGCGAATCTCGTTCGACCCGTTGAAAGCGACCTGTTTCGATGACTCAGCGTTTTATCGTTCTGTGCGGCGGCGTCGGCGGCTCGCGTCTGGCAGAGGGGCTGGCGCAGCATTTGCCGCCCGAAGCGCTCACCATCGTCGTCAATACGGGCGACGATTTCGACCATCTCGGGCTGCGCATATGCCCCGATATCGACACCGTGCTCTACATGCTGGCCGGATGCGTCAGCCGCGAACGGGGCTGGGGTCGCGACGACGAAAGCTGGGTGGCGCACCAGACGCTTGCAACGCTCGGTGGGCCGGCCTGGTTTCAGCTCGGCGACCGCGACATCGGCCTGCATCTTGCACGCAACGCGCTGCTGAGCGAGGGCAGGGGACTTGCGGAAACTGTCCGCCGTCTTGCGTCTGCGCTCGGGGTTTCGTATGCGCCTGTACCCGTAACCGAAATTCCGGCCCCAACGATCGTGCGGACAGTCGAGGGCGATCTTGCTTTTCAGGACTATTTCGTGCGCCGCAGGGCGGATGTGAGCGTCCTCGGGTTGCGGTATGGAGCCACGCCAGCCACTCCCCTGTCCGAAGAAGTCGAGACGGCATTTGCCGACCCTCATCTAGCGGGGATCATCATTGCGCCTTCGAATCCCTTCCTGAGCATTGCGCCGATGCTGGCGACGGGCGACCTGCGGCAAAAACTCGCCGGGCGAACCGTCCCGGTTCTTGCCGTTTCTCCCTATATTGACGGGCAAGCCGTCAAGGGACCTGTGGCGCGGCTGCAGGCCGATCTGGGCCTTCCAGCCGGCGATGCGGGGCTGCTCGCCTGTTATGCTGGTCTGGTGGACATCCTGTTCACAAGCGGAAGCGACTGTCACGCCGCTGACCACATCAGCATCGAGGATGGGGACACGTTCATGCCGGACGCGCAGGGACGCGGCAGGGTGGCGCGGCGGGTTCTGGAGCGGCTGGGATGGCGCGGATGAATCCCGTTGTGGTTGTGGGCGACGACGGCTATGCCGAGGCGCTTACCGGCTTCCTCGCCGACCGGGGTGGCGTGCGGCTGGTCTCACCCGACGCTCACGACCTTCAGGACAGTCTGGCGACCGCTCAATGGATCATCGAGGCGGCGGGTCGAGACCCGGAGCGGAAGCGGGCGGTGCTGGCGCATTGCGCGACGACCGTTTGCCCGGTCGTAACGTCGGATTCCTCGGTGATAACGCGCGCGGAACTGATCGCCGGACTCCCCGCCGATTTCCAGCGACGCCATGCGGTCGCCCATTTCTTTTTTCCGTTGAAATACTGTCCGCTGGTCGAACTCGTGACCGGATCGGAGGCCGCTGCGCCGATGAACGACAAGGCGGTCGCTATTTTGCAGTCGCGGCTGTCGGGGGATCTTGGCCGTGCCGTCGTGCGTCTGCCGGACAATGCCGGCTTCTGCGCCAACCGTGTCGGCCTTTTCACCATCGCGGTCGCGTTCTCCCGCGCCCTCAGCAGCGAAGCGGATCGCGGCGCAATCGACTCCATGGCGATACCCGCGCTCGGATTGCCGCGCTCCGGCCTGTTCGGCACAGCTGGCCTGATCGGCTTTCCGACGCTGATCGCCCTGCTTTCGGCCCTCATGCAGCGCTTGCCGGCCGACGACCCGCTCTCTGAGCATGGGTCCACCGCGCTGGAGGCGCTGGGACGGGAAGACGCGCCCGGACGGGCAAGCGCGGCGGAGGCGGTCGTGGCCGCACTGGCCTGCGACCGTGACAACTATATGGCACTGGTGGCCGGACAGAACGGCCTCGATATGGAAACGCTGCGGCGGATCATGACGCAGAGCTACGGCTGGAGCAAGTGAATGTCAGCCCCGGTTGCGCTCAAGCCCGTTCTCCAGGAACTTGCCGAGAATCTTCTTGCGATAGTCTCGCGGGCTCATGCCGGTCCATTGCTTGAAGGCGCGGGTAAAGGCGCGTGTTTCGGAATATCCGAGATTTACCGCTATGGCGCTGACGGTTCGCTTCGTCTTCAGCAATTGCCGAAGCGCGAGATCCCGGCGAATGCCCTCGATCACGCTGCGAAAACTCGTTCCCTCGTCGTGCAGTCGCCGCCGCAGCGTCTGCGCGCTTATGCCATATTGGTCGGCGACGTGGGCGACCTGCGGAAAGAACACATATTCACCCTTCGCCGCGAGAATGTCGTTGCGGATGCGCCTCGCCATGCTGTTCAGATTGGTCGGAACCGTCATGAACACCAGCGGCGCGCGCTCCAGCATGGTCTTCAGTTCGGCGCGGTTGCGGACGTTTGCGACGTCGTCGAGATCCTCGTTGAAGATCAGCCGGGTCTTTTCCTGCGAAAACCTGTGCTCTCCGGGGAACATGTAGCGCAGCTCCTCGGCGCGCTCGACAGGGCGGGGATATTCGAACTCCACCGCCTCCACCAGAATATTGCGGCCAGCCATCCAGCAGATCGCCCGATACCAGATGGAAAGCCAGAATTCGAGGAAGTAGTGGTTTGGGTCGAACTCCGGATTGCGGAAGCTGATTTCGAGAACGTGGCGGTTCTCCACCCTGGAGAAGTCCATCCGGATCTCGTCGGTGAACAGGCTGTAGAAAAGAACGCCTTTCCGCAGCGCCGCCGCGATCGTGTGCTCGTGGATGCTGACATTGCACATCATGGCGAAGACGCCGGGCTTGCAGCGACTCTTCATGAATCCCATGAATTCGTCGTCCAGAAGGAGCCAGACCATCTGGACCAGTTCCGCCAGTTTCTCGGATGGCCCGCGCCAGGTGGGGTCGTTCACCTCGGCGGGGTCGAGCCCGATATGTTCCAGAAGATGATCGACACTGACCCCGAGCCGTTCCGCGCCCCGGAGCGTTTCACGAAAGTAGTGCGAGCAGGATGTAGCCAAAAAATTTCACCTTTCAGAACACGAGTGGCGGCGCCCGGAACATTGCGTCTCGCACGGAGGGCGTCAAGGGCAGCGGATCCACCGGACCCATTGCATCCGAGGCCATATCCCGCGCCCGTACGAACAGTTCATCAGGAAGGAGCGACGCCATGAGAGCGTTTGATTTTGCGACGGTTCCCCATATTCACATGGAACGCGGCGGTGCAGCCCGTATCGGCGAACTCCTGAAGAAATGGTTCCCCGCCGGCAAGGTTCTCGTCGTCACCGACCGGTTCCTGCATGGCTCGGGACTGCTGTCCGGCGCGCTGGACTCGCTTGTGAAGCACGGATATCCGGCTTTCGTTTTCGACGGTGTCGAAGCCGATCCGGCGGAAAGAATCGTCAGCTTGTGCGTTGAGATGGCGATACGCGAGAAGGTCGAGATCGTCATTGGCATCGGCGGGGGCTCGTCCATGGATGTGGCCAAGGTGGTGGCCGCCATCGCCCATTCCGGCCAGCCGATCGCGGAAGCCTACGGCATCGGAAACCTTCACGGGGGGCGGCTGCCTCTGGCGCAGGTGCCAACCACTGCCGGCACGGGGTCGGAGGTCACCCGCATCTCGATTCTGACCACGGCGGAAAGCACCAAGCTGGGGATCGTCGCCGACGCGCTCTATGCCGACCGGGTTCTCCTCGATGCCGACCTCACCCTCGGCCTGCCTCCTGCACATACAGCCGCGACCGGGATCGACGCGATGGTTCACGCCATCGAGGCCTATACCTCCGCGCATCTCAAGAACCCGCTATCCGACATGCTGGCGCGCGAGGCGCTGAAACTGCTTTCCGCCAACCTGCTCGCAGTTTGCGAGGATGGAACCGATGCCGATGCGCGGGAGGCGATGTTGTTGGGATCGATGCTGGCGGGACAGGCGTTCGCCAATGCGCCCGTCGCGGCGGTGCATGCGCTCGCGTATCCGCTCGGCGGCAGGTTCCATATCCCTCACGGTTTGTCGAATGCGCTGATGCTCGGGCCGGTGCTGACCTTTAATCGTGCCGGTGCAACTGCCCTCTATGCGGAGCTTGCCGAGGTGCTTGGCAATCCACGTACAGGTAACGACGAAGTCGACGCGCAGACATTCATCGATTCCATACTCGTTTTGGTGGAAAGGTCCGGAGCGCCACGGCGTCTGAGAGACGTGAGCGTGCCGCGCGAAGCTCTGCCGATGCTCGCTGCCGATGCGATGAAGCAGACGCGCCTTCTGGTCAATAACCCAGTGCCGGTCAACGAGGCCGCTGCCCTGGCGATGTACGAACAAGCCTATTGATGCGCAGAGCAGATATTCCCAAAGGCGAGGGCGACGTCCTGGTTTGGAGCGAGGGGGCGGCGGGGAGAATCCATCTCAACAGACCCCAGGCCATGAACGCCCTCAACAACGTTATGGTTCGGATTATCCTTCGGGCCATGTCGGATTTTGAGGCGCGGGACGACATAAGCGCCGTGGTGGTCACCGCGCAGGACGCTCGCTCATTCTGTGCAGGAGGGGACCTTAAGGAACTCTATAACCTTGCGCTTCAGGACCGTGAAATGGCCGTCAGAATCTGGAGCGAGGAGTATATCCTGAATGCCAGGATAGCGACTTACCCCAAGCCTTGGCTCTGCCTCGTCGATGGACTATGCATGGGTGCCGGCATGGCCATGGCTGTACACGGCCGGATGGTGGTGCTGTCAGAGACGGCGCAGCTTTCCATGCCCGAGGTGCGCATCGGGTTCTATCCCGATGTTGGCGTGACGTTCCATTTGAGCCGCCTTCCGGCCAGGCTCGGCTTTTATTATGGCTTGTCGGGTCGCCCGATTGCTCCCGGACGGGCCGTCGAAATGGGCCTTGCTCAGGCGGTCGTGCCACAAAGGCTGCACGGCGAGTTGATCGCCGCAATCGCGAACGAAGCGGATCCCCTCATGCTGATTCAGCGTCTTGCCCTGCCGACACCGGTAACGATGCCGGATGAGCTGTCCACCTTCTGCGAAGAGGTGTTTTCGGCGCCAACCTGGGATGAATGCAGCGAACGTTTAGCGGCGCGTCATTGTGACATCGGTATGGACCTCAGCGAAATGCTTCTCCGCTTCTCGCCGGCGGCGCTGCATATCGCGTTCAAAGCCCTCACGAATGCGCAGGAACTTCCCACCGTCCCGCATTGTCTGCGGCGGGACATGATGATGAACGCCATGATCCTCCAGCGTCATGATTTCTACGAAGGCGTCCGGTCTCTGTTCTTCGTTCGCGGGACTGAACCGGTCTGGAAGGACGATCCGGCGACGGCATGGCCGCCCCAGTTCAACAGAATATTTCATGAAAATCTGCGGGGTATTTGCTTCTCGGAATGACTGATTGTCGGTTCGGGCAGGCAAATGTCGGCAGCACAACGCATCAAGGAGACTGCGAATGCGGTTTGAGAATTACGGTCCACACGGTCTGGGGTCGCTTAGGGCCGAACTGGAGGACATGGCATGAAACTCAGCGATCCCGCACTGTTCCGGCAAGCTGCCTTTATCGGGGGCATTTGGCATCCCGCGGACGCCTCTAGCATGAGGGTGATCGACCCGGCTACCGGTGAAGAATTAGGGCGTGTTCCCTATGTGCCCGTCGCCCGGGTTCGCCAGGCAATCGAGATGGCGGAAGCCGCCCGGAAGGTCTGGGCGCGAACCACGGCTAAACATCGCGCGGACATATTGCGCCGTTGGTACGATCTAATCGTCGCCCATCGCGACGACCTGGCGATGATCCTCACGCGCGAACAAGGCAAGCCTCTTGCGGAGGCCAAGAACGAAATCACCTATGGCGCCTCTTTCATAGAATGGTTCGCGGAAGAAGCGCGCCGCGTCTATGGTGATATCGTGCCGGGTCACCATCCCGACAAGCGCATTCTCGTATTCAAGCAGCCTGTGGGCGTAGTCGCAGCGATCACGCCATGGAATTTTCCAGTTGCGATGATTACCCGAAAAGTCGGCCCTGCGCTGGCGGCCGGATGTGCGGTCGTGCTCAAGCCCGCGGCGCAAACACCATTTTCTGCTCTCGCTTTGGCCGCTCTTGCCGAACGAGCTGGGATTCCGGCAGGCCTTTTCTCCGTCGTGACCGGATCGTCACGCGAGATCGGCGCGGAAATGACCTCGAATCCAACCGTGCGCAAACTGACCTTTACGGGCTCGACAGAAGTCGGGGCGCAGATTTACGCGCAATCGGCGCGGACCATCAAGAAGCTGGGTCTTGAACTGGGCGGCAATGCACCCTTCATCGTCTTCGATGACGCTGATCTCGATGCCGCCGTCCAGGGCGCGATGATCGCCAAGTTCCGTAACAACGGGCAAACCTGCGTCTGCGCAAATCGCTTCTACGTTCAGGATGGAGTGTATGATGCTTTTGCCAGCAAGTTGGCGCATGCGGTGTCCCGGCTCAAGGTTGGCAACGGCCTTGAGGCCGACGTCGACCTCGGTCCCCTGATCGACAACTCGGCAGTCGCCAAGGTGGAGCAGCATATCGCTGACGCGGCCGATAAGGGTGCGCAAATTGTCGTGGGCGGCAAGCGTCACGCCCGCGGCGGCACTTTCTTCGAGCCAACAGTTTTGACTGGTGTCACTGCCGAAATGGCCGTCGCGTCTGAAGAGACATTCGGGCCGATCGCCCCGCTTTTCCGCTTTACCAGCGAGGACGACGTGATCCGTCAGGCAAACGATACCGAATTCGGTCTCGCATCCTACTTCTACGCAAAGGATCTCTCGCGTGTGTTTCGCGTGGCTGAGACGTTGGAATACGGCATGGTTGGTGTCAACACGGGCTTGATTTCAACCCCGGAAGCACCCTTTGGCGGGATCAAGCAATCGGGGCTCGGCCGCGAGGGCTCACGCCATGGGATCGATGATTTCCTCGAACTGAAATATGTTTGCCTGGGCGATATCTGAAAGCCCTCTCTGATTGAGGGCATCGCGTTGAAAGTTCGCTAAACAACGGCAAGGTAGAACAAAGCGTGATTTTCGCTATGCAGGTCGTCTGATGCCCTGCCGCCTCATCTCCCGATATATCGTAGATCGGCCAAGGCCGAGCTGCCTGGCAGCTTCGGCGGGTGAGGTTTTCGCCTCGACCAGCTTGATGGCGGCCTCGACCTTTCTCATGTCGAGTGGTTGTCGGCCAGGCCGTTTGCCTTTCGCCCTCGCGGCTGCCACACCGTCTTTCGTCCGCTCGGAGATCAGACGCCGCTCGAAATGGGCGATGGCGCCGAACACGTGAAAGACAAGCTCGCCGGCGGCCGAGGATGTGTCGATCTTCTCCTCAAGGCTGAGCAGAGCAATCTGCCGCTCCCGAAGCATCGTCACCGTTGCAAGTAGTTCCGCCAGTGAGCGGCCGAGACGATCGAGACGGACGATGGCGAGCGTATCGCCGGGACGGGCGTAGCCGAGAAGATCGGCGAGGCCTGGCCGGTCCATGCTCTTTCCCGATTTGACGTTGTCGCTTGGCAGCTAACCGCGAGAATGCGGTCGATTCCTTGCAGTTTTCCATTTAACCATGAGAATCTGATAGACGTGGTTCTCAAATTAACTGCCTCTGTGAGGCGTACGGGTGTTTACCAGCCTGTGCGATCAGTTTCTCGGCGGCGTCGCTGAATCGAGTCATGTTGTCGCCAAGCATGTAACGGCGGAGCATTCGGAGCATCTCAGGTCCGGCGCGTTTAACTATGGCCACGCCCGTCAATAGGCTTGCCCGCAGGTGGAGCGGCAGGATTGGCCTTGCAGGCGTGGAAAGGTCCACCCGTTCTGCGGCGACCACCCGATCGAGATCGGGGATGATGACGCCGAGGACGCGGAAGAGATAAAGCTCATGCTTTGATGGCACGGGGAAGATTATCCGCCGCATGAGCAGAAGTCGGGCGATTTCAGTTGGCGAAGCCCAGGTCCGAGCACCGCGCTCGATCTCATTGTCGAGAAGCTTCTCGCCCCGTATTGCCATGCTATGATAATGCCGGAAAGGAGAGGGGACTTCGTGCCCATCTCGGTCTCGTAGGAGGTCTCCACAGCGAGAGCATGTGATCCGCCAGCCCAGCAGCTGGCTTCGCAGCACGGGTAGGGGCGCCGCATGGACAGGATTGCAGATTGTGCAACGCTGTGACGGCCTCACGGCGATCCATCGATGGAACGACGGCGGGACGTTGGTGAAGGTCATACGGTGTATGTCAGCCTGCTCTGCAGCGAACATGTTGGCGAGGCGAACTTCCTGGTTTTCAGCCAGATTGAGGTCAGCTGCTCGCAACGATGCGGCCTCTGGCAAGCAATGCCGAAGCATGACGAGCGACGGCACTGCGTAGAAGTCGGCATGACGTCCGATCCAGGACGACAACAACTCATCCCGATGCGGCTTGAAGCAGACCGGCAGTCTTGAGGGCGGCAATCCGGCGCTGGTGAAGCGGCTCATGCAAATGCGGCTTCGGCGTCGAACTCGGGTACCCAACGCTCAATTGCTTCATCCGTGACCTGTGTCGCTTGGCACTTAACCGTGAGAATGCGGCCGCTTTGATCCAATTTGGCAGTTAACGTGAGAATCGTTCCGGGAAGATTCTCAAATTAATTGAATTTGCGATGACGCGGTCGATCGGCAGGTACTGCTTATTATCTCTTCGATGGCACTCCTGAAGCGCGCTTTGTTCTCACCCATCATTTGGCCGCATAGCATCTCAAGCATCTCGGGTCCGGAACGTTCAACGATTGCTACTCCGGCCAGCAGAGCCGGCCGAAGATGTAATGACAGAATTGGGATTGCCGATGACGGTAGGCTCTGCCGTTCAACAGCATCATCTAGATCTGGAATGAGTGCGCCGAGCACCCTGTAGCGCCAGGGCTGATAGTCTTCCAGGCTGTGTTTCGTCCCTCGTCGCATCAGCAGAAGTTGTGCGATCTTGGCTGGCGATGCCCAGGTTCGGACTCCGCGTTCGGCCTCATTGTGAAGCAGCCTCTCTCCCGCAAGAGCAACAGCATGGTAGCTGCCGAAGGCAGAGCGGCGGTCAGGCGCGCCGGGGTAAGCGAGCGACGTGCCGCAAAGAGTGCAGGTGATACGCCAGCCGAGAAGCTGACTTCGAAGAACAAGCCTCGGTTCCGTCTCTGGGGGATGACAGGCTGAGCATGACTGTATCGCATCCGTCGCAATCAGGCACCGCGACGACCGGGCGATATCTGTGAAGGTGGTGCGGCGGATCGTTGCCTCATCCACGCAGAGTATATGCGCCAGGCGGAGGATCTGATTGTCGTTGAGACTAAGATCGGTGGCGCGCAGGGATGGCGTCTCTGGGAGGCAATGCCGAAGCATGGCAAGGGGAGGGACACCATAGAACACCGCATGCCGAGCAACCCACGACGACAGCAGCTCATCGGTGCAGGGAGCTAGCGTTACTGTCGCGTGGCCCTTAATTCTGAGATGACGAATTCAACAAAAACAATGGCACACCGTTGCCCTTAAATGCGAGATGTTGCATTTTATTCTGAGATTCTTGCCGTTAATGGTGAGACAGGGTTCACGGGACTGGTCTATTAGTGGGGTTGCAAGCTGATCGCGAAGAAATCGGGGGGCTCGGCGCAGAGGAACAGCGCCGGGCGTCGGTCTTGCGGCCCTTAGTGCAGGTCTATCTTTCCGGGTCCGGCAGCTTGGAGAGCGGGGTCCGTGACGCTGTCTGGGAGCTGGGGGTAAGCCGAGCGACGGTCTGGCGGTGGATCCGGAGGCTTGCCGAAGGCGGCGGCCGAACCAGTGCGATTGTTCCGCGAAAACGTGGTCGTCCAACGGGAACTGCCATGGTGCCCGACGAAGTCGAAGCCATCATCGAAGATCACCTTATGCGATACTACTTGCGCCGGGAGCGTCCCAGCTTGGCGAGGGTGGTCGCCGAAATCCGCAGTGCTTGCGGTGAGCAGGGGTTTCAACAGCCGACGCGCCGGACAGTTCAGCGCCGCCTCGATGCGATGGATGCGCGCGAAGTCATGAAAGCGCGCGAGGGGGCGCAGGCGGCACGGCAGCGTTTCGCGCCGGTGACAGGGCAAAACGCGGCGAAATGGCCGCTGGACGTTGTTCAGATTGATCACACACCGGCGGACATCATCCTTGTCGACAGTTTCGAGCGCAAACCCATCGGCCGGCCTTGGGTGACCCTCGCGATCGACATCACCTCACGCATGGTGACGGGATACCACGTCAGCTTTGAAGCGCCATCTCGCCTTTCGGTGGCCTTATGTCTTACGCATGCTGTGGCCCCCAAAGCAGAACTGCTGGCTGACCTTGAGTGCGCCGTGCCGTGGCCTGCCCAGGGCAAACCGCGCAGCATCCATGTCGACAATGGCCGCGATTTCCGGTCCCAGGCTTTTCAGTCAGCTTGTGCGGAATGGGGGATCAACCTGGTCTACCGACCTCCGGGAAGCCCTCATTTTGGTGGGCATATCGAACGGCTGATCGGCACGATGATGGGCGCAGTGCATCTTCTGCCGGGGACCACCCAGTCGTCAGTTGCGGCCAAGGGCGGCTACGATGCCGAAGCCAATGCGGCGATGACCCTTCGAGAGTTCGATTTGTGGTTCGCCCTCGAGATCTGCCGTTACAACAACAGCGTTCACTCAAGCCTCAACTGCACGCCCGTTGCCAAGTGGGACGCGCTCGCAGGGGAAATGTCCGGCGACATCCCCTTCGATATGGAGGCCTTTCGGGTGAGTTTCCTGCCAAGTGAGCAGCGACAAGTTCGGCGCGACGGCATCCATCTGTTCGACCTGCGTTACTGGTCCGACGCCCTCGCGGGTTATGTTGGTCGCCGGGACGGAAAGGTGGTTGTCCGCTACGATCCCCGCGATCTCTCGGCCGTCTGGGTCGAACTGGATGGCGGCAGATGTGTCGAGGCCCGGTACCGCAACCTGGAAATCCCGCCGGTGTCGCTCTGGGAATACCGCGAGGCCATGCAAAAGGCACGGGCCATGGGGAAAGTGGGCACGAATGAATTGGTCCTCGCCGAATTGATCCGGCAGCAACGCCAAATTGAGGGTGAAAGCCGCGCGCTGACCAAGGCAGAACGCCGATCCCGCGAAAGGACTGTAATGAAGGGTCTGGCCGCCGATGATCGGGGATCCGAGGGGCTGCGACCGGTCGACACCGGTGATACATCGCGCCCGATGTTTAAGGTGGAGCGCTGGTGAATTGAGGGCAGAAACTGAAGATGACGGCCGTATCGCTCTCATTCAGTCGGACATCTGGATAGGCTTTCCCCGGGCAGAGCAAGTGCTGGACCGGTTACAGGGACTGATTGAGATGCCGCGGCAGACCCGCATGCCTGGCCTTCTGGTGCATGGAACGTCCGGCATCGGCAAGACAATGATCGCCCGCAACCTGTCGCGACGCTATGCGCCGGAGTATGATCCGGAGTCTGGCGTCACTCACACCCCGTTACTTCTGTTGCAGGCGCCACCCGCACCCGATGAGCGGCGGTTCTATATGCACATCCTCGCAGCCGTCGGAGCCCCGTCGTCGACGTTGAGTCTGAAGGCGCAGAGTGTTGCCTCGCTGGAAGTTCGTGTCGTGGGTCTTTTGCGCGACCTCGGGCTGCGGATGATCATGATCGACGAAGTTCACAACCTTCTGGCAGGCACGCACCGAGAACAGCGCCGGTTTCTCAATGTCCTGAGGTATCTGAGCAACGAGCTGGAAGCATCTTTGGTCTGCTACGGTGTAAGCGAAGCCGTCGATGCCATTCGCGGCGATGTCCAACTGGCCCGTCGGCTTGATGAACACCACCTGCCGAATTGGCGCGATGATGCTGAGTTCTCGGACATGATTCAGACCTTGATTGCGGCCATGCCGCTGGAGAGAAAATCCAATCTGAAAGTGCGGTCGCTCAAGCAGATCCTTGCATTGACTGGCGGGGTTGCGTATTCCGGAGCATGCGCCCACCCATTCCGACAACATGCGCCCACTTGTTCCGGGGTATCCGCCCACCAGTGACGCGTTGCCGTGAGGCAGCGTGTTTCGGGTATCAGGTTTGAGGCGTTTCGTCATCCATTTTGGCGATGGTTTTGCGCATGGAGGCGCCCTCGAGTTCGAGGCGGTAAGCGTTGTGAACGATGCGGTCGAGGATGGCGTCCGCGAACGTCGGCTCGCCGATGACGTCGTGCCAGGCCTTGATGGGCAACTGGCTGGTGATCATGATTGAGCCGCGGCCATACCGCTCTTCGACGATTTCCATCAGGTCGCGGCGTTGTGTGGCGGTGAGCCGGTCCGGTCCCCAGTCATCCAGAATGAGCAGCTGAGCTTTCGTGATGCTGCGGAACAGGCGGGGAAAGCGGCCATCACCGTGGGCCAGTTCCAGGTCTTCGAACAGGCGTGGCATCCGTTTGTAAATCACGGTGACACCATCGCGACAGGCCGCCTGCGCCAGGGCACACCCAAGCCAGGTCTTGCCGACCCCACAGGGGCCGGTGATGATCAAGCTGCGCTTGTCGGTGATCCATTTGCCGGAGAGCAGGCTCTGGAACAGCGCCTTGTCGAGGCCGCGCCGGGCGCGGTAATCGACATCTTCCGGGCAGGCGCCCACATGGCGCAGCCTGGCCGAGCGCATGCGGGCCTCGAAGCGCTTGGTTTCGCGGCTGGCGACTTCGCGGTCGACCAGCAAGCCAAGCCATTCGGCGTGGCTGAGATCGCCAGCAGCATCCTGAGCCTGTAGTTCGGCAAAAGCTTCGGCCATACCGTCAAGCCGCAGCGCCTTCAGGTGATCGAGGGTTGGGTGGTCAAGCATTGTGTTCCTTTCAATGGAAGTAATCGGCACCACGGATGTTGGTGTGGGTGATGGCAGGCTCCTCCGTGGCGCGGGTGCGGGGCTTGCTGTCCAGCCCGTTCTTCAGAATGGATTGGACCGACGAATAGGATCGTGCATTGATTTCGAGCGCCCTTTTGCAAGCCGCATCAAGCCGGTCCCGACCGAACTTGTCGGCCAGTCGGATCACGCCCAAACAGGTGCGATAACCCTGTTCGGGGTGCTTGCGGTCGCGCATCACGACCTCGGCGAAGATGGCGACGTTCGGCCCGATGCGCGCGGCCCAGGTTTGGATGCGCTGCGGCGTCCAGTCCTCGCGGAACCTGTGGTGCGCGGGCATGTGATCGCGCTGCGTGGAATGCTGCCCGTTGCCGGAGGTGCGCACATGGGAGGCGACACGCTGCCCGATATGGAAGACTTCAACCGTCCGGGCGGTGATGCGCGCCCACAGCTCTTTCTTCAGCAATTGATGGGGCACCGAGTAATAATGCCCGTCGATCGCGATGTGGTAATCGAGCCCGGCGCGGCACTTCTTCCATTCGACATAGACATAAGGCGCCACTGGCAGCGGCTTCAGAGCGGGCTTGTCGAGCTGCTCAAACAGCTGCCTGCGGCTGGCGTGCGTGTTTCACGGGATCGCGGGCACTGATTTCAGCTGATCGCGGGCAGCGATTTCACGGGAAGGCGGGCACCTGTTTCACGCGATCGCGGGCAGTGATTTCACGCGATCATGGGCAGGACTGGCCAACGAACTGAAGTTACTCCGCCTCCTGAAGAACAGGAGGATTGGAATGCCGACAGGACGTTTGACCATGCGCCGCATTCGGGACGTATTGAGATTGAGATTTGCCCAAGGGCTGAGCGAACGTGCGATCGCGGCGTCGCTGGGGCTTGGGAAAGGAAGTGTTGGGACCTACCTGCGCCGCGCGCGCGACGCTGGCTTGGCGTGGCCGCTGCCGGACGGTCTGGATGACGACAGCCTCGAGTTGTTGTTGTTTCCAAACGCATCGGATGTATCTGACCCGGACCGCCCGGTTCCGGATTGGGCGGAGATCGATAAAGAGCTGCGCCGTCGCAACGTGACCCGCATGTTGCTGTGGCAGGAATATCGTGCGCAGCACCCCAACGGGTTTGGTTACACCTGGTTTTGCACCCATTTTGAGGCGTGGAAAGGGCGCGTCCGACCGAGCATGCGGCAAACGCATGTCGGCGGTGAAAAGGTATTTATCGATTTTGCGGGTGACACGATCGACATCGTCGATCCGGCCACGGGTGAGGTCAGCGAGGCCAAGCTGTTTGTCGCTGCGATGGGGGCTTCCAGCTATACCTATGCTGTGGCTATTGCCAGCGAAGGCCTTGAGGACTGGATTGCGGCCCATGTCGGAATGTTCGCCTATCTGGGCGGCGTGCCACAGGTCGTTGTGCCCGACAATCTCAAGTCAGCCGTCACCAAGGCAGACCGATATGATCCCGGCTTGAACCGGACCTATGCCGAAATGGCGGAACATTACGGCACGGCGATCCTGCCTGCGCGCGTGCGCAAACCCAAGGATAAAGCCAAGGTCGAGGTGGCCGTTCAGGTTGCCCAACGCTGGATCCTCGCGCGGTTGCGCAATCACAGGTTCTTCTCGCTGGCAGAGCTGAATGCCGCCATCCGGCCGTTGCTGGACGAATTGAACATGCGTGTCATGCGCGATTATGGGGCAAGCCGAGCGGCCCTGATCGTCCGCGCCAAATGCGGCGAGCTGAACCGATTGCCCCTCGGGTGTGACGATGCGTGACCAGCCAACCAGAATGCGGGCCTGGCCCAAAGAGACATTCGAATTGTAGGTCCCGAAGAGGCGGGAGCCTTCGGGAATGAGAACGCGGGACTGATCGAAACTCCAGACCGGGTAGTTCACGATGGCGGTAATCTGTCCGGGCAATGTGGATTCGATGGCGGTTTCCAGTGACGCTTGAATGAGCGTGCCCTGCAGAACCGTATTGGAAGGATTGGCGATTACCTCCGCTGTCGCGACTTGAACGGGCTGGGCACCGTCCAACACGAAGGCGCGCGCCGCCGCATCTCCGAGCGCGGGCCCCCTCTCGGGGTCGGATGCCGGACTGCCCGTCTGTCCGCCCGCATCAAAGATCACCCCTTCGGACCGGATTTGTGTGTCGCGCAGCGCCGCCGCCTCGGCACGCCGACGGTCCAGTTCAGCCCGCCGCGCGGCTTCCTCGGCGGCGAGCTGATCCCTCTCGGTTTGCGCGCGTAGAGCATCATTCATTCCGTCATCGATCTGCTGTTGCAGGGCGTCGTTCTGGCGCTGCAGTCCGAGCATTTGCTCCATCAACTGCTCCATCCGGCCATCGGCAACACGCGCACGTGCGGCAACCTCATCGGCGATACGCTTTTGCGCTTCAAGATCGGCTTCTGCCAACCGGGTGTCCATCTCGCTTTGCATCTGGGCGATGAGCGCCGTGTTCTGTTCCTGGACCGAGCGCAGCGCTTCGGCCAGCTCGGCGGAATTGTCGGGGGCAGGGGCTTCGGCCAGTCTTGCCAACTGGGCTTGTAGGGCGACCACGTCGCTCGCAAGCTTGGCGTTCTGTTCCTCGAGGGCTTGGCGCTGCGCCGCGAGTTCATCCTCGATTGGTCCGGGATCGAATCTCGGCTCTGATCTTTGTTCGGTCGGTTCCGCGTCGGTTGTCATGCGGCCGAACCCGTCACCGTCGACCTGATCCTGAAAGTCGTCGGCTTTCGATGTTTCAACGGCAGAAGTGATGCCGCTGCCTTGCACAAGCGGGTAGGCAATGATGGCGGTCCCTGCCAGAAGCAATGCACCCAAACCAAGCCTGAGCCCGAGAGATGCGCGCCGCTTGGGCGCGAAGCTGTATTCCTTTCCCCCTGTTTTCTCGTCGCTCATGATCAGAACTCCCGTCCACGCAGGGCGGCCACGGCGGCAGCCTCGGTCGTGAACCCACCAGTTTCCCGGGTAATGCAGATATGATCTTCGCCCATGCGGATGGTGTAGGCGTCCCGCACGCCGGTGACCCGCACGACCGCACCTTGCGTCTGGCTGTTCTGGGTGATCTCGTAGCCTTGGGCGTTCAAGCCGAAGATCGAGGGCCGCACGCCGGGCCGGAATTCAAAGAATGTCGAGCGCCCATCATTCCAGACCCTCGTCGGGCGGATCGCACCGCTGCCCGCGAACTGATAGCCGGTATCTCGGCCTCCAGCCGCAAGCTGGCGCCCGGCGGGTCGCTCGTCGGGAAAGTTTACGACGACCCGGAAAGACTGTGTCCGCGAGCGTCCCTCTGTCAGATAGAAGGCGACAGCGCGGCGGTTGGTAAAGATCGTCAGGTTTGTCGCGGCCCGTGCCTCGACAGGCTTGATCGAGATCGTATTGCGGTTTGACAGAACCTCCACTTCATAGGACGCGGAGTCACCGATCAGGACTTGATTGATCCGTTCGCCGGGACCGAGTTCGATTGACGTGTTTACCCGAAGGTGGGTGTCGATCCGGATCACATCCGTAGGGTTGAAGGTCACGTGGCGAACGCGGGCGTCCTGACCCATGGTGACCGGTGCGCGCTCGGCCAAGGCGGGCGTTACGAGCAACCCGCCGACCGTTGCGATGGCAATTATGACGGTTTTCATGAACTATTCTCGTGTCAGTGTTTCGGCATCGACCCGGTAAGCGGTCACCGAGAAGCCTAGGGGGTTTTCCCAAACGCGTGTCAGGGAGCGTTCGCGGCGGGGGGCAAACTCAAACCCTACGGTGGCGATGAATGTTTGCGTGACGGGGGTCTGGTTGGGTCGGGTGAGGCGTTTGTCGAACCGGATCTGGGCCACTTCGTCTTCCAGGAAGGTGATCGCCCGCACGCGGACATCGACCTGCGCATTCGCGCCATAGCTGCGCGGGGGATAATTCTCGGACCCCGTGGTCCAGAGTTCTATCAGCGAGGTGCGCGCTGACCCGCTGGAGCGCCGCTGGACACTTTCGAGCCGTTCTTGAATGCCGTTCCTAAAATAGCTTTCGCGGTCGCTGATATAGCTGACAAGCAGGGATTCTTTGATCGCTTCCTCATCGGTGATACCGGTCGGCTGAACCTGGTAGATGCGTTCTGCTGCACCCGACGTGCTGTCGACGAGGACGGTAAACACTTCGGTTTCGCGCAGGGGCAACATAACCGTAATGGTCAGAGCCAACAGCACGGATACGGCGCAGGAACAGCCCGCAACGATCCATGCGACGCGCGCTGCCCGGCGCGGACCCATCACCAAATCGATATCGAAACCACTCATGACTATCCCTTCTTCATCTTTCCGGCGAGCTTGACCGCACCGCCCGCATAGCTCCCGGCACGGGCCGCGCTGGACGATCTGTCGGAGACGCCCTGTCCCTGACGTCCTGCGTTGAAGCCCCGTCGCATGTCATCGCCGCCCCGGATCGCAGCACCGGTATTGCGCCACGCGTTCCCGGGCATCCGCGCGGCATTTGCACCGATCGAGGCGAGGCCGATGTTCGTGGCGGCAAGCCCTTGCGCGAAAGTTGGCACGAGCAACATCAGGCCGGCGCCGATCATCATCACCACGACGAACGAAATCGCGTCCCCGAGTGTTTCGACGCTGTCGAGGCTATCAGGTGCGACGGCCTCACCCGTCGCTATGGTGAAGCCAGCCATGGCAGCCACGAATAGAGGCACGAAGGCAAATCCGATGGCGAGTTTGACCCAGGCCTCGAACAGTGGCGCGGATTGTTTGAACAATGTGCAAGCCACGACCACAGGTGCGATGGCGATCAATACCGCCAACATGATTTTGGCAGCCGACAGAACGATGATGGTGATCGTCGCCATGGCAGCGGCCACAAGAAACATGATCACGCTGGTCATGGCACCGGCCAGCCAGCCGCCATTCTGGCTGATCGCCTGTCCGACATTCAGAGCTTGGGAATAGAGATCGTCTATGCCGTCATAAAGGTTTGTGACATCACCACCTGAGAGGGAGTTGAGAATACCTGAACCAAGTTCAGCAGGAGCATTTGTCAGCGCTTCGTACGGAACAGAAAGGTTTGCGTAGATCAAAAACACATTGACCAGGACAATGCGCAGCCCCACCGACACGATTGTGGAAACCGAGAGCGGCACGGCTTGCAGACCCACATTTGCGCCTACAAGAACGACCACCAACACAGATGCGGTCTGTACAACCGGGCGTACTGCGGCAACCGTTTCAGCATACGTGTCAGCTGCCACGCCCGCGACAGTTGCATCTACCAGTGCCAGAACCTCAGCGATTATGGCCATCCTTAACTACCACACCGCTCCAATTGAAAGATCTGATAGCGCTCGTTTACATCTGACCAATCGCTACGGCGGTATTTGCGAAAGACGCTGAAATCGCTGGTAATTGCATCCTGCGCCGCTTTGCCAATCCGTTCCTGCGTAAACGCATCGAGCGACTCGAGATCATAGATGCAGCCGCAGAAGCCCTGCGACATTGCAAGCTCTCTCAGGTCGGTGCCGAAGCCCCATCGAACCGCTCCACGGAAAATTTCGTTGCCGAAAAACTCAGTGTCCGGATAACTGAAGGTGCAGGTTTGCGGCTTCGGGAACATCAAAAGCCCTCTTGCCTGGACCTCACGCATCAGCTTGAGGAGGCGTTCCTCCTCCCCGTTTTCGGTGGCAGTGACGACCTCCCCGAGCAACGTATCGTCTGGCAGGTCTTGCAAGTCTTCCGCCCAGGCACTGCCTGTGAGGGCGAAGAAAATTGCAAGTAATTTGAGTGATGTATTCAAGGGTCAATCCTCAGCGCCGGAATAATCAAAGAAGGAGCGGGTGCGGGCCTGCTCGGCCGCGAAATCGATGCCATTTTGACCCTGCGCTAAGCCTTGGGCGGCATTCAGGCGCCACATCTGGCCCAGCATGTAATTCGTCTCCGCGGCCATACGCGTGTTGAGATCGATCGATTCCTTGAGCGTTTCCTGATCACCAATCGCTTCCACCAGCCCATCGATACGCTCAATGCTCTGGGCGGCTTCCTCGTAGGAAATTTGGGCTTGCCCGATAACCATGGCATTGGCAGCCGCCAGATCGGCTATGGAAGCGCCTTGCGGGTTCCCAGCGTCGTTCAGCTCGGTGAGTTTTTCTGAGGTGAACCCCGCACTGGCCATCGTCTCGCGCATGGCATCGGCGGCCCGGCGCTCTCCCATGGTGACGTCGCCATCGAGCAGATCGTCCAGCAGGCTATCAAAATCCCCGAGCGACAGACTGTCCATGAAACCCGATAGATCGGTGATCTTCTGGGCGCGGGCACGCAGGTCCTCCACATCGTTGTAGAGGGCTGCGATTTCATTCAGGCCGGTAATTGAACCCAGGACGTCATCAAGAAGGCCCTGAATATCAGTGAGGCGCTCGATCTGGGTACGCAATTCCTCGATTTGCTGAAGCTGGTTTTCCGCATCGCGCAGCGCGGCCTGCAGCTGCTCGATATTCTGCGCGAGGTTCGATCCATCGATCACAGGCACACCCTGAGCGAAGGCAGGGGGCAGGTGTGCCGCCATGAGTGTGCCCGCGACAATAATTGCGGCAAGGCGGGTGTCAGCCCTCATCGGAATACCTCCAGAAAGTGGATTGCTCCAGGTGATCGGCGGCCTCGGTCAAACCTTGTGCCGCTTCGACTTTCACGTGGGCCGCGCGCAGACGCAGCGTCAGCGCCATGAGCCGCGCCCGTTCAGCAAGCATGTAGGTGGAGCGGTCCAGTGCCTCTTTTGCGTTACGGGGCGGATCTTCACGCAAAAGCGCCGCGATCCTCGTCATGGCCTGATCGATCTGGGTGCCCATGTAGGCGCTATAGCCGACCGAGGCATCCGCCCAGTTGCCCCAGGCGGCCGAAGCGCCATCGAAGCCCGCCAGTGACCCCGTCATATCGACGCCGGTGATGGTGCCAAGATAGTCGTTGTAATAGCCGTTGATGCGCCGGACGTAGGTCTGGGTTTCCTCGAAAGGAGGCACACCACCATATTCGAGAACACGGCCGGGGCCTGCATTATAGGCCGCCAGAGCGTGATCGATCCGACCGAAGCGGTTCAGTTGCGTGAGAATGTAGCGTGCGCCACCGTCCAGGTTTTCCCAAGGATCATACGGGTTCACACCGAGATCCGATGCTGTGCCCGGCATCAGCTGGCAAAAACCGCGCGCACCCACGTGGGAGACGGCTGCATTGTTGAAACGACTTTCCTGCTTGATCAGTGACTGAAACAGGATACGCCATGTCAGCGGCGTCAGACCGGCGGCCGCAACACCGGGATGACCCTCATAGCGCCGCGCCACCGTGATGATCATGCGCTCCACGTCGCTTGGCTCACCGAAGAGGCGATCGGCGTCAGGATGATCTTCCTGGGCTGGGTAAGTCTCTGCAGCGCTCGCCCAGCCAGGCCCACCAGCCTCGAACCCACTCAGGTCGGTGACACCGGTGGTCTCCGCCAGGAAACGCTCATAGGCTTCAAGCTGCTCTTGATAGATATCCGCTTGTTCCTGGCGGGCGTCGCGCTTCTGGCCCTGCCGCAAGGCGTCGCGTGCGAGCTCTTCGACGCGAGACACAGCGCGGGCAAGGTTGGAGCCATCGATCACTGGCACGCCCTGCGCGGAGGCAAGCGAGCCAAGACCCAGGGCCAACGGAATCGCCATTCTAGAAGCTCTGGAAATCACAATGCGCATTCCGTGAAACAAGGTCGGGAGCAGGGGCCGAGAACGCCATAACGGGCCGCTCAAAACAGGGCGATCGCACGCCTGTTGATGCACCTTCGCAAGCGCTCAGGACCGTCATGGCGACCAACAGAAAAAATCGTGCTTTCACATCATGTCCTTCCAGAATTCTTCTTTCTTGCGCCAATCAGCAGGCGCCTTTTCCTCGCCGGTCTTGCCGCCACCAAGAACAGTAACCAGACCGCCCAAGCCTGCGAGATCGGTATTGACGAACACGCTGTCGGTGCCGGAACGGATCAATGCCAGCCGCAATCCGGCTGTCGGGCTGGAAAGAAAATCCGCCTCGCGCGCGTTCAGGCGCAGGATGCTGTAATCCTCTGGATTTGCCCGTGGATTGGGAAACAGGATCTGGGTTGCCACACTTTCCGCGATGATCTGGCCGACCGAACTTTGGTCCAGATGACCCGGTGTCTGGGTCAACATCATCACCACGCAGTTGCGCTTGCGCATGGTAACCAGCCAGTCATGGAGACGCTTGACGAAGATATCGTCAGCCAACATCTTCCACGCCTCGTCGATCACAATGATTGTTGGTCTGCGATCCTCGATCACGCGCTCGATACGGCGGAAGAGATAGGCGAGGAGGGCGGAGCGTTCTGCGTCCTGGTCCAGAAGTTCAGTCATGTCGAGACCAAGGACATCCTCGCCAATGGCTATCGCCTGGGCACTAGGCCTTGAGAAAAGCCAACCGTACCGGCCGACTTCTGTCCATTCCCGCACGCGGGACACCAGGTCGCCATCATCATCAGTGGAGGCCACGAGACTTGCCAAACCGTCGAAGGTTCTGAGGCCCGGCTCCGCAGCGGCAATCTGACGAACCGCCTCGTTCAGTGCTGCGGTCTGGACCGTCTCAAATGGACGGTGACGGGCCAGAATGTCGCCGAGCCAATCTGTCAGCCAGGCGGCCCCCCGCGCATCGGTCTCCGTGGTCATCGGGTTAAAGCCGGTGGGCTGGCCCACCTTGATTTCGCTGTAGCTGCCACCCAAAGCGCGGATCGCCATCTCCAACCCCTGATCCTTGTCGAAAACGATGACCCGCGCACCCACTCTGCGGGCCTGCGCCATGAGAAAAGCCGTGCCGAGTGTCTTGCCGGATCCGGTGCGGCCCAGAACAAGCGTGTGCCCGACGCTTGGCTCATCGGTCCTGCGCCCCGCTTCGTGAAAGTTGAACCGGTAGAGGCTGGAGGTCACGGTCGGGAAGGCCGTGATCGTCTTGCCCCATGGGCTGGCCTCGGGTCCGCGCCCCGGCCTTGTCTTGTGAAACGCTGCAAGTTCCGCGAAATTGTGCGACGAAACGATCCCGTCACGGATCCGGTAGGCCCAGTTTCCCGGCGCTTGCGCGAAATAAAGCGCCTTTGCGGCCCAGGATTCCCTTACCAGAACGGCACCGGTCTCTTGCCCCGCCCGCCAGATCTCGGAAGCTGCCTGTTCCAGTTCCTCGGCGCTGTCACAGAAGACCTGCACGGATGCATGGTGTGTCCCAAAGGTCGACCGGCCGGATGCCACGGCGTCGGCGGCTTCGATCAATTGCTCTGTCAGGCTGACACCAGCATCCTCGGAGGCACCCCGCTGGCGAAAGGTGCGTTGAATGCGCTCAACCATCTCATTGGCGCGCCGCGGCGTGAAAGAGTTGGTGATCGTAATGTCATAGGGCAGTTCCAACGCGTCAAGCATGGTTGGCCAGGTGCGACTGGGATAGGATTTTATCCCGAAAATCGCGCCGTATCGTGCGCTGTCGCCGCTTTCCAGCCGCATGGTTTTGCCTTGAAAGCTGACGTCGAAATTGCTCATCGTGTCAGCCAACAGTTGCCCGGGGGCCGCGATGATCTTGCCGTAGCTCTGTCCGTGTACCGCGGCCAACACTGCAAGCCAGTCCCCGCTCGAGACTGTCAGGCGCGCTGCGCCTGCGTCGGAATACATCGCCATGAGCAGCGTCATGGCCTCTTCCAGGGCAACAATTCGCGTATCGATGTCTTTCTGGAAATCGCGGCCCCCGCCTAGGGCACCCAGAACCTTCGAGAATGCCTGCGGCATCGACGGACGCATCAATACTGTCAGCATCAAGGTGCGGGCTTTCAGGTCACGTGCGCGCAGGCTTCTCTGCCACGCCGCGTCTACCGCATTTGCAAAAGGCATACCGTCAGGCGCAGCAAGGTCCGCGACATCCGGGCGTGATACCTTGTTGATGTGGAAACCGAAACGCTCGCCCAACTGACTGACGATCCGGGCAAAGCCTTCACTGATCTCATCGATCCGGGTGTCATCGCTGGTGAAGCTGTCGATCCCGCCAAGCGTGACCGACGCCATCAGATCACCCTGCCGCGTCAGGATGACATTGTCTCGCACCGCAGCAATGTAAGGTAAGTGCCGCCCAAGACGCTCGGCTTTCAAGACCTTGTCCCCAAGTGCATCCCGAACAGCGTTGCTTGCAATCAACCCCCGAAACTCACGCGACATAGAGATCGCCCCCATCGCGGGATCGCACACTCGTTCGCGGTGTGCGCGACATCACCACGTTCAAAATCTGGAACAGATGTGGATTGCGGTCTGCGACCACCCAAAGCGGTGGGTAGCCCGCGAGGAACACCAGCAGGAACCGCATGTCGTCAACCAGAATGAAAGGGATCACGGATGCGAAGACCAGCGCCACAAAATATCCGATCGGGAGACCGAATATCCGTGGCGGCTTGGTCAGCCCCAGAAAGAGTGGTGTGTCGCGCATGGAGGTCTCTGCGGCCTGTCAGATCAAGGAGCCGCAAAGCCATCGATGATGGTCTCGGCCGAAAAGATCAGCACCACGCCGACAAACACGGCGACGAAGATCGGCCAGTTGAGACGCCCGAAAAACATCATGACACCCGATCCCACGAGAGCGAGCACGCCGAGGCCACGACCGATCGGACCCGTCACCGCGTCGATGATGTTGTCGATCATGTCAGAGACCGGGCTGAGGTCCTGTGCAAGCGCCGGGGCTGCGGCCACTATCAGCAACGCGGCCAATGCCGCCCGGGTATAGTCGATGCGTTTCATATCTGGTCTCCGATGGATTGGGCATAGACGGCCATGACCTTGCGGACATGGCCTTGGGTTTCGCGGTAGGGGGGAATCCCGCCATGGCGCGCCACGGCTTCGGGGCCGGCATTATAGGCTGCAAGCGCAAGCTGCGGCGTGCCGAAACGATCAAGTTGTGTCAGCAAGTAGCGGGCGGATCCATGCAGGTTTTGCTCAGGATCATGCGGATCGACGCCAAGCACGCGCGCAGTGTCCGGCATCAACTGCCCAAGCCCGATTGCGCCGACATGCGACCGCGCGCCTGGATCAAATGCGCTTTCAATAGCGATGTTGGCGCGAAAAAATGCGAGCCAGTCGCGAGAGGACATCCCGGCCCTCCGCAGGGCCGGGTGGTCCACGTAAACCGACCCCACATCAAGGATCATAGTCTCGATCGCAGGGCGGCCCGATGGGACCCGAGGCGGAGACAGGCGTGGTGAATCAAGAGGGACGACCTCAGAGCGTGCGACACCGTCGCTTTGCTCGGGTTGGGGTCTTGCAAAGTCGAGAACGCTACTGGTCAGTCGACCAACACGGTCTGGAGCATCGAGATCGATAACGGATTGTGCATAAGTGGAAGGGCCTGAAAGCCCCCAGAGAACGAGACTAGCCGCTGGTAGGATACCTTGTCGTCTCAAACTCCCACGTGCCTCTCTCACCTTCTCGGAGAGGGCAGCTGAATACCTTTGCGTCGAGCTCCAGGCAGAAGCTCATGAGCCCTGCTGCGGTCTTGAAGACGCGTGGTTTAAGATCCCGGTTGGTCACATAGACCGACCGGTGCACACCGCCTTGACCGTCATTGGAGCAGACGAAAACCGTCCAGCCACCCCTATGCGTGTTGCCGCCCTTTTCCGGGGCTTCAACGCATTCCACCTCGATCCATGCCCCACCCTCGATCGCCTCTTGCATGTGCGATGTTAGGATCACGGGGTATTTTGTTCCTGCCATTTTGCCTCCGAAGGAAAGAAGTTCCTACGGAAGTAACCTGCTTTTGCACCGCTTCAAACAGTGCATGTCACAAGATATGCGGCGACGTAGCGGAAAACCCTTTATATGGTCAATAGATATCTTTTGATTGATTAAGATATTTTTTCGGTGATAGGTCCGACACACGATTCGCCCCCAGATTGTCGGGAGACCACCAGATGTCGCGGTTGCTGGCATGTAGCACATTCATCGCCCTAGCGATCCCAGCAAATGCCGAGACGCTGGCGATGGACTGCGTGTTGCCGTTGCGGCCGGAGCTGGCGGCCTCGCCTGCGCTCCTGAACGAGTACGGCGACGACATCAGAGCCGCGTTCAACACCTACTTCGATGAGGCACAAACCTATCTGAATTGCCTCGCCGCAGCATCAGCTTCCGCGCAGGCCGAAGTCCGTCTTGTGCTTGACGCTTACCAGGAGATGTTCCAATGAAACGACGCGCAAAATATGTCAGCAATTATGACACAATTAACATAAGTCTGATTATACGACAACAGGTTAGCGGCGGCGCTCTGTCATGAGGCGGCTTCTGTCAACGGCCGCGATGATCGCGATCGGGCTCACACCGCTCGCTGCCAAACCCGTTGCCGCACAAGGCTACCAGATCGACTGTGCGATCCTGTTGTGCCTCGCAGGCGGTTGGCCCGCGTCGGTTCCCTGTGCCCGCGCGCGCGCGGAGTTCATCCGCCGCATAACACCCTGGCCGGTCGAGCCACCACTGCAGATCTGGCGCTGCCCGATGCGCGCGGCGCTTGAAACGCCGGACCCAGTCGCGCGCCTTTACAGGCTGGCGGGGGTCAATCCCGGGCCAGCAGTTTCCCCGGCCCCCCAGATGGAAGGGCTCCATCTCGCGCAGGCCGTCGGACATGGTGCTGATATCGATGTCAGTGGGTCCGCCTTTGCCTTCATCCGCTCCATTGATGTGTTTGACGCTTCTTTGTCCCAGGGGGTGGTTGGCGAAGGTGAGCATTGTCGACGCACGGACCTGATCCGGCATGGTTCTTACGACAGCACGGGGCAGTTTCGATGGCGGATCGCCTCCCCGGGCGACCTACCGCCAGCCTTCCAGGGCGACGAAGGTTTCGGGGCCACCTGCCCGAGCATCCGGGTCCGTGCCGTCTTTGTCGACTGGGAAGATCACGAGGGCACTTACGGCTCTGAGCAGGTCAATTACTGATCCCAAACCCCATAGAAGGACTCGACACCCCAGAAAAGAGAAACCCCCGCAAGGCGGCAACCATGCGAGGGGCTCAAAGAGCAACGGAATTGGCGTTCCGATAGGTCAACTCAAACTGTGACCCTGTTCTAGCAGCCCCGACGGTCAAGGCAAAGAAAAAACGTATCTCTTGCCGGGATGCGAATGCCCTGTTGCGGCCTTGTCCCATACTGACAAGGACAAGATATGAACTCCACTCGAAACCACCCGGCCTTGCCGGACGTCTGGACCAAAGGCGCTTTAATGGCGCTTCTCTCGGAGATAGCCCCGCATATCGGTCTGCGCCCGGCGCGCCTCGCGGTGCTGAACTACATCATCGGGCGCACCCGCGCCTCCGACTGGATCTCCCCGCACCGCGAACCGGTGTTCTTTGGGGCGCAAGACCTCGCAGCGGTCGAACTTGGCAAGACGCCGCGCCAGTTGCGCTCGGATGAGGCCGCGCTGGCAAGGCTCGGCCTGATCGTCAAACGCGTCGCGGCGAACGGGGCTCGCTATGGCCGCGCCGGTCTCGGCTTGATCCTCACGCCGCTGATCGCGCGCCTGGAGGAGTTCATAGCCCTTCGTGACCGGCTCCGCGCGGAACGGAAGCATTTGCGCGCTTTAAGGGATCTTCGATCACTGCGTCTGCGGCAAATGAAGCGGTGCATCGCTGCCCTGCCCTCCTGGGCCACTGAGGATCCGGAGGTCACAGATATTCTTGCCAGTTTCGCAAGCTGGCCACGCAGCGATGCGTTGAGCCATCTTGGTTTGGACCGGCTTACCGCCCATCTGCAGGCGAGTTCCGAATTATGCAGCCGTATCGATGACTGGTTTGAAAAACATTGGCTTTCTTCCGGCGAACCAGCGGAAAACTTCCGGCCCTTTACACAGAACACCAAGGAAGAAATTCAAAATGTAGAAGAGCCCTCTGCTGTGGATAACTCCGCAAGATGCGAAGAAGTTGCAGAGAGTGAATTGCCGCCATCACTTCCCTGCCCCGCGCCTCCCACTCTGACGCCTGGGATCCTTTACGCAATTGCAGGTGACGGGCTGCGCATGATGCTTGACGCGCGCCAACAAAAGAACGCGCCGCTCAGGGAACGCGACATCATTGAGGCCGCCTGGCGGCTATTGCCCATGCTCGATATACATCCGTCAGTCTGGTTTGAAGGCCAGAGCACCTTGGGCGACCACGGATTGGCGCTCTGCCTTCTTCTGGTTGATGCGGGGCGAGATCACCCCACATATCCCGTTCGCAATCCGGGCGGATTGATGCGCGAGATGATCCGGCGGGCCAAGGCAGGGAGGCTAGACGTAAATCCGAGCCTTGCAGCCCTACGACGGCGACGCTCTGGTGTGAATTCTGCGGTAACTCGTGCGGTAACAGACGCCCTGGAACCAGCATATATATACTCGTGGGGTGTACGGAAAGCTACAAGAACAACTTCCCATTAACTGTCCGCTATCAGCGCCAATAGGGCAGTTGAATTTTCTGGGTTGATGGCTCACATCCGTTTGGCGACTTCTTCGAGCATGACCTCGGTGGCGCCCCCGCCTATGGCCTGAACGCGGGCGTCGCGCGACATGCGTTCCACCGGCGTTTCGCGCATGTAGCCCATGCCGCCATGAAACTGCACGCAATCGTAAAGCACGCTGTTCACCAGTTCGCCGCAATAGGCCTTGACCATCGAGACCTCCTTGACGCAATCGCGGCCCGCCGCGTCCAGCCTGGCCGCGTGATAGGTAAGCTGGCGTCCGGCCTCGATCCGGGTCTGGCAATCGGCCAGCCGCTGGCGCACTGCCTGCTTGTCCCAGAGCACGCCGCCGAAGGCCTTGCGCTGCCTGACGTAATCCACCGTCATGTCGAGCGCGGTCTGCGCTTCGGAGCAGGCCATCGCGCCCAGCACGATCCGTTCGTTCTGGAAGTTCTTCATCACCGAATAAAAGCCCCGGTTGACCTCGCCCAGCACGTTTTCGGCCGGGATGCGCACATCCTCGAAGATCAGCTCGGCAGTGTCCGAGCACAGCCAGCCGGTCTTGTTCAAGGCCCGGCCGACCGAGAATCCGGGCGTGCCCTTTTCAACCGCGAATATGGTGATCCCGCGCGAGCCCTTGGCGTCGGGGTCGGTTTTCGCGCCAACGAAATACAGATCGCCATGCACCCCGTTGGTGATGAACATCTTGGTGCCGTTGAGCACCCAGTCCGAACCGTCGCGCACCGCGCGCGTGCGCATCCCCGCGACATCGGAACCGGCGCCCGGTTCGGTCACGGCCACGGCTGCGATCTTTTCGCCCGAGGTGATCAAAGGCATCCAGCGCGCCTTCTGTTCGGGTGAGCCCGCGTTTTCCAGATGCGGCGAGGCCATGTCGGTATGCACCAGAACCGTGGCCGAAAAGCTGCTGGGTGAGGGGGCGCCAAGCGCCTTTGTCCTCACCCATGTGGTCTATAGCTCGGACTATGGGTTCCCGCACATGCTGGAGGATCGTGGTCAGCCCTATGCGCTGGCGGTGCGTTCGACCCACAACTTGCACTTTCTGGAAGAGCGGCGCTGGTACAGACAAACCTGAGGACGATGATTTCCGAACCGCCCACAGAGGCCTGACAGTTCCTGTCCGCCGGTAAAGGTGCCAAGTGCATACGCCGATGGAGAACCGTTCGGCTGGACTCAGGTAAATGCCATTTTTTGCTCGATATCCACGGAGAGTACAAGACTGGATGGCGGGGAATTCCGCCACTTACGATTAGCGGGTCCAAGTGATTTTAGGCACGATCAAGATCTTGATGATTGGGTGCTTTACCTACCCTTTTGGTTGCTTGGATATGAAGCTATGGCTTCTATCTTCGTGGAGCGTTCAGCCCGATGTTTAATACAAAAGCCCGACTCGCCTGCACCGAAGCCGCTTGAAAACGTCAAGCGAGCCGAGTGACGCTCACCGGCTTAACGAACCGTGAGTAGTTACCGTGTCTTTCTGCAATCCTAAAATAGTTCTTCTTCTCAATTCCTCGCCTTGTATCCTGCCCGTGTCCGGATAGTATGCTGACACATACTGGCGGAGGAAACCATGATCATTCGCGCCATTGACGGGCTTAACGAAACCGTCGGCAGAATCGTCTCTGTGGTGGCGATCGTGTTAGCGGCATTAATCATCTATGACGTATTCATGCGTTACGTGCTCAACGATCCGACCCGCTGGGCGTTTGACGTCACAAAGCAGATGTTCGGCTTCTACTTTGTGCTGCTCGGCGGCTATGCGCTGCGGCATCAGGCGCATGTGCGGGTGGATCTGCTGACCGCCAATCTGTCCGAGACCCCGGCCCGTATTGTCGATGCTCTGGGCTATCTGATCTTCTTCTTTCCCTTCGCCTGGGTGTTCACAACCCGCTCCTATGAATTTGCGATGCGGTCCTATGCGCAGGGTGAAACCACCTATGGCTCGGTGCAATTGCCCGTCTATCCGCTCAAGATGGCGATGGCTGCGGCGGCGGCCCTGCTCTTGTTGCAGGGGATCGCAGAGGTTCTGAAACTCGTATTCAATCGTCAGGAGGTGCGCAGTGACGCCTGAAGTCATCGCCCTGTGCATGTTCGGCCTGCTGCTGCTTGGCCTCTTCATGGGCCATCCGCTGGCCTTTGTGCTGGGCGGCACCGCCGTTCTGGGTGCGCTGATCGCGGGCAAGCCGATGGTGCTGGGCATCGTCATCAATCGCATCTTCGGCGATGTGCTGGATAATTTCACGCTGATTGCCATTCCACTGTTCGTGCTGATGGCCCGGTTTCTCTCGGACAGCGGCGTCACCGACCGAATGTTCGAATCCCTCCGGCTGATGATGTCCAATGTGCGCGGCGGTCTGGCACTGGCGGTCGTGTTCATCTCGATCCTCTTGGCGGCGACCACCGGCATCATCGGCGCCTCGATCACCGTGATGGGCGTCATGGCCCTGCGCCCGATGCTGCAATATGGCTATAGCCCGACGCTCACCACCGGCGTCATCGCGGCCTCGGGCTGCCTCGGCATTCTCATTCCGCCCTCGATCATGCTCATCCTGATGGCCAGCTACTCACCGCTCTCGGTGGGCGAACTGTTTGCCGGTGCAATGATCCCCGGCATATTGCTCGGACTGCTCTACGCCGTCTGGGTTGTGATCGTGGCCTTCGTGCGCCCCGATATGGCCCCCGCCGTTGAGTCGGACGAAAAGGTCAGCCGCAGCGCCCTGCTCAAGATGCTGGCGATTGAGGCCGTACCGCCCTTGGTGCTGATCCTCGGCATCCTCGGCTCGCTCCTAGCGGGCATAGCCACGGCAACAGAGGCCTCTGCCATCGGGGCCATGCTGGCGCTGCTGATCGTGATCTTTCGCGGCAAGTTCAGATGGATCAACTTCTACGGCGCAATGCTGGAGACCGGGCGCACCTCGGCGATGATCCTCTTCATCGTGATCGGAGCAACCGCCTTTACCGGCGTGTTCAACATCACCGGCGGGTTGCGCGCCACTCAGGAAATCATCCGGGGCATGGATATGGAGCCGTGGATGCTCATTACGATGATGCTGTTCATCGTGTTCATTTTGGGCGCTTTCCTCGACTGGACGGGGATTGTCTTGCTTTCGTTCCCGATCTTTCTGCCCATCGTGCAAGAGATGGATGTCAGCCTCTTGTGGTTTGTTGTTCTCATGTCGGTGGTGTTGCAGACCTCGTTTCTGACGCCGCCTTTTGGCTATGCCTTGTTCTATTTGCGCGCTATCGCGCCCAAGTCGGTCAAAACCTCACAGATCATCATCGGGGTGTTGCCATTCATTGGCTTGATCCTGATCATGTGCCTCGGTGTAGCCATCTTTCCGCAACTGGTCACATGGCTACCAGAGACGCTCTACACCAAGTAAACAAGGAGACTACCCATGCTGACGAAGATTACTCTCGTAACCGGCCTCGCTCTGGCCGCAGGGATTGCGACGCAATCTGCCGCGCAGGAAAGCTGGACCATGACAACCACATGGCCCAGCTCTCTGGAGCTGATCGAGATCGACAAGCATTTCGTCGACCTCGCCAACAAGCTGACCGGCGACGCGTTGACCATCGAGTTCTTCGAGGGAGGCGCGCTTGTGCCCGCAGGCGAAGTCTTTGGCGCAGTGGAATCTGGCACCATTCAGGCTGGCGGGGATTGGCCGGGCTATTGGGCAGGCCGCGATTCGGCGTTCTCCCCCTTGGCAACCACCGCCAGCCTCTTCAACGCCATCGACTACGTCAACTGGATCGAACAATGGGGTGGTGCCGATCTCTATAACGAGATCTACGGCAAATTCGGCATGGTCTACCTGCCCTACGGCGTGACCAACAACGAATCCGGTTTCCGTACCAATGAGCCCATCGTGACCCTTGAGGATCTGCAAGGCAAACGCCTGCGCCTGTCCGGTCTGGAACAGGGTCGCCTGCTCGAAAAACTCGGCGGCAATCAGGTCTCCATGGCCGGTGGCGAAATCTATCAGTCGCTAGAACGCGGCGTGATCGACGGCGCAGAATTCTCGACCCCCAATGTTGATTATTCAGGCGGCTTCCATCAGGTGACCAAGTTCTGGGCCACTCCGGGCTGGCACCAATCGGCTTCGGTCTTTGGCGTGATGATCAACAAGGCCTCGTGGGATGCGCTCTCTCCTGAAACGCAGGAGGATCTGAAAATCGCGGCTCAGGCCAATCTGATCTGGTCGCTTTCCTTCACCGAAAAGCGCGCCACCGAGGCCTATCAGCAGTTCAAGGACGCTGGCATCGAGATCACCCGCTACGACGACGAGACCTTGGCGCGCGTGCAGGAACTCGCCAATGAGGTGATCATCGAGACCGCCTGCGAAAACCCCGCCTCGGCCAAGGTCTATCTCAGCCAGCTCGAATATCTGGCCGATTACGCCAAATGGCGCGATGCGTCCGCCCCCTTCAATCTGGGTCGGTCACCCAATGGGCCGGACATCGAAGCCATCCGCGCCTGCGCGAACTGATACAGAGAATTCAACCGGAAGGCCCGCCATCACTGGTGGGCCTTTTGCGTTTAACGAACGGACCGCTTTGCGGCAACATTCTCTTTTCCGGGCGTAGCTGACCCTCGCGCAAGCAAGAAATGTTGATGGTCTAAAGAAAATATCGCCTGCCTTCGCCACGATTTAGAAGCTGGCGCTACTCTACAAAGGCATTTTGTTCCAAGGGTGATCCCTACCTACTTGAAGCATGAACCACTTCAACCAGAGGCTGTTCCGGTTTTCGAGTCGGTGCTTTCTTCTTTTGGTGGACGGATACGGAAAAGAAGTGCGTAAAGTACCGGCACGGCGACAAGGGTCAGCACCGAGGCAAACGCGAGGCCACCCATTATCGTCACCGCCATAGACGCGAAAAACGCATCCGGCAGCAGCGGTATCATGCCGAAGATCGTCGTGCCGGCGGCGAGCACCACAGGGCGTAGACGACTGACCGAACCGTCAATCACTGCCTTGTAATCCGCCACACCCTCTGCGCGCTGAACGTCGATCTCTTCGACCAGAACAATAGCGTTCTTCATCAGCATTCCCGACAGCGACAGGAAGCCGAGCAGAGCAGTGAAGGTGAAAGGCAGGCCGGTTAAAAGCAGCCCGAGCACCATGCCCGTCACGGACATTGGCACGACAAGCCAAAGGATGAGGGGTTGGCGCACCTTGTTGAACATGAGAATGGAGATTGTCAGCATGACAAGGAAGCCTAGGGGAAGCTGTTTGCCAAGGCTGGTCTGGGCGTCGGTTGAACTTTCATACTGGCCTCCCCACTCCATGCTGTAGGCGTCGGGACGCGGGAGTGCCTCGATCTCGGCCCGCACGCTTTTGAAGGCCTCATCGGCGGTGAGATCCGCCCGTGCACCGCCAAGGGCAGTAATGGTGCGTTCGCGGTTGCGCCGGTGAATCAGCGCCTCGACGAGGCGCGGCTCGAACCGTTCCACAAGGTTGGCCATGGGAACGTAGGTGCCAGCACCATCGGACCAGGCCGACAGATCCCGAACGCGGTCAACCCCGTCCCGTTCGGTCGCGGGCAGCCGCAGGTGGATCGGGATGACCTCGTCGCCTTCGCGCAATTCACCGACCCGCAAGCCCGACGTTCCGTAGCGGACGGTATCAGCAATCGCGCTGCGCGTGGCCCCGGCCAGCCGCATGCGCGACTCATCGACGATCGGCTCAACAAGGATTTCGCGCTGGCGCCAATTGGTGCGCGGGTTGGTAATTGTGCCTGCGGCCTCGTATATCCGTAATGCATCGTCGGCGAGTTGGCGCAGAACGACCGGATCGGGACCAGAGAACCGGACCGCCACATCGGCACCTGAGGGTGGGCCAAAGACGAGCTCTTCGACCCGGACGAGCGCGTTGGGAAATTCGGCCGGCAGATCACGATTCAATCGATTGGCCATAGCCGGGATCGCCTCGGCGTCGGCCACACGAACGATAAGCTGGCCATAGCTGGCATCTGCCTGCTCCGGGTTGTATGTCAACATGAATCGGCTCGCGCCGCGCCCTACCAAGGTCGTCACGTCCGTCACCTTGTCTTCAGACAGGATCAACTGCTCGAGCCGTTTCATTTCACGGTCGGTGACGTTGATGTCGGTTCCCTGCGGCATCTGGAATTCGACATAGAAAAGCGGGGTATTTGACGCCGGGAAAAAGGCCTGCTTGACCTGCCCGAAGGCCATCACCGACAAGACCGTGATTCCCACGATTGTTAGCACAACCAGCACACGCGCGCGCAGCACGAGCCAGAGCAACCCGCGATAGATCCCGTAGAACGCGCCCTTGTAGGGATCGTCCGAGGTATTTTTTGGGGTCTTGAGCAGCAACTTGCCGAGATAGGGCGTGACCGTAACAGCCAGAATCCAGCTCATCAGCAGCGAGATGGTGATCACCGCGAAGAGCGAGAACAGAAACTCGCCGGTCGAGTCCGGCGAAAGTCCGATCCCGGAAAAGGCCATGATCCCGATCACGGTGGCTCCAAGCAGCGGAATGGACGTGGAACTTTCGGTCTCGGCCGCAGCTTTTATCGCGCTCTTTCCGCGCGCCATGCCAATCACCATTCCTTCGGTGATCACGATGGCGTTGTCGACCAGCATCCCCATCGCGATGATCAGGGCACCAAGGCTGATCCGTTCCATCGCGATCCCGAAGACCGACATGAAGAACAGCGTGACGAACACAGTGAGCCCGAGCGTCGCGCCGACCACCAGGCCGGCGCGCCAGCCCATTGTGATCATCAGCGCCCCGACAACGATGGCGACCGACATCGCAAGGCTCAGGAGAAAGCTGGAGACGGCCTCGTCAACGACGACGTGCTGTTCGTAGATCGGCGTGATCTCGACGCTGTCCGGCAAGTCGGCCTTCAACGTCTCAAGCCGGGCCGCGACCGCCGAACCAACTTCGACCACGTTGCGGTTCGTCAACGCCGAAACCCCGAGGGTGAAGGCTGCCGTGCCATTGTGGCGGATCACCTGGCTCGGCTGTTCCGCCTCGTCGCGGGAGACGCGGGCGATGTCACGGATCGCAACCTGTCCGACCTCTCCGGCCGCGCCAAGCCGTAATTGTTCGATCCCCTCGGGGGTCACGTAACCCGGCGGAACGGACAGGCCGATGCGGGCGGGGCCCTCGGTGATCTCGCCATTGTTGAAAACGAGGTTTTCATCGTTCAGCACGCCCAGAACCTGGTTTGGCGGCAGGCCCAATTCCGTCAGGCGCGCGGACGGGATCGAGAGGGTGATCGTCTCTTCCGTAAGGCCCTGAACCTCAACCTTCGCAACGCCGTCGACGGTCACCAGCCCAAGCCGTAATCGCGTGGCCAGATCCCGCTCCTCGCGCGGGCTGAGACCTTCGGTTTTCACCGCGTAGAACATGCCGTAGACATCGCCGAAATCGTCGTTGACAATGGGTGCGCGCGCGCCCTGGGGCAGGTCGCCCTGCACGTCGCTGATGCGCAGCCGCATCTCGTCCCAGACTTGCGGAATCTCATCCGGGCCATAGGTGCCCTCGATCTCGACCGTGATCTGCGCCATGCCCGGCATCGACTTCGATTCGACCCGGTCAAGCTGCTTCATCTGCTGCAGCGCGTTTTCGATGACGTCCGAGACCTCTTCCTCGACCTCGACTGCTGTCGCGCCGGGATACGGCACGAACACGAGCGCGGTCTTGAGCGTGAAACTCGGGTCTTCAAGGCGGCCCACGGTGTTCAGCCCCCAATACCCGCCGAAAAGACAAAAAAGGATGAGGAGCCAGACCGCCACGGGCCTCTGGATGCTTGCGCCGGAAATGCTGAATGCCATGGATCTGTTCGTGTCCTGTCAAGGGGGCGGGATCAGAGCCCCGCAACCGTCACGGTCTGATTGTCGCGAAGCCGCCACCACCCGCCGGAGACGACCAGTTCATCGCCTTGGAGACCTTCCAGAACCACGATCTCGTTATCGACGGGAAGGCCCAGACGCACGGTCCGGCGCGTGACCTGCCCCGACTCTTCGTCGTAAATCCAGACCGAAGGCTCGGTTCGGCTAGAGGTATCGATCGCCGACACGGGGACCATGGCGGATTGTGCACTGGCTTCGGCCGCCGCATTTGAAAGACGCACCCTGGCCGTCATCCCCGGCAGAAGACGCGAGTCGACATCACCCCGGATGGCGAATTCCACATCGTAGGTCTGCGCCGTGCGGTCAGCATCGGTTGCAAAGGACCGAAGCACGAGCGGAGCCGTGTAGCCGGGCACGGCTGGAAAACTTGCCACGAGATCAAAGGCGTCGGGTGCGCTGCGTGCGACCGCCGCCAGTTCTTCCGGCAGAGAGATCATGATCCGCATCTCGCTGACATCCTGAAGACGCGCAACCGGCGCCGCGGAGGTGACGTTGACATATTCCTCGATGAAGGTGCGCGCCACGATTGCATCGAAAGGCGCGATGATCTGCGTCTGTGAGAGGCGCCGCTCGGCCTCGCGCAGCGCAACTTCGGCCTGCGCGTATTCGGCACGGGCGGTTTCGAAGCGCGCTTCGGCCGCAACCCCTCGTTCGGCAAGGCTCTTCGCGCGCTCGAGCTCGGATTTCGCAAGGTCAAAGGCGGCCCGCGCCCGATCCACCGCAAGTTCGAAATCGACCGGATCGAGTTCCGCGATCAGATCGCCTTGGCTGATCTTGTCGCCCGGTTCCACCTCGAGGCGCAGGACCTGTCCAGAAACCTGGAAAGCGATGTCTACGGTGCGGGCTGGCGCGACCCGCCCGGCAACGGTGCGGCCACGCGTGACGGTGCGACTTGTTGCTCGGGTCACTTCTACTGTGACCTTCCGGTCGTGTTCAGCCCCCTCGCGGGTTTCGGCCGCAGGCTTTGGCGCGTCAGTCGTTGTCTGGGCCCGGACATCGGTCCGGAGCGCCGGAAACACCGACAAAACCAGCAGCGCCGCCGCCGCGATCACGGTAACCGATGCGATCCGTTTCCAGCTCTGCTTCATTCTATTCGAGTTCATCGATCAGGGTCTTTAATCTTTCGATGACGCGACCACGGAGATCCGCCCCGCCGTCTGGCAGCTTGAGAAGTTTCTGGAAGCGCACCCCCTGAATCGCCCAAAAAACCACCATGGCACCCTGCGGGTCTTGTGTGTCGGACAGGATACGCCCGATGTCGTCGGTCAATTCTCCCCGCAGCGGATCGAGCAGTTGCGGATCTGAGGCCGCTGTCGCGAGGATCGCCATCGACAGGTCATCATCCACCTCTTGCGATTGCAGAACCGTTTCGAGATGCCCACGCAGGGTTCGCGCGGGGTGCCGCTCCGGCACGCTGTCCAGCAGCTCCCGGTGTTCGGCCAACATCGCATCGAGCAGCCCCGAGAGCAGGGCCTTCTTTGTCGGGTAATTGTAAAGCACGCCCCCCTTGCTGAGGCCCGCCTCCTTTGCAACCGCGTCGATCGTTATCTTTCCCGCACCTGCGCGCGCGGCGATCGCGCGCGCAGCAGACAGTATCCTGCGAGACGCGCTTCTGGTTTCTGCTGGGGTCATGTGCTCACTCAAAACTGTACCGTCCGGTCGGTGCATATGCGAGGGTAGCTAGTGTCCGGCACCATCTGGGTCAAGTGTTCAACCGGATCAGTCACCTTGAGGCGCGGCATGGCACCTGTCGAAGCACCAGAAGGCAAGCTGTTGGGCCTCCCACGCTATAAGTCATTGCGTCGGCCATATACCGCCAGAAAAGCGTCAACCGCCCTCTTTGAATGCTCAGATGCATCGACAGGCTGGTCGACGGCCAGCAATCGCGGCATGATGACGCCGGAGATGGACAGGTGAATGAACTGACTGGCGGCGTTTTGAACGTTTTCAACGTTCAGTGATTTCGTTTCGTGCAAGTCTTTGAGTATTTGCGCGACGTGTGTGATGGCGCGCGTCGGGCCTGCATCCATGTATATTTCGCCTGCCTCCGGCAGAACCGGAACCGCGCCGATGCAAACGCGAAGGAGACGAATGTAACCCTCATCCATGACCAGCCCGATCATGCGCCGCGAGAGTTCTTCAAGGGCACCTCGTGCATCGCCCAAGCTTGAAAGCGGACGACAGATTTCTTCTGAAAGTTTGTCGCATTCAGCTTGTAAAACGCTTAAGAAAAGCCTGTCTTTGCTTGGGAAATGCGCATAAAGGGTCGCCTTCGAAACCTTGGCTTGTTCGGCAATGGCATCGACACTGGCGCCTTCGAAGCCGCACTTCAAGAAGACCTCCCTCGCCCCTCTAAGCACATCGGCAACTTTACTTTCTCTCATGGCGATCACCTGGTTCCAAAACGTGATAACGAACGCACAGTGCAACATGACTGGCCGCGCTCAAAGGCGTCCAACAGGTCCATCAACTGTCATTCGCAAAAGCCGAGCGGCGCTGCGTAGCTCACAAACACAACCGTCATGAATCGGCACCGCCCAAAGCTGGTAAACGCACGCGTTTTTCGGGCTGGCGCAGTCAAACAGCGCCCAAGTCATCGTCCTGAAACACCCCCTCAGCTTTCCAGCGTTCCGCGATAGTTCCCAGTGCGTCCAGAACGCTTCGCAGGTCGTTCCCGCGTGGCGTCAAGCCATAGGTGACCGCAGGCGGGATCGTCTCGGCCTGTTCGCGCCAGATGACCCCGGCACCTTGCAGCATCCGCAGACGCTCGGTCAGCATTCGGGTCGATATCCCCGGCACAGAGCGCTTCAGCACCCCGAACCTTTGCGGCCCCTGATCGTTCAGGACCCAGATGATGTAGGTGGTCCACGGCCCCATGAGCAGCCGCAGGATCGCATCCATCGGGCACTGTGGCGGCGTTTTGGACATCGCTGTGCGCTTCCTTCCCAGATGGTTACTTTATCGTCCCTACTTTAATTTTTTCCATAACTCAACTATTACACCTCCTGATACAGGCACTCGAGGGTTACCTTGGCAACCGGGAGGGACAATCGGACATGGCCCGCCAGCCCACGCTCTTCATTCCCCACGGGGGCGGCCCCTGCTTCTTCATGGACTGGACTCCGCCCGATGAATGGGACCGACACCGGCAGTTTCTGGAGAATCTTCCGGGCACACTGCCTGAGCGCCCCAGGGCGCTTCTGGTGATCTCGGGTCACTGGGAGGAACCCGCGTTTACCGTGCAGACAAGTCCCACCCCGCCGCTTCTGTTCGACTATGGCGGTTTTCCGCCGCATACCTACGAGTTGACCTGGCCCGCCCCCGGCGATCCGGCGCTGGCCGATCGCGTGCATGACCTGATCCGCGCCGCCGGTCTTGCCGCCGCGAAGGATGCCGCACGGGGTTTTGACCACGGCGTCTTTGTGCCACTCAAGGTCGCCTTTCCAGAGGCTGACATTCCCTGCGTCCAGCTGTCGGTTGCCAGCGATCTGGACCCCGCGCGCCACATTGCGCTCGGTCAGGCCCTGGCCCCCCTGCGCGATGATGGCGTGCTGATCCTCGGCAGCGGCAACACCTATCACAACATGGGCGTGCTGATGCAAAGCCTGCGTGGCGGGCCGCGCGGCCCCGTCGTTGGCGGCGCGTTCGACGCCTGGCTGACCGAGGTGATGACCTGTCCCGATCCCGAGGAACGCAACCGCAGGCTCGTGCACTGGTCAGACGCACCGGGCGGTCGCGATGCCCATCCGCGCGAAGAGCATCTGATCCCACTGCATATCGTGGTGGGCGCGGCGGGCAACGATATCGGTCGCAAGACGCTGGAGGATCACGTTCTTGGCGCTGTCGAAAGCGCCTTCCGCTTCGGTTGAACAGAAAACGCAAAAGGAGAACCACAAGATGTCCGATAGCATCCAAGGCCCCTTCATCGTCACCGGCGCCTCCGGTCAGCTTGGCCGTCAGGTCGTCGAGAACCTGCTTGCGAAGGGCGCGAATCCCGTTGTCGCCATCACCCGCACGCCCGACAAGCTCGCCGATTTGCGCGCGCGCGGGGTTGAGGTCAGGGCGGGCGATTTCAATGATCCGGCCACGCTTGGCGCGGCCTTTGCCGGTGGCGGGCGGCTGCTGATCATCTCGACGGACGACCTTGAGCCGGGCAAGCGGCTTGCCGCGCATCGCAATGCAATCGCCGCCGCGCAGGAGGCCGGTGTAACGCATATCGTCTATACGTCGCTCACCAATCCAGATGAAAGCAGCCCGATCACCTTTGCCGCCGATCACCGCGAGAGCGAGGCGCTGATCAAGCAGACCGGCCTCCCGCACACGATCCTGCGCAACTGTCTTTACGCCGATCTCTTGCTGATGAGCGGGGCGCAGGCGATTGGCGCGGGGGCGCTTTACGCGGCGGCGGGTGACGGCAAGGCGGGCTATGTCACGCGCGCCGATTGCGCCCGCGCCGCCGCAGCGGCCCTGTTGTCCGAGATCGGATCGACCCTGCGCGACATCACCGGACCCGAGGCCGTCGGCCATGCCGAGATCGCCGCGATACTGTCCCAAGTTGCCGGCAAGGAGATCCCCTACGTCCCGATCACGCGCGACGCCTTGGTTGAGGCGATGAAGGAACACGGCCTGCCGGAGTTCATGGCGAATGTCTTCTCCTCCTTCGATGTCGCCGTTGCCAAGGGGAATCTCGACGTGGCCTCGGATGACGTGAAAAAGCTGACCGGGCAAAAGCCACAATCGGTCCGCGATTTCCTGCTGGCCAACACGCCCGCACTGAGCGGGCAGGCGTAAACGACACCCAAGGAGGCCCCGTCATGCTGAATATCCCGCCGCGCGAGGGGCCAAGGCCCGTCACCACGCCTTGTGCCCCGCATACCCAGATCAGTCAGAACCCAGATGCCGCGACAGCTCAGGCATTCAGGGACAGGGCCTTCGATTTCCCCTTTGTCATCCGCCAGCCCTCGATGATCTCGGTGCCGGGGGCCGAGGCACTTTGCCTCGAACACGGGCGCGGCTGCGGCTGCCGCGAGGCGTTCATGATCGGCACCGAGTTCGCCCATGTCCATCCGCCGCAGGACGGTAGCCTGCACATGATGCTGCCAGAGGATGCGGTGCCGAAGATCGTCGATCTTGGCTGGGCAGAGCCACATCCGATGGCTGCGGCGGGCATGATCCCGCCCACGGCTGTCATGGTCTATGCGCCCAGAAATGAGCCCGAAATCGATTCAGTTCTGGGCCTGCTGGGCCTTTCCTATGACTTTGCCCGGGGTCGGCTCGGACGGGTGGACAACATCGTTCTGTAACGGATGCGCCGTTCAATCCGGTTGTGAAACCGCATGCGGATGATTTAGGGTTCAGGCGCGTCGCAAGAATAAAAAACACGCCCGAATCATCACAACAAGCGAGTATCCAGTGGCAAAAAACAGACCCGTTATCATGGCCGCGATCGTCATCGCTGTCGCCGTATCCGGCTTTTTGATCTGGCAAAGCACCCTATCCGATACGGACGCGGAAGGATTCGCGCGCGGCAACGGGCGGATCGAAGCGGTCGAAATCGACGTTGCGGCCAAGCTGCCCGGGCGAATTGACACGGTGCTTGTGAACGAAGGAGGGCTCGTGACGGCAGGTGCGCCTCTGGCCACGCTCGACACGCGGCAATTGCAGGCCAATCGCAACCAGATGGTGGCGGAACTGCGCCGCGCTGAAATCGCCGTGGAAAACGCCACGCTGCTTGTCGAACAGCGCGCGGCCGAAGTACGCGCGGCCGAGGCCCTTCTGGAACAGCGCCGCGCGGAGGAGGATGTCGCGCGGCGCCAGTATGAGCGCTCCGAGTCTCTGACGCAGAACAGCATCACATCCGAACGGCAATTCGAGATCGACCGGGCCAACGCCTTTGGCGCCGCGGCGGCGGTTGCCTCTGCACAGGCGTCGCTTGCGGCGGCGCGGGCGGGGGTCGCATCGGCGAAAGCCTCGGTGATTGGGGCCGAGGCGGCGGTGACCGCGGCCCAGGCGACGATCGAGGCGATCGACGTGCAGATCGAGGATAGCACATTGAAAGCGCCGCGTGCCGGGCGGGTGCAATATATCGTCGCGCGCGCGGGCGAAATCGTGGGGGCCGGCGGTCGCGTTGTCAACATGCTGGACCTCAACGACGTTTACATGACGTTTTTCCTTTCGACGGCGGATGCGGGGCGTATCGGGCTGGGAACCGAGGTGCGCTTGCTGCTGGATGCGGCACCCGGCATCGTCATCCCCGCCAGCGTTTCCTTCGTGTCGGACGTGGCGCAGTTCACGCCCAAGACGGTCGAGACGGAAATCGAGCGCGAGAAGCTGATGTTCAGGGTGCGGGCCAGGATCGCGCCGGAGCTGCTGGCGCGGTATCTCGATCAGATCAAGACCGGGCTTCCCGGCGTCGCCTGGGTGCGGCTTGACCCGACCGCGCCCTGGCCGGCGGCGGCGCAGGGCAAGGTGCTGGAATGACCGATTCCATGCCTGCGGTGCGTGCCGAGGGGCTCTCGCTCCGCTATGGCAAGACCCGGGCCGTGGACGATGTTTCGATCGACCTGCCGTCAGGCCGTTCCGTCGGCGTCATCGGGCCGGACGGCGTGGGAAAGTCGAGCCTTCTGGCGCTGATCGTCGGGGCGCGGCGGATGCAGAAAGGGCGGCTCGAGGTGCTGGGGGGCGACATGGCCCGCGCCGGGCATCGCGCGCGCATCGCCCCGCGCATCGCCTATATGCCGCAGGGGCTGGGGCGGAACCTTTACCCGACGCTTTCGGTCCGCGAAAATGTCGATTTTTTCGGGCGCCTTTTTGGCGAGGGCGCGCAGGAACGCGCGCAGCGGATCGACGAACTGCTCAAGGCGACCGGTCTCGCCCCGTTTGCCGACCGCGCGGCGGCCAAGCTTTCGGGCGGGATGAAGCAGAAGCTGGGCCTGTGCTGCGCGCTGATCCACGACCCCGACCTTCTGGTTCTTGATGAGCCGACCACCGGCGTCGATCCGCTGTCGCGGCGCGAATTCTGGGCCCTGATCGACCGAATCCGCGCTGATCGCCCACATATGAGCCTGCTGGTGTCGAGCGCCTATATGGAAGAGGCCGCGCGCTTCGATCACCTGGTGGCGATGGACGCGGGCAAGGTTCTGGCGACCGGCAGCCCGGCCGAAATCCTGGAACGCACCGGTGCCGCTGATCTGGATGCGGCCTTCATCGCACTTCTGCCCGAGGAAAACCGCAGCCGCCACAAAGACCTGAGCATCCCGCCGCGCGATCCGGCGTCCGACGGGGAAAACGTCATCGAGGCCGAGAACCTTACCGTGCGGTTTGGCGATTTCACAGCTGTGGACCAGGTGAGCTTTCGCATCAAGCGGGGCGAGATCTTCGGCTTTCTGGGCTCCAACGGGTGCGGCAAGACCACCACCATGAAGGCGCTGACCGGGCTGCTGGATCCGAGTGACGGCACCACGAAGATTTACGGTCGCAAGGTCGATGCCCATGACATGGCCACCCGCAAGCGCATCGGCTACATGACGCAATCCTTCTCGCTTTATTCCGAGCTGACGGTGCGGCAGAACCTTGATCTGCACGGGCAGCTTTTCGACATGACATCCGCAGAGATCGTGCCGCGGATCGCGGAACTCGCTGAGCGGTTCGATCTTGAAGACGTGCTCGACAGCCTGCCGATGCGCCTGCCGCTGGGTATTCGTCAGCGCCTGTCGCTGGCGGTCGCGCTGATCCATCGCCCCGAAATCCTGATCCTAGACGAGCCGACATCGGGGGTGGACCCTGTGGCGCGCGATATCTTCTGGCAATCGCTGATAGATCTGTCCCGAAACGATGGCGTGACGATCTTCATCTCCACCCATTACATGGCCGAGGCCACGCGCTGCGACAGGATTTCGCTGATGCACCAGGGCCGCGTGCTTGTAAGCGACACGCCCGAAGCGATCCGCGAGGAGGTCGGCGCAGAGACGCTGGACGATGCCTTTGTCCACCATCTGCAACGCGCGCAGGATCAGGATACCCCGCCTGCGCCCGAGATGAAAGAAGAGCTTTCCGCCGGGCCCGCCACCTCCGCCCGGCGGCGGCGCGGGGGGTTCAGCCTGGCGCGGCTGCTGAGCTTTTCATGGCGCGAGTCGCTGGAGTTGCGCCGCGATCCGATCCGCCTGACGCTTGCCAGCCTCGGCAGCGTGATCCTGATGATCGTGCTGGGCTATGGCGTGTCCATGGATGTCGAAAACCTCAAATTCGCGGCACTCGATTTCGATCGGAGCATCCTTAGCCAATCCTATGTCAACGACCTGGCCGGGTCGCGT
Source organism: Roseovarius sp. B-10 (assembly GCF_056859295.1). Taxonomy (NCBI): domain Bacteria; kingdom Pseudomonadati; phylum Pseudomonadota; class Alphaproteobacteria; order Rhodobacterales; family Roseobacteraceae; genus Roseovarius; species Roseovarius sp. B-10. The sequence continues at coordinate 10,013 of NZ_JBSXOE010000045.1, read as the reverse complement.
TACTTTGACGAGGAACCGCCGCTTGTCGATCATGCCGATCTTGACTACCGGATGCGGGCGGGTGAAATCAGTCTGGCTCTGGAAATTCCGCCGGGGTTCGCCGCGGATCTTGAACGCGGCCGCCCCGTCGCCATTGGCGCGTGGTTCGACGGGGCCATGCCGATGCGCGCCGATACGGTGCGCGGGTATATCCAGGGGATGCACGCCCACTGGCTGACCGAGCAGATGCGTCAGGTCTTTGGCGATCAAGCGGTGGCGGGTAACTTCACGCTTGAGGTGCGCTACCGCTACAACCCCGATGTCGAGAGCCTGGCGGCCATGGTGCCCGCGATGATCCCGCTGTTGCTGATGCTGATTCCGGCCACGCTGGCCGTCCTGTCCGTGGCCCGCGAAAAGGAAACGGGTTCGATCGTCAATCTTTATGTCACCCCGGCGCGACGGCTGGAATTCCTGCTGGGCAAACAGGTGCCCTATGTCGTTCTGGGTTTCATGAATTACCTTTTGCTGTTGGCGCTGGCGGTGGTGGTCTTCGGGGTGCCGGTCAAGGGCAGCCTGCTCGCGCTTTCGCTCGGGGCGCTGATCTATGTCGTGCTGGCCACCGGGCTGGGCCTGCTGATTTCCGCCTTCACCCAAAGCCAGGTCACGGCGCTGTTCTTCACCTTCATGGCGACGCTTATCCCGGCGATGCAATATGGTGGCATCATCGATCCGGTTGCGTCAATGGACGGCATGGGTCGGGTGATCGGTGAAATCTATCCCACCAGCCATTTCGTCACCATCTCGCGCGGGACCTTTTCCAAGGCACTGGGGTTCGATGATCTGGGCGGGTCTTTCCTGCCGATGCTGGCGCTTGTGCCCGTGGTGGTGCTGCTGGGTGCCATCTTCGTGCGCAAACAGGAGAAATAACCGATGCGGCTCAGGCATGTTCTGCAACTGTCGTTGAAGGAAATTCGCGGGCTGTTGCGCGATCCGCTTCTGATGGTGCTGGTCGCCTATGCCTTCACGCTCGACGTCTATGTCAGCGCGACCGCCATCCCCGAATCGCTCAACAGCGCCACGATCGGGATCGTGGACGAAGACGCCTCGCCGCTGTCGCGGCGGGTGGCCGATGCGTTCCTGCCGCCGTATTTCATGCCGCCCGCCCAGATCGACATCGCGCAAATGGATGCGCGGATGGATGCCGGGATCGACACCTTTTCGCTGGTGATCCCGCCCGAGTTCCAGCGCGACCTGCTGGCCGGGAACCGGCCCGAATTACAGCTCAATGTCGATGCGACACGGGTCAGCCAGGCCTTTACCGGGGCGGGTAGTATCAGCGCCATTGTCAATCAGGAGATTGCCGGATGGCTGGCACGCGATGCCGCCCCGGTCGGGATGCCGGTTGATCTGGCCGTTCGGGCCCGTTTCAACCCCTCGCTCGACCCGGCCTGGTTCGGGGCGGTGACCTCGGTCATCAGTACGGTGACCATGCTGTCCATCATCCTTTCGGGTGCCGCCCTGATCCGTGAGCGCGACCACGGCACGTTGGAACATCTGCTGGTCATGCCCGTGACCGCCGCCGAGATCATGACGAGCAAGGTGCTCAGCATGGGCAGCGTGGTGCTGGTGGCGACGGCGCTTTCGCTCACTCTGGTGGTTCAGGCGGGGATGGGTATCCCGATCGGGGGATCGGTTGCGCTCTATCTTGTGGGCGCGGCGTTGCACCTTTTTGCAACGACCTCGATGGGCATCCTGCTGGCCACCATCGCAGGCTCTATGCCGCAGTTTGCCATGCTGCTTTTGCTGGTGCTGTTGCCGCTCGATATCCTGTCGGGCGGCGTCACCCCGCGCGAGTCGATGCCCCAAGCCGTGCAATACATCATGCTCGCGGCCCCCAACACGCATTTCATCGCGCTGGCACAAGGGGTCTTGTTCCGCGGGGCCGGGCTGTCCGTGGTCTGGCCGCAACTTGTGGCGCTGATGCTGATCGGGTCGGTGATGTTCGCCTTCGCCCTGCACCGGTTCCGCGCCTTTCTGCGCTGACTGCGGGGGCGGCGTAACCGCTTTTCGGCTATACTTGTTCAGCCTTGGTGGAAAGCTCAGACTCCTTGACGACCTTTTGCGACTCTGTTGCACAAATCGGCTGATGGCCGAGGGGCCCCTTTCCCTGGGCAGACTCATCCTGCGGCCTCTGTGATGGGTATGCCGAGCGCGGAGAAGCCGTTCAGCATGGCGACGCGGACCTGGAACTCAGCGACTTGACGGTCAAAACCCCTCGCGCTCAAGCGTTGGCCGAGCTGCTTCACGCAATGCATCTTTGTTTCGACGCGGCTTCGGCGGTGATAGCCGCTCCATCGTCGCCAGATGGTCCTTCCGCCGCGCTTCGATCTCCGCAGGATTTCGTTACGGTCGACTGCGCCGACGGTGTCGGGTTTCTAGGATTTGACGTTCTTGCGGGGCGGGAGTGAGGGCACGAACGCCACTGGTTCGAGACGTCAGGGTTTTCTGGCGACGTGACAGCGTGCTGAAATCGGGCACCGCCCAGTCAAGGCCGATCAGGCGCAGAAGGCTCTCGACAAACCCGGTCGTCTGCCTGAGCGCCATGCCGAACAGAACTTTCATCGTCAGGTAGGTCTGGATCGGGTTCGTCGGGAAGCAGTCCCCCGGACTGTTTCCGACCCTCCTCACCGCTGTAGTCGGGCGGGCGACCACGCTTACCGTTGGGCGCGGCTTCCCAGGTCATGGCGGGATCGAACCAGATCGATAGCGAGCCACGGCGCTTGAGCGCTTCGTTATAGGCCGTCCAGTTCCTGGTCTTGTAGGCGGGGGGATGGGTCTGCTCATGCAGTCCAGCTACCACACTGGATTCACAAGATGAATCCCTCACGGAATTTGTGCAACAGAGCCGGTCGCGGGTCTCTCACGTATGACGGAATACGAACTGGATCGTATCGCAATCGGCAGGGGCGCTTCCAGCGTCGCCGGAAGCACCGCGCCGGAACAGCTGGCACCCGACATGCAGTGACCTGACGGACTGCTTGCAGGAGCCGCTGACCTATCCACATGCCGGTCAAGCGACGCGCCTACAATAGGTCGGATGACACCGACGCCTCGTCGTTGTGGATCTGGCCCAACGTCGCCGAAACCACCATGGCCACAACGATGAGAAAGTGCAGCACCGGCGATCTTGCCGACAGCACTTTCTTCAAGGACAAGGTGATGCGTCGTCCCGTCATGGCCGACCCGGAATCTCCCCTCGCCCCTATGTTATCATAAGGCTTTCGATTGCGCAGGTATTAATCTGGATCAATGTTCGCGCGTTACATTCGCCCCGGCGTCATGTGCGCCTGCACCTCACGGCCCCGCGAATACCCGGACCATCAGCAGCCCGGCAGCAAGCGCCAGGACGGAAAGCCCGGCCATGGCCCAGATTGGTGGCGCATGGGAAGTCGTGCCTCTTCGCTTCCTGGAGACATCGCGCCGGGAACCGTGAGTGAGTTCGACACGGAATACGATCACGCATAGTAACAATTCCCTGGCGCTGATATAAACAAGGAGAACGAAGGAGGACGCCCGCGTGAGAAATACATGGCTCTTGAGCGCGCTGTTGCTGGCCATCATTGCTGGCGGCTCTTATGGCTTGTTCCTCTATTTGCGGCCAGCGCCGCTTCCTGAACAGTTGCTTTACGGCAACGGCCACATCGAAGGTACGGAAGTGCGGGTGGCCGTCGAGGTCGCGGGCCGTGTCGTCGAGAGTGGGATTGACGAAGGTGTAACCGTCACCAAAGGCGACCTCCTGCTTCGACTCGATGACGCCGATTTCATCCTGCGCAAAGAGCAAGCCGAGGCCGGGGTCGAGGCGCGACGGCGGGAGCGCGAACAGGCGGAGCGCGAGCTGCAGGTCTGGCGCCATCACTATGAGATTGCCGAGCGTGAGCTCTCCCGCTACCGGGAACTTGGCAGGCGGGGTACCGTGACGCCACAGCGGGTCGAGCAGGCGGAAAACGCGTTCCGGAATGCCCAGGGCCGGGTTGGCGCTTTGGAAGCGGAGATCGGCGCCACCGAAGGCCGGATCGAAGCCGCGCGCAAGGAGCTTGCCGTTGTGGCGAACCAACTGAAAAAGACGCGCGTTTTCACACCGGTCTCCGGGACCGTTCTGGCGAAGACGATAGAGGTGGGAGAGTTCGCCCAGCAAGGTCGAACGGTGGCTATCCTGGCCGACCTTTCTCGCATCGAACTCAAGGTTTTCATTCCCGAGAAGGACATCGGCAAGGTCAAGCTCGACGCCTCCGCGCGCGTTCGGGTGGACGCCTTTCCCGACCGTCTGTTCGAAGGGCGGGTTGCGCGGGTCGATCAGCAGGCGCAGTTCACGCCCCGCGATATCCACATGCCGGAGGAGCGGACGCGCATGGTTTTCGGCCTGACGCTCGTTCTTGGCAATCCTGATGGTGTGCTCAAGCCCGGCATGCCTGCTGATGCCTGGATACTTTGGGATTCCGGCACGCGATGGCCACCGCAACTCTTCGTTCCGCAGTGAGGCGGGGGCGATGAGCGGCGCGGGCGACAACATGATTGAAACCGAGGGACTGGGCCGGCGGTTCGGCCACGCTCGGGCCATCAGTGCAATCGATCTGCGAATTGCGCGGGGCGAGATCTTTGGTCTCGTCGGGCCTGATGGGGCGGGCAAGACGACACTCCTTCAACTCTTGGCCGCCATTCTCGATCCGAGTGAGGGCAACTGCCGGGTCCTCGGCTTCGACACAGTACGGCAAGCCTCCGAAGTCACGTCCCGGATTGGCTACATGGCGCAAGGCTTCACGCTCTATGATCACCTGACCGTCGCGGAGAACCTGGCCTTCGCCGGCAAGGTGCGCGCCGTGCCTCGGGCTGTGTACGCCGCAAGGAGCGAGCGCCTCCTCGCGATGGCCGCGCTCACCCCCTTTCTTCATCGCCGGGAGGGCACACTGTCGGGCGGCATGCGCAAGAAGCTCGCCCTCTGCACCAACCTGATTCATCAGCCGCCCCTGCTTCTCCTCGACGAGCCCGGCCTTGGGGTGGACCCGCTCTCGCGCCGCGAACTCTGGCGGATGCTGGAAGACTTCCGGCACGAGGGTGCGACGATTGTCTTTGCAACATCCTACATGGACGAGGCGGAAATGTGCGATCACGTCGCTTTCCTCGACCACGGTTCGATAACCGCGCAAGGGACGCCCGACGCGCTGCGTGCTCGCGCGCAGGGAGCTGTCTTTCAGGTGGAAACGGACAATCCGGTCGCGGTCGAGGATGTCTTGAGTGAGGCTCCGGAGATGCTGGGAAGCCAGTGGCGGCCGACGGACCTCCGCTTTGTTGTGGAGTCGGCCAAGGGTCTTTCGAACGAGTTACGCAAACAGCTCGAACAGCTCGGACGGGTGGAACCGGCCACGCCTTCGATGGAGGATGTCTTCGTTGTCCTGCGCAAGGGCGAGCGTACCGAGGTTCCGACAGGCATTGCAGAAGTCGCCCGGCTTGCCGCTTCGAAGGGTCATCGCGAACCGGCCCAGAGTGTGGAAACGCGCCGGCTGACCCGCCGCTTTGGTGATTTTGTCGCTGTAGACGATGTCACCTTCGAGGTGAACCCCGGAGAAATCTTCGGCCTGCTCGGCCCGAACGGCGCCGGCAAGACCACACTCATCCGCATGCTCTGCGGCCTTTTGCCGCCTTCGAGCGGGACCGCGCGCGTCGTGGGTATCGACATTGCTTCGCAACCGCGCCGTTTGCGCCAGCGTATCGGCTACATGTCCCAGCGTTTCTCGCTTTACCACGATCTCACCGTGCATGAGAATCTTGCATTCTTCGCCAGCGCCTACGGGATAAAGCGCCGCCCGGCCCGAGAGGCCATAGCCTGGGCAAGCGCCGTCACCGGGCTCCATGGCCTCGCGGACGAAAGTGTCTCCGGCCTTTCCGGCCCCGTGCGCCAGCGGCTTGCACTCGCCTGCGGCATCCTGCACCGTCCGGCCGTCCTGTTCCTTGACGAGCCGACCTCCGGGGTCGATCCCCAGGCGCGTTCCCGCTTCTGGCGTCTCGTCAACACGCTGGCTGCGGCCGGCACAGCTGTGCTCGTTACGACGCATTATCTGGAGGAGGCCGCCTACTGCCACCGCCTCGGGCTCATGTACGAGGGCCGCCTGATCGCGGCGGGCGACCTCGCGGCCTTGCGCGCCGGCCTGCCGCAAGATGGTCTGGAAACGATCGAGGACGTGTTTCTTGCCTATATCGAGCGGGAGCGCACGCAGGCAGTTCGGCCAATCGAGGAAGCAGGATGAAATTCAGCCGTATAGCCGCTATTGTTGAAAAGGAAACGACCGAGATAGTTCGCGATCCCATCACGGTCGTGATCGCCCTTCTCATGCCGTTACTGATGCTCTTCCTGTTTGGTTATGCGATCTCGCTCGACGTGGACAACGTTCCCATGGGGGTTTTCGACCAGGACCGGTCCCCGGACAGCCGGGCACTGGTCGATCGTTTCATTCAGAGCGGCTACTTCCAGCTCGCACAGGATTTCACTGATGATCGGGATGTCGAGAAGGGGCTGCAGCGTGGCACAGTCAAACTCGCGCTCGTTATCCCGCCGAAGTTCCAGAACACCCTCGCCCGCGATGGAACGGCACCTGTCCAGGTGCTCGTGGACGGCACTTATTCCGCCACTGCCAACCTCGTCGCAGCCTACGCAGCAGCCATCGTCTCGGATTTTCATAGTGAGGCGTCCCCGAGCGTCCACGTTGAGGCCCGCGTCTGGTATAACCCGGCGTTGCGCAGCGTAACTTTCGTGATTCCAGGCTTGTTCGGCGTGATCTTGATGGCGTTTCCACCTCTTCTGACGGCGCTTGCCATCACCCGTGAAAAGGAAAGCGGTTCGATTCAGCAGATCTTCGCATCACCACTTACGCCGGCTGAGTATCTGACCGGCAAGCTCGTGCCCTATGGCCTTATTGCCTTTGTTCAGATCGTCATGGTTATCGCCGTGGGCTTCCTGTGGTTCGATGTTCCGCTGCGTGGCAGCATCGGCCTCCTGCTTCTGGTGGGACTCGTCTATGTCTTTTGCACCGTCGGCATTGGGCTCCTGGTTTCCACGGTCACCAATAGCCAACTCGTCGCCATGTTACTGGCGCTTATCGTGACGCTGATGCCGTCGTTTCTGTTCTCGGGATTCCTGTTCCCAATATTCACCATGCCATATGTCCTCCAGCTCTATACGCGCCTGTTCCCGGTGCAATATTTCGTGGACTTCTCGCGGGGCGTCGTGCTCAAGGGCGCTGGGTTGCCGGAACTCTGGCCCTCGGTCCTGCTTCTCTTCGCCTATACGGCGATCATCTTCGCGCTCGCAGTGTGGCGGTTTCGAAAGAAGGTGGTGTGATGGGCACGCGGCTTGCGGGCCTCCTTGTAAAGGAGATGATTCAGTTGCTGCGCGACCGCGTGATGCTGGTCTTGATCCTCTGGCTTTACACGATCGAGGTGGTCATCTGCGCCTACGCCCTGTCCTTCGAAGTCAATGACATGCCGCTCGCCGTCGTCGACCTCGATCAGACATCAGCGAGTCGCGCCCTGGTCGAAAGCTTTATGGTAACAGACGCGTTCGCGCCCGCCGGGTATCCCGCCAGCGCGCCTGCGGCGACAGATTGGCTTCAGACGGGCCGGGCCCGTGTTGCGCTCGTCATCCCGGAACGCTTCCAGCATGATCTGGCGCGGGGCGACGCGCCTACCTTGCAGGTAATCCTTGACGGGACCAATTCTAACATGGCGGCACAGGCCCGCGGTTATGCGCTTGAGATCGTCAACCGTTTCCGGGCGGCTCCGACAATCGCAGCGGTGTCCGGAGGGGGTGTCCAGCCGGTCGTCCGGGTCTGGTACAACCCTGACCAGACCTACACCTCATTCGTGGTGCTCTCCATGATTGCGCTTGCCGCCATGATGGTGGGGGTGATCCATCCAGCGGCCTCCATCGTCCGCGAAAAAGAAACCGGCACTATCGAGCAGCTCCAGGTGACGCCGATCGGCACGGCGGAGCTCTTCGTCGCCAAGACCTTCCCGACACTCGTTATCGGGCTCCTCTCGATATTCCCGAGCCTCTTGATCGTCTGGTGGTTCGGCGTGCCCATGCGGGGCAGCATCCTTCTCTTCCTTGCGCTCACTGCCGTATTCCTTGTGAGCGCGATTTCGCTGGGCGTGCTGATCGCAAGCGTGAGCCGAACATTGCAGCAGGCCCTTTTGCTAAGCTTTTTCAGCTTGTTCCCGTTGATGTTCCTCTCCGGGACACTTGCACCCGTTGAAAGCATGCCCGCGCTGTTGCAGACTCTCTCTCTCGGGAGCCCGCTGCGCCATTACATGGACGTGATCCTCGGCGTGTTCCTGAAAGGGATAGGCCTGTCCGAGCTTTGGCCGCAGGCGCTCGCGCTCCTGGCGATCGGCGCGCCTCTTTTCGCCATAGCGATGCTCATCTTTCGGCGCGGCAAGCCATAGTGGTCTGGCGATCGGACGCGTATCTTTCGACCGCTGGGTCGTCTTCGTCTGGCCCTTGCTGCTGATCCTCGTCGTTTTCATCTCGGCCGGGATCAGTCTGGCCACCATTCTTTGATTGAAAAAAGGAGGCATCCCGGATGTCTGAACCGAAATTGGGTGTCCATTGCGTATTCCGGGATCATCCGGCCGCCGATTCCGGGACATCCGGCCACCCTGTGATGTGATGCTGCGAGGCAATCTGAAACCGGCTATCCGATGGGGCCGAGCAGGCGGCGGTTGTTATACCAATCCACCCATTTGAGGGTTTCCCACTCGACCTCGCGCATCGATTTCCATGGGCCGATCTGGTTGATGACCTCGGTCTTGAACAGCTCGATGACACATTCTGCAAGCGCATTGTCATAGGAATCGCCCACAGTTCCGACCGATGGATCGATACCCACTTCGATGAGCCGCTCGGTGTATTTGATCGACAGATATTGAGATCCGCGATCTGAGTGGTGGATCAACGCCTTGTTATCAGGCGTTTTTCTTGGCGGTTGTCGCGTAGCCCTTAATTGTGAGATGAGAAATTCAATGAATTCAACGACTGTGTTTTGCCCTTAAATATGAGATTTTGCCTTTAATTCCGATATTTTTGCCCTTAAACCTGAGACAGGGTTCACAGGCTTGTGCGGCAGATATCGATGGAAAATGATGGCGAAGACTCAGTTGCCGTTGGTGCAGAAGAGGCGCGCAGGGCTGCAGTGCTGCGTCCGCTTGTTCAGGCATATCTGAAAGGTACTGGCGGTCTGGAAAGTGGCATCAATGATGCCGTTTGGGAACTCGGTGTCAGCAGGGCTACGGTATGGCGTTGGTTAAAGCGGCTGGCCGAAGAGGGTGGGCGCACGAGCGCTCTGGTGCCGCGGAAACGGGGCCGCCCGACTGGAACAACTTTGATATCCGGCAAAGTTGAAGCGGTGATCGAAGAACATCTTCGCCGTTATTTCTTGCGCCGGGAGCGTTCGAGCCTGTCGCGCGTCGTGACAGAAATCCGCAGCGCGTGCTGGCAACAAGGCTTGCAGCCGCCGACACGGCGGACGGTTCAGCGTCGTCTGGATGCGATGGATGCCCGCGAAGTTGCGAAAGCACGAGAGGGCGCAAAGGTGGCCCGCCAGAAATTTGCGCCGGTCACAGGTGAGGTCAAGGCCAGTGTGCCACTGGAGATCGTCCAAATTGATCATACGCCGGCGGACATCATTCTTGTCGACAGCTTTGAACGCCAACCAATTGGGCGGCCTTGGGTCACGCTGGCGATCGACATCGCAACGCGGATGGTAACTGGATACTACACCTCTCTGGAGGCCCCTTCGCGTCTGTCAGTGGCGCTTTGCCTGACACAGGCTGTGGCCCCCAAGGCGGAACTTCTGGCGGAATTGGTGTGCAATGTTCCTTGGCCCGCGCAGGGTAAACCGCATAGCATCCACGTCGATAACGGGCGCGATTTCCGGTCGCATGCCTTTCGGTCGGCATGTGCGGAATGGGGGATCGATCTGGTC
>NZ_JBSXOE010000044.1:0-247976 GCF_056859295.1 Roseovarius sp. B-10 | reverse complement strand
GCGGATCCGGGCAGCAATGCCAATGACACCTATGGGCACATGATGTGGGGTGGCGGACATGGCTGGTGGGCAGGTTTCGGCATGATCCTTTTCTGGGGGTTGATTATCGCAGTTGCCGTTTTCGCCTTTCGAGCGCTTACCGGTAACCGGGTTGGCGAGACCCGCGATCCGATGGAGATCCTCAAGGAACGCTACGCGCGCGGCGAGATCGACGAAGACGAGTTTCGGCGCCGGAAGCAGGAACTTCAAGGTTGAGCCATCAGGCCCCTGCCTGCGTCGTCAACAGCTCTGGCAGAACGATGCCTTCCGGTGTGCTTGGTCCGTAGTCGGCGGCGATCACAGCCAGACTGTCAGCACGGAGATGACCGCCGCGGGTCAGCATATCCAAGTCGTCATGAGCAAATCGAACCGTGAGCCCTTGATCGATCGCGTCGCCAATATCAGCCCAGTGACGAAGGTTTAGCCATAGTTGCACATTGTGGCCCGTTCAAACACATGAAAAGAGGTGGGCCAACAGGGTGGTCGACTTCACACCGGCCAAGCTTACTGTGTATTTTCAATGCTCTATCTGATGTAATGGTGCGGTCGAGAAGACTAACCTGAGTGAGCGATACACCGCTAACCACCTATTGCTTTACAGGGATATTGGCAGAATTCCGTGCGCCCCTGTGTCCCAGCTTGTGCTTGCTGTGTGTCCCACGAAAGAAGCGCTACGACAAGCGTGAAAGTAAGACGCACGGCCTTCCAGCCTCAATCAGTGAAGAAGTCCTCAGCGAGCTTGCCGACTAATAGCGTCTCTTCTACCGGCTAAGCTGGGTCTGCTTCTACCGATGCATACCGTCACAAAGCTGCTGTGCAAAATGGGCGTTCAACTTGCGCTAATATTGATTCCGCGCCACTCTGCGCAAATGAGCGGACCCGATGAAAACTCCAACAATCCGAGCGCAACGGTAGAGGTTCGCCATCTAACATGGGGTGAGTACCTACCAAGGCTTTTACGCTACGTCGGCAGGGGCTGCGTTGGCGTCCGCTGGTACGTCCTAGGTGTTGTGTTTCTAGTTGGCCTCTTGATCTTTTTTCGGTCGCAGTGGTCCGTTTTCGGTTGCGTCGAACAAGATATCCGGTTGGGTGGCTGGTTGTTGCAACTGATTGGGTTCATTCAGGTTGCCAGTGGTCTACGCAATACAGAAAGGGCGTTTGGCAAACCTAGCCCCCTAGAGCGCGTGAAGGAGTACATTACTAACTTCCCAGCCCGCAAAGTGCGTCGCGTAACCGTCAATGCGTCGGGCGCAGCAGTCGCAACAATGTCGGGGCATGGTGTCGGAGTCGTAGCCAGAAGCAATCCGACGCTGGAACAACGCATAGAAGACATTGAGAATGCGGTAGACCTCCTCAAAGAGCAAACAGTCAAACTACAGCAAGACCTCAGCCGCGAAACGTCACGCCTAGACGAAAAGATGACAGAAAAAGTGGGTGAGTTGGGAGAAAGAGCAAACGAGATAGAGGAACGACTTGAGGAACTAATGGTTGGCGCTAGCCACGTCGAGTGGTTCGGTGTCGGCTTGTTCATTCTCGGGATTACGCTTGCCAGTGCCTCGCCCGAACTGGCTTCTTTGCTCGGGCATCCAAGCTCGTGCCGCTAATGAAAAAGAGCCAGTGTTTCCAGTGGCGCTCAGATGGTATTTTGGAAATGCTAACCCGCTAAATAAGTGTCACGTAGCTTTTCGTTGGCAGGCTGATGGGGTAACGGCGTCGGAAGCGTTTTCGCCCACCTGACAGTTCATCCACGTACTTCAGCTTCACCACCATCACCCTGCCTGTGTCCCAATCTGTGTCTCGGGAGGGGCGCTAGACTGCTGAAATCCTTGAAAAACAGGGGTGCTAGGGACCAGTGATGGTGCGGTCGAGAAGACTCGAACTTCCACGGGTGTTACCCCACAGCGACCTCAACGCTGCGCGTCTACCAATTCCGCCACGACCGCACGTGCCTGGTAGGCTGCGGGGCATATACGCAATGCTCATCCGGTTGTGAAGGGGCAAATCGCATCGCCCCGCCGGTTTTTCGACCCCCCTCGCCGGTGGCCGCCCCGGCTCAGTCCACGTCAAAGGTGGGCAGCGTCGAGGCGGGCTGCACGGCCTCGCCCTGCACGCCCGCATCGGCGCCGAACACCGCCTTGCGCAACAGCGCGTTGCGCCCCGGATCGCCTGGGGCAAAGACCGGCTCCGCCCCGTTCTCCACCGCCTCGACGGCCGCGGCGAACCACTCCTTGGCCAGCTCGGGGCGGCGCGCGGTGCCGAACCCCTCGTTGAGGTGATGGCCCATCAGCTCGCCGTAGGCATCCTCGCCCAGCGCCGCGAGCAACAGGCCCGAGCCGAGCGCCACGTTCATGTTGTCGATGCGATACCCCACGGACAGGCAGATGCGCGCGGTCCCGGCCAGTTGCGCGGGCGACTGCCCGGTCTGGCGCACGAAGCCCCGCACCCCGTCGAGCACTGCGCTGCGCTTGTCGAGCGACAGCGCCGCCACGTGCTCGCGCATCGCCGGGCCGAAGGCGCGGCACTGCTCCTCCAGCTTCTCGGGCGTGATCCCCTGCAGCGAGGCGGCCATGCTCTCGCCCTCGGCGATGGAATAGGTCCGCGCGATGCAGAACTGCTCGTTGAGGGCAAAGCGCGCATCCTGCATCGAGGCGGCGGTGACAAACCCGCCGTTCGAGCTGGTGACGAGGCTCACCTGGTTGCAATGCGATGCCAGCGACGGGCCGTCCCCGCCCGAGGCCATCAGGTTGGGCAGCGCGCCCCCGTCCGATTCCGAGCCGGAGGCCGAGCCCGCCTGCGTCTGCTCTTCCTGCGGGGCCAGGGCCATCATCCCGCCCTGCCCCTGCTGCTGCATGCCCAGCGCCTCGTCACGATAGGCGTGCAAAAGACCCCGCGTGCCCTGCCCGCTCTGCGCGGCAATCTGCGCCGTGGCCGCACCGCCCGACTGCGCCCGGTAGTAGGACGAGATCAGGAACTGCCGCTCATAATCCTGCAAATGCCCACTGACCGGATAGCCCATATGCGCCTGGAACTGCGAAATCGCGTTGCGCGTGTTGCGCCCGCGGATGCCATCTGGCGTACCCGCAGGAAAGCCGAAATAGTTGAGCGCGGTCTGCACTTCGCGAACCTCCTGGCTAGAAACGGAGGGCGCGCGATAGACCCGCCTCGTCGTCGTTGTCGTCGTCGTGCGCTTGCGCTCGCGCGCCTTGGCGCTCTCGTTGACGATGATACCGCTCACCGCGCCGCCGACGAGCCCGCCCACGAGACCATCGGCGAAATCCGCTGCCGCGCGGGTGCCCGGCATCGCCGCCACGCTGGCCGTCAGCGCCGCCATGAGAATTGCTTTCGAACCCATCTCGCTTCTCCCTCATCAGGTACATCGGAACTGCACAGATCATAGCACAAGTCTCGACACTTGCGCCGCACGAGTCACCCCTCGATGCGCGATTCGCCCCGCGCGCGGCGGCAATCCCCCCCGGAGAGGCAGCATTCCGCCGGTTCCCGGGGCCAGCCGGAGGCCACCTCCGTCAGCGACGCCCCAAACCGCGCGAATCAGGCCCGCGCCGCGCCCCCGTGGCGTCGATGCCGCCGCAGCCACAGCACCGCCAGCGCCGCCGCGACCGCCACCGCCGCAAACCCCGCCCAGCCGGTCTCGCCCATCACCATCCGGTGCGCGATGCGCCCCGGCGCAAGGGTGAACATCCCCGCCACCACCAGCGCCAGGCTCAGTTGCGTCATCGACGCGCGATGCCTGCGCGTATCCCCCCGGACCGCCGCACGCACCCCGACGACGAGCCCCGCCAGCGTGGCCACCGACAGCGCGTGGATCGGGCTGAACGGGCCGACCACGCCGAACTCGGTGATCGCAAAGGAACTGAGCGCGGCCACCGCCATGCCAAGCACCCAGCCGTAACCCGTGACCTTGTGCAGCCGGTCGCGGCGCCGCCGCCACAGCGCAACCGGCGTCAGAAGAACCGCGACAACGGCCCCCGCCACGTGCACCTGTATCGCCAGCGGCGCGTTGAAAAGCGGATCGAAACTTGTCATGTCAAACCTCATGGATGTTGCGTGTGTCGCGTTGGCACGGGGCTGGCACGACGGGCCGCGCCGGGGCGAGGGCCGATACGCGAAACCGGGGGGGACATGCGTGAACAAAAGGCTGCTGCAATCCGCGAAGCGTGAATTGCACGCGATCCTCGCCAGCCGCCCGACGCTGGTCGCGATCCTCGCGGCGGGCACGGTGGCGGGGCTCGCCGGGCCGTTCGGCACGGTGGATATCCTGCCGCTCCTGCCCCGCCTGGCCTACTGGCTGGCGGTCTGCGCGCTGACCTACGTGACCGGAGCGGTGCTGGTGAACCTCGTCCTTGCGCGGCTGACGGCGCGCGGCTGGCCCCGGCTGGCGGCGGCGCTGGCGGCAGCGGTGCCCGCGGGGCTGGTGATCGCGGCGCTTGTCTCGCTGGTCAACCTCGCCGTCTTCCCGCCGCCCTCACCTGCCGACCTCGCCACGCTGGCGCTCAACGGCATCGCCATCGCGCTGGTGATCACCCTCGCGCTGATGCTCGCACGCGGCGGCGACCCGCCCGCCGCGCCCGGCGCGGACGCCCCGCCACCGATCCTCGCGCGGCTGCCGCTCGACCGGCGCGGGCCGCTGGTCGCGCTCACGGTGCAGGATCACTATGTCGAGGTCACGACCACGCGCGGCCGTGACCTCTTGCTCATGCGCCTGTCCGACGCCATCGCCGAGACCGCACCCTCCCCCGGTCTCCAGGTGCACCGCTCGCACTGGATCGCCACCGATCAGGTGCGCGCCGCCCGGCGCGAAGGCCCGCGCGCGGTCTTGACGATGAGCACGGGACAGGACATTCCCGTAAGCCGGTCGCGCGTGGCGGCGGTGAAGGAGGCCGGGCTTCTGCCCGGGTAGGCACATGGTAGAGTGGATCAGGTCCGACCGTCCCGTCCCCTATCCCGAGGCCCTGGCCCGGATGGAAGCGCGCGCAGACGCCATTGCGCGCGGCGCGGCGGACGAGGCAATCTGGCTGCTCGAACACCCCCCCCTCTACACCGCCGGCACCTCCGCGCGCCCCGCCGACCTGGTAGACCCCGACCGCTTCCCCGTCTTCGAGGCCCGCCGCGGCGGGCAGTATACCTATCACGGCCCCGGTCAGCGCGTGGCCTATGTGATGCTCGACGTGGGCCGCCGCGGGCGCGATGTCCGCCGCTTCGTCGCCCAGCTCGAATCCTGGGTGATCGCCACGCTCGCGGAGTTCAACGTGACCGGCGAAATCCGCGAGGGCCGCGTCGGCGTCTGGGTCACGCGCCACGACAAGCCGCTCACCGCCGCGGGCACGCCGCCGGAGGACAAGATCGCCGCCATCGGCATCCGCCTGCGCAAATGGGTGAGCTTTCACGGCATCTCGATCAACGTCGAGCCGGACCTCGCGCATTTCTCCGGCATCGTTCCCTGCGGCATTTCCGAGCACGGTGTCACCAGCCTCGTCGACCTCGGCCTGCCGGTGACGATGGGCGATCTCGACGCGGCCCTGGAACGCAGCTTCGAGACCGCTTTTCCCCCGGACTGACAGCGGCCCGCGCTATTGCAGGCCCACCGACCGGAACAGGCTGCGCCGCGCCCGGGCGTACTGATGATCGCGCAGGCCCTGCCCGCCGCCGCGCGCCGCCCGGCCCAGCGGCAGGCGCAGCCCGGCCGACAGGCTGTCATAGGCCCCCACGCCGCGATAGCTGCCGATACTTTGCCCCCAGTCGAAATAGAGGCTCGCGCCCCGCCGTCCCACGGCCAGCTCCGCCCCGATCCCGCCGATCGCGCCGTCGCTGTCCGCCGTGAGGCTCGCACGCAGCACCAGCCGCTCACTGGTCCAGTAGCCGATCTCGGCCAGCCCGAAGACGCCCGCATCCTCGCGCCCCGCCACGTCGCCCGAAACCGCCTGCACCCCGCCTAGGAACCGCAGGTCCGCGCGCCCCGCCCGGCGCTCGTGCACATAGCCGATCTCGAGCCCGGTCTCGGCCACGCTGGCATGGATCACCCGCACGCCGATTCCGCCCCGCGCCGCGCGCGTGCCGCGCAGCCACAGCGCCTCGACCCCGATCTCGCCCTCGTCCATCGCGGCGTGCCCGCTGCTCTTGCCAAGATTGGTGCCGATATCGCGCAGCCCGCCAAACAGGGCATAACGATGCAGATCGCTCGCGCGCGCGCCCGGCAGCACAAAGGCTACGCCCAGCCGCAGGATGTCATCGTCCCGCGTGCCGTAGTTGACCTCGTCGCGCGCATGATAGGCCAGCCACAGATCAACCGTCGCGCTATCCCCCGCCACTGCTCCACGCGGCGTGGCAACAACCAACACCAGCACCGCCATCACCGCCGACACTGCCAGCCGCAGCACCGACGCCTCCCGCGTCGCCTTCCCCATCTCCTGTCCCCCGAAGACCCCCGTTTGTTTGAAACGGAGCATAACTTCGCTCTTCTGACAACCCGCCTGCGCGACCGGCGCAGGGTTGCCCGCCGCGGCGATTTGACGGTTGCATGACCACCCGGCGCGGCTATGGTCGGGGTCGCAAACGCAACCCAACCGAGAGGTAGCCATGAAATCCGTTCTCACCGCATCCGCCGCGCTCGCCATCCTCGCCCTGCCCGCTTTCGCCGAAGGCGACGCTGCCAAGGGCGAGAAGGAATTCAACAAGTGCAAGGCCTGTCACATGATCGCCGACGGCGACGAAACCATCGTCCGCGGCGGTCGCGTCGGTCCTAACCTCCACGGCGTGATCGGCCGGGTGATGGGCAGCGTCGAGGATTACCGCTATTCCGACGGGCTTCAGGCCAAGGCCGAGTCGGGCGAGGTCTGGACCGAGGAAAACCTTGCCGAATTCGTCAAGGATCCCAACGAATTCCTCGGCGACCGCTCCAAGATGACGTTCAAGCTGCGCAAGGGCGGCGAGGACGTGGCCGCCTACCTCGCCACCTTCTCGGAGTAAGCATGGGCCACCGGCCCGGACACGACAGGCCGCGCGGCCCCCGCGCGGCCTTTTCACATCCGCCCGCTTCGCCCGTCATCCCCGGACGCGCCCGGCACCCTCCGTCCGCCTCGGCTTAACCCGGGGATATCCCCACACATCACGATTCCGGGCGTCTCGGGGCCGGCCGGCGCGGCGCGAGATTCTGGCTTGGAGCGGTCGTTGAAGCATCCGGTGATGAGCCGCGCGAGCGCCAGCCCGCGGGATGGCGGTGCAACGGCTGGTCTATCGTGCTTTATTCCTGAGTTCCCGAGAGAGATGAAAGCTTTGCGCCAGCGTCACCCCATCGCCAGCCCGGGGGGCGGGCTGGCGCTCGCGCGGCGGCGTGCAAGCACGCCTTGTCCCGCGCGGGGCAGGAGGGGAATGGCAGTTGAACGCCAACAGCTCAGTCACATGCACCCGCGGGCCCTTCCCCAACCGCGCGCCACCTGCTACCTGCCCTCATGCTCAGCTACCAGCACCATTACCACGCGGGCAATCCGGCGGATGTCCACAAGCACGCCGCGCTCGCGTGGATGCTTGCCTACCTCACCCGCAAGGACAAGCCGCTCACCTATATCGAGACCCATGCCGGGCGCGGTCTCTACGACCTCGCCGACCCGGCGGCGCAACGCACCGGCGAGGCGGCGCAGGGCATCGGGCGGCTCGAATCCGCGCTGCCCGCCGATAACCCCTACCGCCTGCGCCTGCACGAGACGCGGGCGCTGCACGGCGCCTCGGCCTATCCCGGCTCGCCGCTTCTCGCTGCTCTATCACTGCGCCCCGGCGACGCCCTGCACCTCGCCGAACTGCATCCCGGCGAGCACTCCCGCCTCAGCGCCGCACTTGCCCCCCACACCGCCCGCATCCGCCGCGAGGACGGCTTCGCGATGGCCCACGCGCTCTGCCCGCCGACGCCAAGGCGGGGGCTGCTGCTGTGCGATCCGAGCTACGAGGTAAAGGCCGATTACGACAGCATTCCCCGCCACTTCGCCCGGATCGCGCGGGCCTGGAACGTGGGCATCCTGGTGCTGTGGTATCCGATTCTCGCCAGCGCCGCGCATGGCCCGATGCTCACCGCGCTCACCGCCGCCTTTCCGGGCGGCCTGCGCCACGAAATCCGCTTCCCCACGGTCCGCGAGGGCCACCGCATGACCGGCTCGGGCCTCTTCGTGGTCAACCCGCCCTATGGCCTGGCGGAAGAGACCGCGCACCTCTCACAGCTCTTCGGCTGACCCGTCATCCCCCGGGGGGGGGTGCGACAAGATTCTTTGATCTGCATCAAATTCGCACATTGCCCGCCCGCGCCCGAGGCTCTAGAACCAAGACAATAACGGAGACGTGAGGCGAGGGTCCGCGTCCCCTGCGGTATTGTCAACAGGAGGCACCCAATGGCAGACGCAGCCATTCACGGCCACGAGCACGAGGATCAGCGCGGATTCTTCACCCGCTGGTTCATGTCCACCAACCACAAGGATATCGGCATCCTCTACCTGGTCACCTCGGCGGTGGTCGGGCTGATCTCGGTTCTGTTCACCGTCTACATGCGGATGGAACTGATGGAACCGGGCGTTCAGTACATGTGCCTCGAAGGCGCGCGCTTCATCGCCTCCGATACCGCGAGCTGCACGCCCAACGGCCACCTGTGGAACGTGATGATCACCTATCACGGCGTGCTGATGATGTTCTTCGTGGTGATCCCGGCGCTGTTCGGCGGCTTCGGCAACTACTTCATGCCGCTGCAGATCGGCGCGCCTGACATGGCGTTCCCGCGGATGAACAACCTCAGTTTCTGGCTCTACGTCGCGGGCACCTCGCTGGGCGTCGCCTCGCTGCTGGCGCCGGGCGGCAACGGTCAGCTCGGCTCGGGCGTGGGCTGGGTGCTCTACCCGCCGCTCTCGACCAACGAGTCGGGCATGTCGATGGACCTCGCGATCTTCGCGGTCCACGTCTCGGGGGCATCCTCGATCCTCGGCGCGATCAACATGATCACCACCTTCCTCAACATGCGCGCCCCCGGCATGACGCTGTTCAAGGTGCCGCTGTTTAGCTGGTCGATCTTCGTCACCGCGTGGCTGATCCTCTTGTCGCTGCCGGTCCTCGCGGGTGCCATCACCATGCTGCTCACGGATCGCAATTTCGGCACCACCTTCTTCGACCCGGCGGGCGGCGGCGACCCGATCCTCTATCAGCACATCCTGTGGTTCTTCGGGCACCCCGAGGTCTACATCATCATCCTGCCGGGCTTCGGCATCATCTCCCACGTGATCGCCACCTTCGCGCGCAAGCCGGTATTCGGCTACCTGCCGATGGTCTGGGCGCTGATCGCTATCGGCTTCCTCGGCTTCATCGTCTGGGCGCACCACATGTACACCGTGGGCATGTCGCTGACACAGCAGAGCTACTTCATGCTCGCCACGATGGTCATCGCGGTGCCAACAGGGGTAAAGGTGTTTAGCTGGATCGCCACCATGTGGGGCGGCTCGGTCGAGTTCAAGACACCGATGCTCTGGGCCTTCGGCTTCTTGTTCCTGTTCACGGTGGGCGGCGTCACCGGCATCGTGCTCAGCCAGGCGGCGGTGGACCGCGCCTATCACGACACCTATTACGTGGTGGCGCATTTCCACTACGTGATGAGCCTCGGCGCGGTGTTCGCGATCTTCGCCGGCATCTACTTCTACTTCCCCAAGATGACCGGCCGCATGATCCCCGAATGGATGGGCAAGCTGCACTTCACCGCGATGTTCATCGGCTCCAACCTGACCTTCTTCCCGCAGCACTTCCTGGGTCGTCAGGGCATGCCGCGCCGCTACATCGACTACCCCGAGGCCTTCGCGGTCTGGAACTGGTGGTCCTCGGTGGGTGCGTTCATCTCGTTTGCCAGCTTCGTGTTCTTCTTCGGCGTGGTGTTCTACTCGCTCTTCCGCGGCGCCCGCGTGACCGAGGCGAACCCGTGGAACGAATACGCCGACACGCTGGAATGGACCCTGCCCTCGCCACCGCCGGAGCATACGTTCGAAACGCTCCCCAAGCGCGAGGACTGGGACAAGCAGCCGGCGCACTGACCCCCGGCTGACAAGACAAGCAAAGGCCCCGGGGCACCCCCGGGGCCTTTTGCCATCCGGCGGCAGGGCGGACATGGCCTTGAGCGGTCGTTGCAGTGAGCCGCGCCATCGCATGTCCGCGGGCAGGCGATCCAACGGTTTTTCAGGGCACTTTATTTCTGCTTTCCCGAAAAACATGCAATCGGCGCGCTAGCTTAGCCAAATCGCCTGTCCGGGGGGCGGACATGCGATGGCGCGGCGGGCTTCGCCCTTGATTCCGCGCCGGGACCAGACGGCGACCGTCCCCTCCAAACCAAAACCTGCCCGCCCCCCTGCCGCACCCCTCCCTCCATGCGTCGGATTCCCCCATTCCCCGCATCGTCCCCCCATGCTACCCAATCCGCACGAAACCACAGGGACCGCCCGCATGAGCCACGAAATCCGCCTCGCCTTCGAGCATCCGCAGGCCCGTGCCCGCGCCACCGCCCCCGATGGTCCGCTCGACCGCATCTCGGTGCGCGATCACATCGTCGCGGTCGAGATCGGCGCCTTTCAGGCCGAGCGCGGCACCACCCAGCGCATTGCCTTCAACGTGGTGGTCGAGGTGCGCCCGATGACCGGCGCGCTCGAAGACGACGTGGATCGCATCCTCTCCTACGACCGCGTGACCGAGGCGATCGAGGCGGCGCTCGCCGAGGAACGCCTCAACCTGCTCGAAACTCTGGCCGAGCGCATCGCAGAGCGCATCCTGTGGGAGCCGCAGGCGGTGCGCTGCTTCGTCCGCATCGAAAAGCTCGACCGCGGCCCCGGCGCGCTCGGGGTCGAAATCGTGCGCTCGGTGGACGATGTCGCCACCCGGGCCCCGGTCGCGCCCGACACCGCGCCGCACCCGCATGTCGTCTACCTCACCAACGCGGCCATCACCTCGCCCAATCTCGGCCGCTGGCTCGACCAGCTTCAGGCCCGGGCCGAGCCGGTGATCCTCTGCGTCGGCGCCCCCGACACCCCGGCGCCCGACACCGGCCACCGCATGACCCAGCGCCGCGTGGACCTGCTGGCGCTGGAACAGAACGCCTGGGTGCTTGCCGGGCGCGACGACCGTTGCGTCGTCGTCGCCACCCGCACCGAACTCGACTGGGCGATGAAGCACGACCAGATCAGCGTCTGGGCACCGTCCAAGATCGTGCTCGACGCGGTGGACGGTCCCGCACCCTCGACCCACAACCCCGTCGATCTCGCCGCGTGGTTCGCGGGCCATATCGAGGCGTCAGACCTCCTGCTCATCGGCGCGACCCCGCCCGCCGCGTGCCGCGTGCCGGTGCTGGTCCAGGACATCGCCCGCTCCGGCCTCTAGATGACCTATTATCGCCCCGTACCCCGCACCGATCACCACCACCACGCGCGCCCCGAGGGCGCGCTGCCGCTCGCGGGTGGCTGGTGCTGGTTCGACACCGTCGAGGTGCTCGCCCGCGACGCGCCGCCCCGCCTCCTGCCCGCGCGCGACCTGCCCGCCGACGTCGCACATCGGCTCACCGCACCGCGCCCGCCGCTATCGGGGATGGACATGGACGCGCCGCGCCTCATGGGCATCCTCAACATCACCCCCGACAGCTTCTCCGACGGCGGCCGGCATTTCGACCCCGCGACCGCGCTCGCCCATGCCCGCGCCATGGCGCAGGCCGGGGCCGACATCCTCGACGTGGGCGGCGAATCCACCCGCCCCGGTGCCGCACCCGTGCCGCTCGACGAAGAGATCGCCCGCACCGCGCCGGTGATCGCCGCCATCCGTGCCGAGATCGCCACCCCCATCTCCATCGACACCCGCAAGACGCCGGTGGCCGACGAAGCGTTCCGCGCCGGCGCGACCCTCGTCAACGACGTGTCGGGCTTCACGTTCGACGCCTCCCTCGCCCCCTTCGCCTCCGAGCACGCCCTGCCGGTCTGCATCATGCACGCCCAGGGCACCCCCGAGACCATGCAGCAGGATCCGCGCTACGCCGACGTGCTCCTCGATGTCTACGACTGGCTCGGGGCGCGCGTCGAGGCGCTCACGGCTCTAGGCATCCCGCGCGGGCGCATCGCCGTCGATCCCGGCATCGGCTTCGGCAAGACGCGCGACCACAACCTCTGCCTGCTGCAAGGAGTGTCGCTCTTTCACGGGCTCGGCTGTCCAGTTCTGCTCGGCGCGTCGCGCAAGCGTTTCATCGGCGACCTGACCGGCACGCCGGTCGCATCCGACCGCGTGCCCGGCTCGCTCGCCATCGCTGTCACGGCCGCCCAGCAGGGCGTGCAGATCCTGCGCGTGCACGACGTGGCCGAGACGCGCGCCGCACTTGATGTGTGGGACGCGATCCGGTCTTGCTGAATCTCCACTTTGGGGGCCAATTCACCCCCGAATTTTGGCCAATTCTTTACAAAACCCTGCACCGCCGTGCGTTTGTCCCTGCGAACCTATCGGTTCGCGCGTTGAACCTTCAGGTTGGCCGCCCCGCGAACAGCCGCCGCAGCGCGCCCCATTGGCTGATCGCCACGCCCGCCAGGATCATCGCCATCGCCAGGAACAGCCGCGGCGGCACCGCCTCCGACAACAGCACCGCCCCGAGGATGACCGACCACACCGGCACCATGTAATTGACAAGTCCGAAGAATCCCGGCCCCGCCTCGCGCGTGACCTGCACCAGCAACAACTGCGCCACCCCCGTGGGCAGGATGCCCAGATAAATGAGCGCGAAAAACCCTTTCAAACTCATAGAGTTAGGGATGCCTTCCACGATCAGCGCCACCGGCACGATCATCCCCGCCGCCAACGTCATCACCGCCGCCGCCAGCGCCAACAGGTGCACGGGCGGGCACAGCCGCGTCAGGATCGAGCCCGTCGCATAGCACATCGCCGCCCCGAGGCAGGCCAGCCTTGCCAATGATTCCAGGTCCTTACCCGTTGATGCAAAAGCCTCCGCCCCGATCAGCACCACCACCCCCGTGGTGCCCAGGACAAACCCCCCGGCGCGCCGCAGGTGCATCCGTTCACCGGGCACGAAAACATGCGCCAGCGGCAGGATCAGCAGCGGCACCGCTGCCATGCATACCCCGGCAAAGCCCGAGGCCACCGATTGCTGCGCCCAGCCCAGCAAGGAGAATGGAATAACGTTTGAAAACAACGCCATGAAGACCGCGAAGATCCAGAACTTGCGCTCTGGCCCCGGCCCGACGGGTGGCAGTTTCAGCCCGCGTATCCGCAGCAGCGACAGCAGAAACACCGCCCCCAGCGTGATCCGCACCGCCGCCACGGTGAACGGCCCCACGTCCCGCAGCGCCACCGAGATGAAGGTGAACGACGCCCCCCAGATCAGGCCCAGCGCCCCGATCCTCAGCCAGTTGATCGGCGCGATGTCCTGCAAGGGGCCCCTCCCGGATTGAAAAGGCGCCCGCGCGGGGCGCCCTTTCCCTTTTATTTCAATGGGTTCAGTTCTTTTCCTGATCCACGAGCTTGCCCGCGCTGATCCACGGCATCATGCCGCGCAGCTTGCGGCCGACCTCCTCGATCTGGTGCGCGTCATTCATCCGCCGTGTGCCCTTGAAGAACGGTTGGCCAACCGCGTTTTCCTGCATGAAATCACGGACAAAGGCGCCACTCTGAATGTCGTGCAGGATCTTCTTCATCTCCGCCTTGGTGCGGTCATAAGGCAGCACCCGCGGCCCGCTCACATACTCGCCGTATTCCGCGGTGTTGGAGATCGAGTAGTTCATGTTGGCGATGCCGCCTTCGTAGATCAGATCGACGATGAGCTTCACCTCGTGCAGGCATTCAAAGTAAGCCATTTCAGGGGCATAGCCTGCCTCGACCAGCGTCTCGAAGCCCATGCGGATAAGCTCGACCAGACCGCCACAGAGCACCGCCTGCTCGCCGAAGAGGTCGGTCTCACATTCCTCGCGGAACGAGGTCTCGATGATCCCCGAACGCCCGCCGCCGATGGCCGAGCAGTAGGAAAGCCCCAATTCCAAGGCCTTGCCGGACGCATCCGTGTCCACCGCCACCAGGCAAGGCACGCCGCCGCCCTTGACGTATTCGCCGCGCACCGTGTGGCCGGGGCCCTTGGGCGCCATCATGATGACGTCCACACCTTCCTTGGCGTCGATGAGCCCGAAATGCACGTTCAGCCCGTGCGCAAAGGCGATCGCCGCACCGGGACGGATGTTGTCATGCACATATTTGCGATAGGTTTCGCCCTGCAACTCGTCGGGCATGGTGAACATCATCAGGTCGCACCACGCCGCCGCCTCGGCGATGCCCATGACCTTGAGCCCCTCGGCCTCGGCCTTCTTGGCCGAGCGCGAGCCTTCACGCAGTGCGACGACAAGGTTTTTTGCCCCGGAATCCCGCAGGTTAAGTGCGTGGGCGTGGCCCTGGCTGCCATAGCCAAGGATGGCGACCTTCTTGTCCTTGATGAGGTTGATATCGCAATCGCGATCATAATAGACGCGCATGGCGGTCTCCTTTCTTTGGGGTTCTGACTGTGGTGGAGACTACGCCTTGCTGGTGGTGAAGGTGTATGATTATTGGGGTTTATACCGGGCTATCTTGTATATATCATTCTTACTTGATCAGATATTCGGAAATATCATGCTCGACGATACCGACCGCCGCCTTTTGCGCCAGTACCAGCACGCCCCGCATCTCGGCCCGGCAGAGCTTGCCGAGCGCACCGGCCTCACGCCCGCCACCTGCGCCCGGCGGCTCGACCGACTGCGCAGCGCTGGCATCATCCGCGCCAACCGCGCGGTGATCGACTGGCGCGCGCTTGGCTATGAGGTCGAGGTGAGCTTGCGTGTCTCGCTCGACAAGACCGCCCCCCGCGCCTTCGACGAATTCATCACAGAGGCGAGGAACGTGCCGGAAGTCATTGAAATACAGACATTCCTTGGTCGCGTCGATCTGCGACTCTCGGTCATCGCGCGCGACATGGCACATTATCAGCAGATCTACCGCAGCGCCATCCTGACCCTGCCGCATATCGCCGATATCGAGGCGCTCATGCACGTGGCGCGGATCAAGTCCGACGAGGGCCTGCCACTATGATCGCGCTCGACACCACTGACCGGCGTATCCTGCGGCTGCTGGCCGAGGATGCCACGCTTTCCGCCAGCGCCATTGGCCGCCGCCTCGGCCTGTCCCAGCCCGCCGCGTGGCGACGCGTCCGGCGGCTCCACGACAGCGGCGCGATCAGCGGCCAACGTCTTGAACTGGATCATGAAAAGCTGGGATTCGGCGTGACCGTCTTTCTCGGGGTCAAGCTCGCCACCAAGGGGCGCGTCAGCCTGGAGGATTTCGAACGCGCCGTCACGGCCATCCCCGAGGTGCAGACGGTCGAGCATATCCTCGGCCTATATGACTACCGCCTGCGCGTGGTCGCCCGCGACATCGCCGATTTCGAGCGCGTGCTGCGGCGTCGCATCATGACGCTGCCGGGCCTCGGCAATGTCGAGGCCAACGTGCTCCTGAGCGAGGAGCGCCGCCCCGGCCCGATCGGCTAGGCCGACCACTGGACATCCCCGCACGCCCGCTGCATCCTGCCGCCGACCCAACAGGAGACGCCTCATGACCGCCCTTCTCGACCATGTCGATCCCGACGGACTTCTGGAATATTCGGTCGTCTTCACCGACCGTTCGCTCAACCACATGAGTAAATCTTTTCAGCATGTTATGCGCGACATCTCATCCATGCTGAAAGAGGTCTATTCCGCCGACGCGGTGGCGCTCGTGCCCGGCGGCGGGACTTACGCGATGGAATCCGTGGCACGGCAGTTCGGGCACGGCGCCCATGCGCTGATCGTGCGCAACGGCTGGTTCTCCTTCCGCTGGAGCCAGATTTTCGACGCGGGTGCCTTCACCGCCGAGACCACCGTCTGCATGGCCCGCCAGACCGGCAACGGCGCACAGACACCGTTTGCCCCGGCCCCGATAGAGGAGGTGGTGGCCAAGATCCGCGAGGCAAAACCGGACGTGGTCTTTGCGCCGCATGTCGAGACTTCCGCCGGGCTGATCCTTCCCGACGACTACATCACTGCGCTGGCAGAGGCCGCGCACGAGGTTGGCGCGCTCATGGTCCTCGATTGCATCGCCTCGGGCTGCGCCTGGGTGGACATGAAGACCACCGGCGTCGATGTGCTGATCTCGGCCCCGCAAAAGGGTTGGTCGGCCTCGCCCTCGGCAGGGCTTGTCATGTTGTCCGGCCGCGCGATGGCCCGGCTGGAAGAGACCACTTCGGACAGCTTCGCGCTCGATCTGAAAAAATGGCGTGCGATCATGCAGGCTTACGAGGATGGCGGCCATGCCTATCACGCGACCATGCCGACCGATGCCTTGCGCGGGTTCCGCGACACGATGATCGAGACGCGCGATTACGGGTTCGACCGACTGCGGCAGGCGCAATGGGAGTTGGGCGACGGCGTCCGCGCAATGCTGGCCGCGCACGGCGTGACCTCGGTCGCCGCCGAGGGCTTCGGCGCGCCGGGTGTAGTGGTCAGCTACACCGACGATCCCGACATCCAGAACGGCAGCAAATTTGCTGCCGAAGGGATGCAGATCGCGGCGGGCGTGCCGCTTCAGTGCAATGAGCCCGAGGGCTTTCGCACCTTCCGCCTCGGCCTGTTCGGGCTGGACAAGCTCTACGACGTGCCGGGCGCGCTCGCGCGGCTGGAAGCGGTGCTCGATCGCGTACTCTGACCCTCAGCCGCGCGCCCCGAGGCCCATCTGCATAAGCGTCCTGCGCACCGGGGCCAGCGAATAGATCGCGTCGAGCGCCTGCGCCCGCGCGTCCCGCAGGGGCCGCGCCCGCAGCATGGACGCGCGGTTGAGCACGTCGATCCCCGTCACCCGCGCGCACACCTCCATATGGCGACGGCGGTGATAGGTCTCGAGCATCGCGCGCTCGCCAAGCCGCTCCGGCGCGGCCTCTGCCAGCTCCAGCAGCACCCGCATGTCGCCAAGGCTCATGTTCAGCCCCTGCGCGCCGATAGGCGGCACCACATGCGCCGCCTCGGCCACCAGCGCCACGCGCTCGGACCACATGCGCTCGGCCACCTGGCTGATGATCGGCCACACCGTGCGGCGCGAGGCGAGCGTCAGCGGCCCAAAGAGATGGCAGGAGCGCGCGTTCATCTCGGCCTCGAACTCCGGCACCGGCAACCCGGCGAGGCGCATGGCCTCCGGCCCCTCTTCCATCCAGACGATCGCCGAGGACGGTCGCCCGTCGAAATCCGGCAGCGGCACCAGCGTGAACGGCCCGCCCGAGCGGTGAATCTCGGTCGAGACATTGTCGTGCGGGATCGGGTGGGTGACGGCGAAGGCCAGCGCCTTCTGCCCGTAGCGTGTTGTTTTCACGTCGATTCCCGCCGCCTCGCGAATGGGCGAGTTGCGCCCGTCGGCAGCGATCACCAGCCGCGCGCGCACGCCCGTCCCGTCGCTCAGGCCCACGAGCGCCTCGCGCTCGCGCGTCAGTAGCGTGGTTGTGCCGGTGCCAGGGCGAAAGCGCACCCCCGGCAAGCTCTCCAGATGCGCCACCGTCTCGCGACGCAGGAGCCAGTTGGGCAGGTTCCACCCGAAGGGCCGGTCGGAAATATCCGCAGCGTCGAAATCCTTGACGATGCGCGGCTCCGGCTCGGCGCCCCCGGCATCGACGATCCGCATCACCTGAAGCGGCATCGCGTGAGGGCCAAGCCGCGCCCACAGCCCGGCGCGCTCGAGCAGCGCCTGCGCCGGTTGCAGAAATGCCGTGGTGCGCAGGTCGGCCCCTTGGGCCTCGCGCTCGGTGACCGGCGGGGCGGGATCGACGCAGAGCACCGAGAATCCCGCCTGCCCGAACACCGCCGCCGCAGCGAGCCCGGCCACGCCCCCGCCCGAAATCAGGATATCGACATCTTCGCGCGTCATCCGAGCCTCCTTGCCGCGCGCCTCTTCACCGTTCAGACGCGCGAGACGGTGATGAGCAGCCCCCACACGACCGGCACCAGCGCCAGCGCAGGAATATAAAGCCCGGGAATACCCCAGAGCGCAACGCTTGTCGCCCAGCCGGCGACAAAGACGGCGACGCTCAGCAGGATGCGCAGCGCCGTGGCGGTCTCGGCGTCGGTCTCTGCCAGCGGCGTGGCGTGGGTTTCGGTCGCGGTCATGGTCGGTCCTTTCAGGAAAATGGTGACTTCGACAGTCACCTAGGCCAGGCCCGCACCCCCTTCAAAGAGACGTCTCGCCGCAGGCCCGGAGGCTCAGACCAGCCGCGCGAGAAACGCGCCGAGATCATCGGTGTGGTAATGGATATGCGCGGCCGGCACCGGCTCGGGCGCGACGTGGACGGTGCGCATCCCCATGTCGTGCGGAGCGGCGAGGTTGCGCGGATCGTCCTCGAACATGGCCGCGCGCCCCGCCTCCGAACCATCGCGCTCGAGCACGGCGGCAAAGGCGCACGCCTCCGGCTTGGGACGAAACCCGGCATGTTCCACGCCATAGACCGCATCGAACGCCCCCGACAGGCCCCGCGCCGCCACCACGCGGTCCGCATACTCGCCCGAGCCGTTGGTATAGACGATCTTGCGCCCCGGCAGCGCGCGGATTGCGCCCGCGAGGTCCGGGTCGGGCGCGAGATGGTCGAGCGAGATGTCGTGCACCTCGCGCAGGTACCGGTCAGGATCGAGATCGTGGCACCGCATCAACCCGGCCAGCGTGGTGCCATGCTCGCGCCAATATGCGTGCCGGATGCGGTCTGCCTCGGCGCGCTCCACGCGCAGGACCTCCATGACAAAGGCGGTCATGCGCGCCTCGATCTGGTCGAAGAGCCGCGCCTGCGGCGGGTAGAGCGTGTTGTCGAGATCAAAAACCCATGTCGTGACGTGGGTGAAATGCTGCCTGACCATGACCCCGCGTATAGGCCAATGCGACACACCGCGCAATCGTCCGGGCTTGATCGTGCTCTCAAAGCGCGTAAGCTGCCGTTTCACTGGCATAAAGGACCGCCATCCCATGAAAGCGCCGAGCACTGATGCCTATTCACTGATCCTCGAGGCCATCGACAGCGGCGTGTTCAAGCCCGGCGACCGGCTGGTGGAAAGCGATCTGGCAGAACGCTTCGGCGTGTCGCGCACGCCCATCCGCGAAGCGCTCCAGCGGCTTGAGACGCAATCCATGCTCACCCGCGACGGGCGTAGCCTGATCGTCGCTTCGCTCGATTACAACCAGCTCTCCGAGCTGTACACCGTGCGCGCCGA
This sequence comes from Roseovarius sp. B-10, assembly GCF_056859295.1. NCBI lineage: Bacteria > Pseudomonadati > Pseudomonadota > Alphaproteobacteria > Rhodobacterales > Roseobacteraceae > Roseovarius > Roseovarius sp. B-10. The sequence continues at coordinate 228,633 of NZ_JBSXOE010000044.1, read as the reverse complement.
GCTCGAGGGGCTGGCCGCGCGTCTCGCCGCGATGCACGCCACGCCCGAGGAGATGCGCGTGCTGCGCGACATGGTCGAGGACGACCGCGCGCTCATCGGTCGCCCGCAGGACATGGCGCGCGCCAACCGCCGGTTTCACAAGCAGGTCCACCTGACCTCGCACAACCGGTTTCTGGTCCAGCAACTCGATCTCGTGCACCGTTCGATGGCGCTCCTCGCGACCACCTCGCTCGCCGCCGAGGGCCGCGGCGAGGATGCGCTGACCGAGCACGATGCCATCGTCACGGCCATCGAGACCCGCGATGGCGACGCCGCCGCGCAGGCGCTGCGCGATCACATCTCAAAGGCCTTCGTGACCCGGCTCAAGCTTGATTCCGGCGAGATCAAATCCACCGTCTGACCGCCGCCGCCCGCGCGCGGCGATCGACAGGCCGTGCACCGTCTTGTCCCAGAAGAACGGCTTGAGGATCAACTCGTAGAGCGCCTTGTAAGCGGCCACCGCCGCCAGCGGGGCATAGAAGTGCATGGTCGGCACCCATCCAAGAAGATGGCGATGCCGCCGCCCCGAGACCGCTTGCGCGTAGATACTCAGGTTTATCACTTCTACACTGAGGAATAGACTGCCAAGCAGCACCAGGAGCGGCCAGGCCACCACCGCTTCGAGGGGATGGGGCAACCCGAACAACAAGAGCCAGAAAGACCACAGAACCGGCGCGAGCAGCACCTGGCTGACAGACGAGACGAAATGCGCCTGGAACCCCCAAAACCGCCATGCACCCAGTTGCGCGTAAAGCTGCCGGGGCGCGCGCATATGCACCAGGTACGTGGTCATATAGCCCTTGAGCCAGCGAGAGCGCTGCTTGACCCACGCCCAGGGATGGCAATTGGCTTCTTCCTCGGTGACCGTGCCGATCATCTCGGTGCGATAGCCGTGGCGCGCGAGGCGAAAGCCGAGATCGGCATCCTCGGTCACGTTATGCGCGTCCCAGCCCCCCAGATTCTCGAGCACGTCGCGCCGGATATAGAGCGTGGTCCCCCCCAGCGGCAACGCCAGCCCGAGCCGGGCCATCCCCGGCATGATGGTGCGAAACCACGTGGCGTATTCGATTGTGAAGCAGCGCGCCACCCAGTTCTGGCGCGGGTTGTAGTAGTCGAGCACGCCTTGCAGGCAAGCGAGATCGTGCGGCGCGGTCTGAAAGCGTCGCGCGACCTGTGTGATCTGGTCAGGGTCGGGCGCATCCTCGGCGTCGAAAATGCCGATGATCTCGCCCTGGCAGAAATCGAGCGCGTAATTCATCGCCCGCGGCTTGGTCCGAGGCTGGCCATCGGGCACGATCACCGGCCTGATCCAGGGCGGCAGGTCGATGGTGGCCAGCGTCTCCTGCGTGAGCCGGTCCTCCTCTTCGAGAACCAGGATCACGTCGAGCAGGCATTTGGGGTAGGTCAGCCGGGACAATCTTGCCACCAGCGCGTGCGCGATCTCGGTCTCGCGAAACAGCGGCACGAGGATCGAGACGCGTGGCAGCGGGGCATTTGCCGCGGCAACAGGCATGTCATGCTTGCGCGGACCGGTCATCGCAGCGATGAATGCCGTAATCTTGAGCCCGGCGGCCACGACCAGCGTCAGCACCGCCCACAAGGCAAGCGCCCCGAAAACCCCCAATGGAAACACCAGACAGAGCGCGCAGGCCACCGCCAGCACCGCGAAGGTCAGGCCCATCCGTGCATTGGCATGTGCCTCCCAGGTTCGGCAGCTTTCGTTTTCAGGCGTGCGCGCGGCAGCCATATCTCGGAGCACGTCGCGCTGCAGCTCTGCGATGCGCCCCTGGATCGCCGCCCGCGGGGCGACAAGCGACCGGGCACCGGCCAGATCGGCGGGCAGCACCGAGCGTAACGCACCGAGAGGCTCGGCGCCGTCGCTCACGATCCGCGGCTGTCCATCCTGGGCACGCAAGATCACCGCGCCGTGCCTGAGCAGAACGCGCGGGTCGAGCCCGGTCTCGACCGGCGTCATGTCGGTGAGGGTGTCCGCCTCGATCCGCTCTGCGTTGATCCGGCGGGCATGAGCGGTGAGGAGGTCATCCTCGCGCGCCAGCCCCTCGGCCATCAGGATACGATCGAGCGAGGTATCGCAACGCCTCTGCACAAGCTCGGCGAGCGTGGCATCGGCACCGCTTATGACCCCTTGGCGTACCAGATCGCGGCCCAGCGGATGCATCGGCACCCGCGAGCTCTGTCGCTGACGGTCAAAGCCGCCCTGACGCAACTCGGAAATTCCCATGTCCGGCCTCCGCTGCCTGTCCCCTTCGGAAAAGCTAGCGGGCGGAAGGTTAACGATCCTTTAACAAGCGGTTAATGCTGGCCAAAAAGCTGACGGGATCGCGGGCTTACCCGGCCATGGAGTCCGCGAACCGCTCAAACAGGTAAAAGCTGTCCTGCGGGCCGGGACTGGCCTCGGGGTGGTGCTGCACAGAGAATACCGGGTGGTCCTTCAGCCGGATGCCGCAATTCGAACCATCGAACAGCGAGACATGCGTCTCGATCACGCCATCGGGCAGGCTCTGCCCGTCCACCGCGAAGCCGTGGTTCATCGAGGTGATCTCGACCTTGCCGGTCTCGATCTCCTTGACGGGGTGGTTGGCACCATGGTGGCCGTGGTTCATCTTGATCGTGTGACCGCCCAGCGCCAGTGCCAGCATCTGGTGCCCGAGACATATACCGAAGAGCGGCACCCCCCGGTCGAGCACACCACGGATCATCGGCACCGCGTATTCCCCCGTGGCCGCCGGATCGCCGGGGCCGTTCGACAGGAATACACCGTCGGGTTGCTGCGCCAACACCTCCTCTGCGGTGGTCGTGGCGGGCATCACCGTCACCTCGCAGCCCGCGCTCGCCAGGCAACGCAGGATGTTGCGCTTGGCGCCATAGTCGATCGCGACCACCTTGTGGCGTGCCTCGGTCTGCCGCTTGTAGCCCTCGGGCCAGGCCCAGCGCATCTCGTCCCAGCGATAGGATTGCCGGCACGATACCTCGCGCGCGAGGTCCATCCCCTCCAGCCCGGCAAAGCCGCGCGCCTTCGCCACCAGCGCGGCGGCATCGAAATTACCCGAAGGGTCGTGCGCGAGCGCTACGTGCGGCGCGCCCTGCTGGCGGATCGCGCGCGTGAGCCGCCGCGTGTCCACCCCCCCGATAGCGATGCGCCCGCGCCGCGCCAGCCATGTCGAGAGATGCTCCTCGGCGCGCCAGTTCGACGGCTCGGTCGGGTCCCACTTGACGACCATCCCCGCCGCCACCGGCTCGGCGGTCTCGTCATCGTCGGTGTTCACCCCCACATTGCCCACATGCGGAAAGGTGAAGGTGACGATCTGCCCGGCATAAGAGGGATCGGTCATGATTTCCTGGTAGCCGGTCATCGCGGTATTGAAACACAGTTCCGCCACCGTCTCGCCAATGGCGCCGAAGCCCTGCCCGTAGAACAGCGATCCATCGGCCAGCGCAAGGCAGGCGGTCGGGTGAGGTCTGGACGCTTGGGCCATCGCGGGGGTCTCCGGGCTGGGGGTAAATCGGCGCATCAATACGGCCAGCCCCTGCCTTGGTCAACCCACCACCATGCGCGGCCCGGACGGTTGTCATGCCCACGCCTACCCGCTAGGCTTAATGCCTTGCAAACGGTCATGGGGATGGACCTGATGGAGTTACGTGACCGGATCGGTCAGGCGCTGAAACAGGCGATGAAGGACAAGGATCAGAGTCGCCTCGCGACCCTGAGGCTCATCAACGCCGCGATCAAGGATCTTGAAATCGCCAACCGCGGCTCGGACGACGCCGCCGCGCTCGGCGATGCCGAGATCAGGGCGATCCTTGCCAAGATGGTCAAGCAGCGCAACGAGAGCGTGCGCGCCTACGAAGAAGGCGGGCGCGTCGATCTTGCCGAGCGCGAACGCGCCGAGATCGCGGTGATCGAGGAATTCCTGCCGCGCCAGCTCGACGCTCAGGAAATCGACGCCGCCATCAACCGCGCCATCGCCGATGTCGGGGCCACCTCGATCCGAGACATGGGCAAGATCATGGCCAAGCTCAAGGAACGCCACGCCGGGCAGATGGATTTCGGCGCGGTCGGCGCACAGGTCAAGGCGCGGCTAAGCTAACGCGGGGCGCGGGTCTGGCCTGGCGCGCGCAGAGAGGCAATCAGCGATGAGCCGCGCGGGGGACTGTCCTGATCGTCCGCCACGGACCAACACCACCGCCCCCTTATCCCGTCATCGGCGCGGGGGGTGGGCGGATCGCGTCAGCCAGTTCGCCGTGCAGGGCCTTGCGCTCGTCCTCCGAAAGGAACGCGCCGATCTCCACCTCGCGCCCACCGCCCCTGAGCGTCAGGTAATGCTCCACCGGCCCGCCCTCGGGATGCATCTGCACCCGCGCCCAGTAGCGATTGCACGCCCATTCCTGCACGTCGCCGCGCGGGTTGGTGCGCACCAGCCGCAGCTCGTCGGGCGTGATGGTCAGCACCTCGCGCAGCCGGGCGCTGCGATAGGTCGCCTCGAGGCCCCACCACACGCCGCCCACCGCCAGCAACAGGAACGGCAACAGCCCCCACAGCAGCATCGTGCCCAGTAGCGGGTAGAGCGGGATGGTGATGAGCGCGAAGGTCGCCAGCACGAACGCGGCAAAGCCGCGGCGCGGCAGCGACCGGTGCGGCCAGAGTTGAAGTTCGAGATCGCGGTCCGCGCCCTGCGGCGGGCTGCTCCAGTGATACGGCATGACCCGTTTGTAGCCTGACAGGCGAAAATGAAAAGAGCGCGCGGAGGGCCTGTAAGCCGGATTCTGTCCCGGGGGCGCGGGGCCCCCTTCGGATGACCATTCGTCTCGACGCGCGGTTGCCCGCGCGCCTCTAGCTGCCTACCCGGACCGCCGGGCCAAGACGTGGCCTGCGGGCGGTATCGGTTGCCCGACCTGCCCCGCGCGCGGTCCCTATTCGGCATTGCTCCCGGTGGGGCTTGCCGTGCCGGTCCGGTTGCCCGTCCCGCGGTGGGCTCTTACCCCACCGTTTCACCCTTGCCACGGTCGTAACCGGGGCGGTCTATTTTCTGTGGCGCTTTCCCTCGGGTTGCCCCGGCCGGGCGTTACCCGGCACCGTCGTCTTGTGGAGTCCGGACTTTCCTCGCCACCCCGTTGCCGGGGTGTCGCGGCCATCCGGCCCTCCGCGCGCCCCATCGCTTAGGCGTTCGGCCCTGCCCGGTCAACGGGAAAGCGTGCCGCCAGATCGGCCATGCGCGCGCAATCCGCGCGGTCCAGCGGCCCCGTGGCATGCGGGCGAAAGCGCAGCCGAAACGCCGCGAGCAGCGCCTCGCGACCCGCATCGCCCACGGGATAGCCGAACCGCGCCGCCGCCGCCTCGAACTGCGGCCAGTCTGCGGCCCCCTCCGCCCCGGCGTCCGACCATACCGACAGCCCCGCACGCGCCAGCCCCCGCCAGTCAAAGCGTGGGCCGGGATCGGTCTTGCGGCCCGGCGCCAGGTCAGAATGCGCGATCACCCGCGCGGGCGGGATCGCCCGTCGCGCCATGATCCCGCGCATCAATGTCTCCAGCGCGGCCATCTGCGGCCACGGATAGGGATGGTCGCCGCAATTGGCCAATTCTATCCCGATGGAGCGCGAATTGACGTCACTCACATCGCCCCAGCGCCCCGCCCCCGCGTGCCACGCGCGCGCATCCTCGTCGACTAGCTGCCAGATGCGCCCCCGCTCGCAGATCAGGTAATGGGCCGAGACCTCCGCCGCGGGATCGCACAGACGCGCCAGTGCCGCCTCGGCGCTCTCCATCGCGGTGTGGTGCAGCACGATGAGATCGGGCCGCGCCCCATCCCGGCGCGGCCCGTGATTGGGCGAGGGATACGCCGCGATGCCCGCGCCCGGATCAGTCGGCCAGGGCACGGCGGAACGGTGCCGGATCCCAGTCGCAGGCATAGCCGTCGCCATCGGGATCGAGCGCCATCCGGTCGCGCTCGGGCCCGCCCTTGCGCAGGAAATCGAGCTGCGCCTGGTCTGGCGAGGAATATTCCGCGCAGTTGCGCACGTGGCGCGCTTCCGTCGCGAACGCGCTGCGGGAATAGAGCTGCGTGCCGACCGGGTGCTTCGAGGACAGTGCGTATTCCACGATGTTGGGGCCCACGTCGCCCGGGCGCGCGCCGATCTCCTCGGGCTGAACCACCTCGTACTGCTCGCGATTGCGCGCGATGCGGGCAGCGTCCTCTTCTATCGAACGCTCGGAATCGACCGCGTCAAAGCTGTTCTCCCGCGAGATACCGACATCGTTTACAACGGCAGGTGCCGGGTTCGACGGGCTGGCCTGAAGCGGCTCATCCCCCGACGCGGCCCCTGATCCGGCCGCGTCCAATGCCGCCTCGGCCTCGGCGGCGATGCGCTCGGCCTCGGAGGCTTCGGACGCCTCGGTCGCGCCCCCCGTGGCATCGAGCGGTTCGGACGAGATCGCGCCAGGCGGCGGCAGCGTCTCTCCCGCCAGCGCCGCCTCGCGCGCGGCCTTTTCGCGCTGGTAGGTCTCGTAATCCTCGAATCCCACGCCGGCCCCGCTGTCGGGGATCGCCGGGGCACAGGCGGCCAGCGCCGCCATAACCACAAAACCAAGCGTCAACCGCATCCGCATCATCCCGTCCAGACCCGCATCGTCGCGGGATTTACCACCATTTCGCCGGCTTATCCACAAAGCCTGCCGCCCGCTCCAGCGCATGCGCGGTATTTAGCAGATCGCCCTCTTCCCACGGCCGCCCGATCAGTTGCAATCCCAACGGCAGCCCCTGCCGGTCGAGCCCCGCAGGCACCGCGATGCCCGGCAGCCCGGCGAGGTTCACCGTCACGGTAAACACGTCGTTGAGATACATCTGCACCGGGTCGGCCTCTGCCATCTCGCCAAGACCAAAGGCCGCCGAGGGCGTGGCCGGCGTCAGGATCGCGTCGATGCCTGCGGCGAATACCTCTTCGAAATCGCGCTTGATAAGCGTGCGAACCTTGCGCGCGCGGTTGTAATAGGCGTCGTAGAACCCGGCCGACAGCACGTAGGTCCCCACCATCACCCGGCGCTGCACCTCCGCGCCAAAGCCCTCGGCGCGGGTCTTCTCGTACATCTCGGTGATGCCGTCACCCTGGGCGAGTTTCGCCCGGTGGCCATAGCGCACCCCGTCATACCGCGCGAGGTTCGACGAGGCCTCGGCGGGCGCGATCACGTAATAGGCAGGCAGCGCGTATTTCGTGTGCGGCAGCGAGATGTCGCGGATCTCCGCGCCCGCATCGGCCAGCATCTCGCGGCCTCGCGCCCACAGCGCCTCGATCTCCTCGGGCATGCCGTCCATGCGGTACTCTTTAGGAATCCCGATCACCTTGCCCCGGATATCCCCCGAAAGCGCTGCTTCGAAGTCCGGAACCGGATAATCGGCCGAGGTGCTGTCCTTCGGGTCGTGCCCGCACATGGCAGAGAGCATGATCGCCGCGTCGCGCACCGACTTGGTCATCGGCCCGGCCTGATCGAGCGACGAGGCAAAGGCCACGATCCCCCAGCGCGAGCAACGCCCGTAGGTCGGCTTGATCCCGGTGATCCCCGCGAATGCGGCTGGCTGCCGGATCGAGCCGCCGGTATCGGTGCCAGTCGCGGCAAGGCACAGATCGGCGGCCACCGCAGCCGCCGAGCCGCCCGAAGAGCCTCCAGGCGTGAGAGGCGCCTCGTCATTGCCGCGCCGCCACGGGTTGACCACGTTGCCGTAAGCCGAGGTCTCGTTCGACGAGCCCATGGCAAACTCGTCCATGTTGAGCTTGCCCAGCATTACCGCGCCCGCGTCAAAGAGATTCTGCGTCACGGTCGATTCGTATTCCGGGCGAAAGCCGTCGAGGATGCGGCTCGCCGCTTGGCTTGGCACCCCCTTGGTGCAGAACAAATCCTTGATCCCCAGCGGAATGCCGCACATCGCGGGCGCGTCGCCCGCGTGCAATCGCGCATCCGCCGCCCGCGCCTGCTCGCGCGCCAGATCGGGGGTGGGATGGACAAAGGCGTTGAGCGCCCCCGCCGCCTCAGCGGCAACGAGACAGGCGTCGGTCAGCTCGAGGCTCGTCACTTCGCCACGGCGCAGCGCGTCGCGCGCCCCGGCGATGGTCATCGCGTTCAGCTCAGACATGCTCACTCCACCACTTTCGGCACGGCAAAGAATCCCTCGCGCGCGTCCGGCGCGTTCGAGAGAATCCGCTCCTGCATCCCGCCCGCGGTCACCTCGTCTGCGCGCCGCTTCAGGCGCATGGGCGTGACGCTCGTCATCGGCTCTACCCCCTCGACATCGACCTCGCCCAACTGCTCGATAAAGCCGAGGATGGTGTTGAATTCCTGCGCCAGCGCGGGCAGCGCGTCCTCATCCACGCGAATCCGCGCGAGCTTGGCCACGCGGGCGGCGGTCTCAAGGTCTATCGACATGCGCCTCTCCATGATCGGGTCGGGATGCGTTTACCCGCGCGCGCGGGCAGAGGCAAGCGGTGGCCCCTTTCCTTGCGGCCCATGCCTGCTAATCTCTTCCCCACCAACAGCGAAGGAGACCCCCATGCGCATCACCTGGCTCGGACACAGCTCTTTCCGCATCGAGATCGCGGGGCAGATCCTGCTCGTCGATCCGTGGCTCGACGGCAACCCGATGCTGCCCGAGGACCAACACGAGACAGCCACCGCGGGCGCCACCCATATCCTCGTCACCCACGCCCATTTCGACCATATCAACGGCCTCTTGCCGCTCGCCAAGCGTCTTGGCGTGCCGGTGGTGGGACAGTTCGACCTGATGTCGCACTGGGCCGAGGCCGAAAAGATCGAGACCGTCGGCTTCAACAAGGGCGGCACCGTCGATCTCGGCGGCGTTGCCGTGACGATGGTCCACGCCACCCATTCCACCTCGATCGCCACGCCCGACGGCCCGCGAGTGACGGGCAGCGAATGCGGCTACATGATCGAGGGCGAGGGCCACGTGATCTACGTCTCGGGCGACACCGACGTGATGGCCGACATGAAGGTCTTCAACGACCTGCACGCCCCCGATATCGGCATCCTCTGCGCGGGCGGGCATTTCACGATGGACATGGCGCGCGCGGCCTACGCGGCCAAAACCTTCTTCGATTTCAATACGGTGATCCCCTGCCATTACCGCACCTTCCCGCTGCTCGAACAATCCGCGGAGGCGCTCGTCAAGGCGCTGCCGGGCGTCGACGTGATCGAGCCGCAGGTGATGGAGGCGATAGAACTCTGAGCGCGGTGTGGGGGCCAGCCCCCACGCCCCCGGGATACTTGCGGCAAGATGAAATCAGGAGCGCGGGCGGCGGCTGCGCTGCGGTTTCGGTTTGGCCTTCGATTTGGGCTTGGCGTCCTTGCCGTCGTCCTCGTCCTTCAGCCCCAACTGATCGCGGAGCACGCGGGGGCGGATTTCCTCCACCGTGCCGGGCTTGAGATTGCCGAGCTGGAAGGGGCCGTAAGAGAGCCGGATCAGCCGGTTGACGATCAGTCCCACCGCCTCCATCGCGCGACGCACCTCGCGGTTGCGGCCCTCGCGAATCGATACCGTCACCCAGGCGTTGGCACCCTTCTGGCGGTCGAGCGTCACGGTCATGGGCTGGAACCGCTCGCCCCCGAGCGTGAGCCCCTGCCGCAGCGGCTCGAACGTGGCATCGTCGGGCGTGCCGTTGACGCGCACCCGGTAGCGGCGCAGCCAGCCGGTCGAGGGCAGTTCCATCCGCCGCTTGAGCGCGCCGTCATTGGTCAACAATAGCAGCCCCTCGGAATTGAGGTCGAGCCGGCCCACGCTCATCACCCGGGGCATGTCCTCGGGCAGGTCGTCGTAGATGGTGGCGCGGCCCTGCTCGTCGCTCGTCGTGGTCACGCGGCCACGCGGCTTGTGGTAGAGCCACAGCCGTGGCGGCTCTGGCGCGTCGAGCGCGCGGCCATCCACGGTCACGCGGTCGGCGGGCGTGACATTGAGCGCGGCGCGGGTGATCTTCTGCCCGTTTACCGTGACACGTCCCGCCTCGATCAGGCGCTCGGCCTCGCGGCGGCTGGCACGGCCTGCGCGGGCGATGACCTTGGCGATGCGTTCGCCCTTGGGGGTGTTGCTGTCCATGCCCGCGCGCATAGCGCAAAGCCGGGGCTTGCGAAAGGGACATGCGCACGCCACAAGCGGCGCATGGTGTCCCAGGGTCACATGCAGGCCGCGCTTGCCGAGGCGCGGGCCGCCGCCGGGCGCGGCGAGGTGCCGGTTGGCGCGGTGGTCGTGGCGCCCTCGGGCGCGGTGGTGGCGCGCGCAGGCAACCGCACCCGCGAGCTCAATGACCCCACGGCGCATGCCGAGATCCTCGCCATCCGCATGGCCTGCGCCGCGGCCGGGTCCGAGCGGCTGCCGGGCCACGCGCTCTACGTCACGCTGGAGCCATGCGCCATGTGCGCCGCCGCTATCGCCGCCGCGCGAATCGCGCGGCTGTGCTACGGCGCGGATGATCCTAAATCGGGCGGGGTGGCGCACGGTGCGCGGGTGTTCGCGCATCCGCAATGCCACCACGTGCCAGAGGTCTATGACGGCATCGGTGCCATCGAGGCCGAAACGCTGCTCACCAGCTTCTTTGCCGCGCGGCGCGGCTCATAGGATCGTCACCCCGTCGGCAAGGAACGGGTGCGCCGCGATGGCCGGGGCGACAATGGTTTCGGACAGTACCGGCTTGAGCCGCGCGGCCAGCGTCTCGGGCATGTCCTGCAGTATCCCCTTGCGCGCGGTGACGGCGATGGTGCGCGTCAGCGGTGCCAGCGGCAGCTCCATCACGTCGATCTGATCGGCGAATCGCCGCGCCCGCATCAGCGCCAGCGGCGTCAGGATCGACCAGCCCGTGCCCTGCCCCACCAGCGCCAGGATCGAGTGATAGCTGTCGAGCTCGAACCGGTAGGGCAGGTTTAGGTTCTCGCGCGCCAGATGCGCCGAAATGAGCCGTCCCATGTAATGGCGCTGCGTATACTGGATGAGCGGCAGCCACTTGAGCTGGCGCAGGATATCGCGGTCCGGCCGGATCGCGCCACGCGGCGCCACCACGACAAAGCGCTCGCGCAGCACCGGGTGCACCTCGGTCCAGTCCGCGCCATCGCCAAGCTGCGCCGACACGATGATGTCGAGCGCGCGCGCATCGAGCTGATCGTAGAGGTAATGGCTCGCGCCCGTCTCCAGCAGGAACTGGCAGCCCTTCAACTCGCCCGCCATGTGGGTCAGAAGCTGCGGCGTCACGTCCGCCTCCAGATCCTCGATCATGCCGAGGCGGAACCGCGTGAGCGTGGTGAGATGCGACATCGCCAGCTCTGCCCGCGCCTGCGCCGCCTCGTTCAGGATCGCCTGCGCGCGGCGGTGCATGATCTCGCCCGCGGGCGTGAGGCGGATGGGCCGGGCGTTGCGTTGCAACAGCGTGGCGCCCACCGCACCTTCGAGGTTGGTCAATTGCTGGCTCACCGCCGAGGGGCTTGCCCCCAGCCGCCGCGCGGCGGCAGAGATAGACCGCTCGTCGGCGGCGGCCATGAATACCTCGATACCCCAGAGCGTGATCCGGCCGCTTTTCTCGACCATCGTGTTACTTGTCGAGCTTGGACAGCTTGTCCTGCAACTCGGCAAGCTGTTTGCGGATCGTGTCGAGATCGTCGTCCGCATGGTCGCTCTTGCCGGTGTCGTCGTTCTCGTCCCGGCTCGTGCCCGGCCCGGTGCCGCCCAGCCCGCCAAGACCGCCGGTCATCGCCTTGACGAAGGCCTCCTGCTGCTTGCGCATCGCCTCCATCCCCGGCATCGTGGCGAGCGGATTGGCCTTGGTCATGTTCTCGAGCATCTTGGACTGCCCGTCGCGCAGCATCTCGAAACTGGCGGCCAGGAATTCCGGCACCACGCTGGTGGCCTGCGTTGTATAACTGCGCACCAGGTCGTTGAGCACGTTGATGGGCAGCACGCTCTCGCCGCGGCTCTCGTGCTCGGCGACGATCTGAAGCAGGTATTGCCGCGTGAGATCGTCACCGGATTTCAGGTCGATGATCTGGACCTCGCGCCCCTCGCGGATAAAGCCGGCGATATCCTCGAGCGTCACGTAATCAGAGGTCTCGGTATTGTAGAGACGCCGGCTCGCGTAGCGTTTTATCAGGAGCGGTTTATTCGTATCGGCCAAGGGGGATCCTCCCGCGGAATGCAGCGCTGCGGCAAACCTTAGACGCAGGCGCAGCAAAATGAAAGGGCGAGCCTTTCGGCTCGCCCGGCAAAAGCGCGTCCCGCTTGGGAGGGGATGAGACGCGTCCTGCTGTTCGCTCGCGCCTTACTTGGACGTGGCGGCTTTCTTGGTGGCTGCGGTCACGTCGTCGCTGGCCTTCTTGACGGCGGCAGCGGCGTCTTCCTGCATGGTCTTGCCCGAGGCGAGCAGCAGTTCGACGGTTTCCATCTGCACCTTCTTGGCCACTTCGGCGAAGGCAGCCATGTGCTCGGCGGCGACTTCGGCATTGGCCGACGCGAAATCGGTCATGGCCTTGGCGTAGTCGGCGGGCTCGGTCTTGGCTTTCGACATCTCGCTAAGCTTGGAGAGCGTCTCCTTGGTCCACTTGTTGGAGATCTCGGTCGACTGCTCGGCAGCCGACAGGGCAACGCCCGACAGCTTCTCGTTCAGGGCCGCCTGGCTCTTGAACGTATCTTCCATGGCCTTGGAGTCCACGGGGAAGTTGCCCATGACGTCTTTGAACATCGCGGTGAAATCAGTGGTCTTGGTCATTGTCTCGTCCTTTCGGTTACAGCGGGGGGGCCGCTTCTTTGGTACTGACAGGGATATACTTGCTGCAGTGCAGCATTTCAAGTTTTTTCTGCGCTGCAGCAAAAAATTCGCGAAAGCCGCCTCGCGCCGCGTCAGGTGGTCGCCTTCTTGCGCACGTAGGTGCCGGGGGCGGGGGCAAGCGGCGGGTGCTCGGCGTCGCCAGGCTCGCGCGCCGGGACCATCTTGCCCGATCGTTTCTTCAGCCACGCCTCCCAGCGCGGCCACCACGATCCATCGTGCCGCGTCGCGCCAGCCATCCACTCGTCCGCCGTGCCGCTCAGGTCGTCATTGGTGTAATGGCCGTATTTCTTCTTGGCGGGCGGGTTGACGATCCCGGCGATATGGCCCGATTCCGAGACGATAAAGGTGCGGTTCTTCGATCCGGTCTGCTGAAAACCACGATAGCAATCCTTCCACGCAGCGATGTGGTCGGTCTCGCAGGTCACGGACATCAGTGGGATTTTCACGTCGCGGATATGCAGCCGCTCGCCGCACATCTCGAATCCGTCCTCGACGAATTCGTTGCGCTGGCACAGGCCCCGCAGGTACTGCATCGTCATCCGGCCCGGCAGGTTGGCCCCGTCGCCGTTCCAGTAGAGCAGGTCAAACGCGGGCGGCGCCTCGCCCATCATGTATTTGCGCACCGCGGGCTGATAGATCAGGTCGCGCGAGCGCAGGAACGACATGGTCCGCCCCATGATGAAGGAGCGCAGTACACCCTGCGCGTTTACCTCCACCTCGATCCCGTCAATGAAATCGTCCTGCAGGAACGGGGTGAATTCCCCCTGCTCGGCAAAATCCGTGAGCGCGGTAAAGAACGTGGCCGATTTCACCGACTTGTCGCCGCGCTTGGCCATCAGCGACAGCGCGAGGTGTAGCGTGGTCCCCGCGATGCAGTAGCCCACGGCGTTGACCTGTTTCTCGCCGGTAATCGCCTTGATCTCGCGAATCGCGGTCAGGTAGCCCTCCTCGATATACTCCTCGAGGCCCACCTCGGCATGGCTGGCATCGGCATTGACCCAGCTCACCACGAACAACGTGTAGCCCTGCTCGGTGATCCACTTAATCAGGCTGTTCTCGGGCTTGAGATCCATGATGTAGAACTTGTTGATCCACGGCGGAAAGATCACCAGCGGCGTGGCGTGGACCTCCTCGGTCGCGGGCGCGTACTGGATCAGCTCCATCATCCGGTTGCGATAGACCACCTCGCCCGGCGTGGTGGCGATATTCTCGCCCAGCTCGAACGCCTTGTCGTCAGCCAGCCGCACAACCATCTCGCCATCGTTGGCCTCCAGGTCGGCGATCAGGTTCTCCAGACCCTTCACCAGGCTCTCGCCCTCGGTCTCCAGCGCGCGTTCCAGCGCGTCGGGGTTGGTGCCGAGGAAATTGGTAGGCGACATCAAGTCGATGATCTGGTGCGCGAAATAACCGAGCCGCTTGCGGTCCTTGTCCGGCAGGTTCTCGTCGATCTCCGCAAGCGCCTTCTCGATCGCCTGCGTGTTGAGCGCGTATTGCCGCTTGACGTATTTGAAATACGGATGGCTGTCCCACAGCGGATTGGCGAACCGCTTGTCCCCGGCGAGCGGGTCGGGCGCATCCTCCGCCTCGTCCTCGTCACCGCCGCGCAGCATCGTCTGCTGCGCGTCGAGGAAATGGCGCACGGACTTGCCCCAGTAGTCGAGCTGCTGCTCGTAGAGCTTGCCGGGATTCTCCAGCATCTCGGTCCAGTAGGAGGTCGCGGCCGTGGTGAAAAGCTCCTGCGACGGGGTGTTCAGCGTGGGATTCGCGGGGTTTCGGGCGGCCAATGCCTGGATCAACCGCTGCGACAACTGTTCGACCTTCGCAAGATTTTCATTGAGTTTCTCGATGTTTGCGCCTGCGACATCGTCTTGCGTTGTCATTTTGAACATTTCCCCTTAACAATTTCTGCCATGCAGCATACCGTTTCGCAAATGCGAAGCTGCCCGCGTCGATCGCCCTCAGCTTCCCGCGAAAGGAGAAGACAATGCGCCAGATGTCCACCTACGACCTGATGGAATCTTTCCGCAACGCCAATCAATGGTTTGGTGCCTCCGCCCTCTCCTTCGCATCCTATCCGCTTTTCAGCATGTTGCCAAACCCCGCCTTTCAATGGATGTCGGCTTGGGGACAGGTCACCGAACGCACCTTCGAGCGCATGGTGGCCAAGCCCGACTGGGGCATCCGCACCTTCACCTGCGAGGACGGCAGGGACCACCTCGTCAACATCGAAACGGTGGTGTCGCGCCCGTTCGGCGATCTCATCCATTTCAACGTCTCGGGCCGCGCCGAACAGCCGCGCAAGGTGCTCTTGGTGGCGCCCATGTCTGGCCACTACGCCACGCTGCTGCGCTCGACCGTCAAATCGCTGATCGTCAATTGCGAGGTCTATGTC
This sequence comes from Roseovarius sp. B-10, assembly GCF_056859295.1. NCBI lineage: Bacteria > Pseudomonadati > Pseudomonadota > Alphaproteobacteria > Rhodobacterales > Roseobacteraceae > Roseovarius > Roseovarius sp. B-10. Next base: position 213,374 of record NZ_JBSXOE010000044.1, on the reverse strand, counting down.
ACCGACTGGCATAATGCGCGCGACATCCCGGTGTCCGAGGGCAAGTTCGATATCGAGGACTACACGCTCTACCTTGTCGATTTCATGAAGGAGCTGGGCCCCGAGATCAACGTGATCGCGGTCTGCCAGCCCGCCCCGCTGGCGCTCGCCGCCACCGCCTACCTCGCCGAGATCGAGCCCGAGGCACAGCCACGCACCCTGACGCTCATCGGCGGGCCGGTCGATCCCGACGCCGCCGCCACCGACGTCACCGATTTCGGTCGCCGCGTGACCATGGGCCAGCTCGAAGAGCTGATGATCCAGCGCGTCGGTTTCCTCTACAAGGGTGTCGGGCGGCAGGTCTATCCGGGCCTTCTGCAACTTGCCTCCTTCATCTCCATGAACTCAGAGCGCCACGCCAAGGCCTTCACCGACCAGATCCTGCGCGTGGCGCAGGGTGATGCCAGCGATAACGACCCCCATAACCGCTTCTACGACGAGTATCTCTCGGTGATGGACATGACCGCTGAATTCTACCTGTCCACCGTCGAGCGCATCTTCAAGGGGCTGGAGATCGCGCAGAACCGGTTCACCGTGAACGGCCACCACGTCGATATCGGCAAGATCACCGATGTCGCGGTCAAGACCGTCGAGGGCGGCAAGGACGATATCTCGGCCCCCGGCCAGTGCGTCGCCGCGCTCGATCTGTGCACCGGGCTGCCCAACAGCATGAAAGCCAGCTATCTCGAACCCGAGGCCGGCCACTACGGCATTTTCGCGGGCCGGTCCTGGCGCAACAACATCCGCCCGCTAGTGCTCGACTTCATCGACGCCAATGCCGGACGCCACCAGGCCACCAAGCCCGCCAACCGCAACACCGCCGCTGTCTGAACGGGGACGAAGAAGCCCCGACACACGACATCGGTCACGGCAAACACGCGCCCTCTGCGCGACACGCGCCGCGCGTTCCGGCACTACCCTTTGATACGCTAGTTCTCCGTGCGCTCGGCCTCGATCTCGCGCCAGCGAGCGACGTTGCGGTTATGCTCGGCCAGCGTCTCGGCAAAGGCGTGACCGCCGCTGCCATCGGCGACGAAATAGACGTATTCGGTGTCTGCCGGATTTACCGCTGCCTCGATGCTGGCGCGGCCAGGATTGGCGATCGGCGTGGGTGGCAACCCGTCGATCACGTAAGTGTTCCAAGGCGTCTCGCCGCGCAGCTCGCTCTGCCGGATGCCCCGTCCCAGCACGCCGCGGCCCTCGGTAATGCCGTAAATCACCGTCGGGTCGGTCTGCAATCGCATCCCCCGCCGCAGCCGGTTGACAAACACGCTCGCCACGCGGCCACGCTCATCCGCGACCGCGGTCTCCTTCTCGATGATCGACGCGAGGATCAGCGCCTCCTCGGCGCTCTCCAGCGGCAGCCCGTCGGCGCGTCCCTCCCACGCGGCGGCAAGGATCGCCTCCTGCGCCTGCGTCATTCGCGCGATCACGCTTTCGCGCGTGTCGCCCGCGCTCACCTCGTAACTGTCCGGGGCCAGGCTGCCCTCGGCCGGCACCTCCGCCACCTCGCCCGTCAGCACGTCCACGGCTTTCAGCCCTTCCACTGCCTGCCAGCTCGTGATGCCCTCGGCAAAGGCGATCCGATAGCGGGTATCGGCGCGGTCGCGCATGGTCACGTATATGTCGGGTAGGGCCTCCTCCTGCGCCGGATCGAAGCGTGCGCGCTCGACGAATTCGGCGGTCGCCGGGTCAAGTACGCGCACCAGCGTCTCGGTATCCGTCACGCCGATGCGCCAGACCACCTCGGTTCCGCAGGTGCTCGCCCCGCCCCGGGTTACAAGGTCGGTAATCTCGGCCATGCTCGCACCCTCGGGGATGAGCCAGCTTCCGGCCTTCAGGTCGTCCTCGCGCCCCGCGTAATCGGCGCCCACGCGAAAGATCGTGCCGCTTGTCACCGCGCCCTCGGCCTCGAGGTCGCGCGACACGCCGCGCATGGTGGTGCCGGGCGGCACGCGCAGGCAGATCGCATCTTTCAGGGGTCCGGTCGCGGTGTATTGCGACTGTCCCCACAGAATGATCCCCCCCAGCAGGAACACCATCACCACCAGCAGTGTCAGCAAGTTCGAAGCGATGTGGCGCCACATCAGCGCGGTTTCCCCACCAGCAGCGCGGCATTGGTGCCGCCAAAGCCAAAGCTGTTGGACAGCGCCACGTCGATCCGGCGCTCGCGCTTGGCATTGGGAGCCAGATCAATCGGTGTCGCCGCCGCCGGATTGTCGAGGTTGATCGTCGGCGGGGCCACCTGATCACGCACCGCGAGAATCGAGAAGATCGCCTCGATCGCGCCCGCCGCGCCAAGCAGGTGGCCGGTGGCGGATTTCGTCGAACTCATCGTGGCCTTGCCCGCCGCGTCGCCCAATAGCGTCTCGACCGCCTTCAATTCGATCGTGTCAGCCATGGTCGAGGTGCCGTGCGCGTTGACGTAATCCACCGCCGCAGGCTCCAGCCCGGCATTGCGCAGCGCCGCGCGCATGGCACGCAGGCCGCCGTCGCCATCCTCCGACGGCGCGGTGATGTGATAGGCGTCACCCGACAGGCCATAGCCCAGGATTTCGGCGTAGATCTTGGCGCCGCGCGCCTTGGCGTGCTCGTATTCCTCGAGCACGACGGCCCCCGCACCCTCGCCCATGACAAAGCCATCGCGCTCGGTATCATACGGGCGGCTCGCGGCCTTGGGGTCGTCCGCCCGCTTGGTCGAGAGCGCCTTGCAGGCGTTGAACCCGGCGATCCCGATCTCGCAGATCGCCGCCTCGGCCCCGCCCGCCACCATCACGTCGGCATCGCCGAACATGATGAGCCGCGCGGCGTCGCCGATGGCATGGGCACCGGTGGCGCAGGCGGTCACCACCGAGTGGTTGGGCCCCTTGAAGCCGTAGCGGATGCTGATCTGCCCGGAGATGAGGTTGATCAGCGCGCCGGGAATGAAGAAGGGAGAGACCCGCCGCACCCCCTTGTCGCGGATGATGAGCGTGGTCTCCTCGATCGAGCGCAGCCCGCCGATCCCCGACCCCATCATCACGCCGGTACGCTCGAGGCTTTCTGCATCCTCCGGCGTCCAGCCCGCATCCTCCACGGCCTGCTGCGCGGCGGCCATGCCAAAGAGGATAAAATGATCGACCTTTCGCCGCTCCTTGGCCTCCATGTAGCGGTCAGGATCGAAGGTGCCATCGCTGCCATCGCCATATGGCACTTCGCAGGCATACTTGGTAAGGACGTTCGCCGGGTCGAACCGGGTGATCGTCCCCGCGCCCGACTGACCGTCCAGAAGACGGCTCCAGCTTTCCTCGACCCCATCGGCGAGCGGGGTCACAAGCCCCAGCCCCGTGACAACGACACGCCGCATGATGCTGACCTTTCACTGCTTCACTTCCCGCCGCTCTTACCCCGGCTTGGGGCGGCGGGGCAAGGGCGCGGGCGCACGCCCGCACCCGGTTCGCGGCGTCAGAGAAACTCGGCGGTCGGCTCGGCGGTCGGCCGCGCAAGCGTCAGTACCTCGCCCAGATCGATATCGCGCGCCATCAGCGCGCGACCGATCAGCGTGCCGGATATGTTGGGAATATACTTGAGCCGAGCCACGTCATCGACGCTGCGCACGGTGCCGCGCGCGATCACCGGGTGGCGCGTTTTGGACGCGAGGCCGGAAATCACCCCGAGGCTGCCGTCGCTGTCCTCGATATCGGCGTCGATATCGGTGATCAGGATCGCGGCCAGCGGCACGTTGTCGAAAGCGGCGATGAAATCCTCGGCGCTGATCGCACACGGGCTTTGCCAACCATGCGTCATCAGCTGCCCCTGGAAGACATCCACCGCCACCACGATTTGATCGGGGTGATACTTGGCCAGTTCGCGCACGCAATCTGGGTCCTGCACCGCCAGCGTGCCGACCACGATCCGCCCCGCGCCGCGGTCGATCCAGCCGGTTACCGAGTCGCGCGTGCGAAAGCCGCCGCCAAGCTGAACGGGGATACCGGCGGCGCGGATGATCTCCTCGATCAGCGCGTTGTTGGCGTCGCCGCCCTTCAGCCCGTCCATGTCCGTCAGGTGCATCCACTCGGCCCCCGCCCGCGCGAATCCGCGCGCGGTTTCGACCGGATCGACATGCCACAGAACGGGTTCGTCGAGCCGCCCGCGCGTGAGGCTCACGCATTTGCCGTCCATGAGTTCCAGAGTCGGATAGATGATCATTGCCGAAGTCCTCAAAGCAGTGACCGGCAGACATACCGGGTCAGGCATTTCATAGCCCGTTTCGCCCGCGCGCCGCTGGTCTCATACCGGCATGATAGCACCATTTCCCGCCGTGCCCGCATCCTGCGGCTTCACCTTGCCCGAAATATTCCGGGGGAGTCGCGCCCACGGCGCGACGGGGGCAGCGCCCCCTGTCCGAAACGCGAAAGGCCCCGCCATCCGGCAGGGCCCCCAGGCGCGCCGCAAGCGGCTATGGTTCAGGATGCTTCGGTGATGAATTTCACCGCGTCGCCGACCGTCTGAATGGTGTCGGCCGCGTCGTCGGGGATCTCGATGCCGAATTCCTCTTCGAACGCCATCACCAGTTCGACCGTGTCGAGACTGTCTGCGCCCAGATCGTCGATGAAGGACGCCTTGTCCACGACCTTGTCTTCCTCGACGCCCAGATGTTCCACCACGATCTTCTTCACGCGGTCAGCGATATCGCTCATGTCTCGTTCCTCATTCTGTGTCGGGCGTCTCCGCCCCTTGGTCTGCCCCAGCCCCCTCGGGGATGGCTGTCGATGATGCCCGTCGCGGGCGGCGCTGCCTGCCGGTGCGATCCATGGGGATGCGGTCAGGCCACCGGGGGAAACCGCGCCTCCCCCGGAAAAGCTGCGTGGCCTATAGCACAGGTGAGGGCAATGGCAAATGATTTCACCGCACCCGGCAAAGGCGAAAACCCGCCCGCCTCAGATCATCGCCAGCCCGCCATTGACGTGCAGCACGGTGCCGGTGACATAGCCCGCCCCCGGGCTCGCGAGGTAGAGCGCGGCTGTGGCGACCTCCTCGGGCGTGCCCATGCGCCCGGCCGGGATCTTGGCAAATAGCGCGGCCTTCTGATCGTCGGTTAGCTTGTCGGTCATCGGCGTCGCGATGAACCCCGGCGACACCACGTTGGCGGTAATTCCGCGGGTGGCCACCTCGTGGGCGATCGACTTGGTCATGCCCTCCAGCCCCGCCTTGGCAGCGGAATAGTTCACTTGGCCCGGGTTGCCGATCGACCCCACGACCGAGCCGATATTGACGATCCGGCCCCAGCGCGCCTTCATCATCGGGCGCACGGCGGCCCGGCACAGCCGCATCGCCGAGGTAAGGTTGACGTTCAGCACCTCGGACCAGTCATCGTCCGACATCCGCATGAACAGCTGGTCGCGGGTGATCCCGGCATTGTTCACCAGGATGTCGAGGCTGCCCATCTCGGCAACGGCCTGCTTGGGCAGCGCCTCGACCGCCTCCGCATCGCCAAGGTTGCACGGCAGCACATGCGCGCGCGCGCCCAGCTCTTCGGCCAGCGCCTCGAGCGGGGCCGTGCGCGTGCCCGACAGCCCCACACTGGCCCCCGCCCCGTGCAGCGCCCGCGCGATGGCGGCCCCGATACCGCCCGACGCGCCGGTGATAAGCGCGGATTTTCCCGTCAGATCGAACATGATGACCTCTCCAAACTGTGATGCGCGGCTCAGCCGAGCGACGCGGCGGCGTCCTGCGCCTCTGCAGGCGTGGCGATGGCGCGGCAGGCGATGGCGCGGTCGATGCGACGCACCATACCCGATAGCGCCTTGCCCGCACCGATCTCCCAAATCCCGGTCACACCCGCGCCGCCCATGAATTGCACCGATTCGCGCCAGCGCACAGAGCCGGTGACCTGCTCGACCAGCAGCGCGCGGATTTCCGCCGGGTCGGTGACCGCGCGTGCCCGCACATTGGCCACCAGTGGCACGGCGGGGGCGGTGATCTCGACCTCGGCCAGCGCGGCGGCCATCGCGTCGGCAGCGGGCTGCATCAGCGCGCAATGAAACGGCGCGCTCACCGGCAATAGCACCGCGCGCTTCGCGCCTCTGGCCTTGGCGATCTCCACCGCGCGTTCCACCGCCGCCTTGTGGCCAGAGACCACGACCTGCCCCGGGTCGTTGTCGTTGGCAGCCTGGCAGACCTCGCCCTGCGCCGCCTCCTCGGCCACCGCGCGCGCGGTGTCGAAATCGAGCCCCAGCAGGGCGGCCATCGCGCCCACGCCAACCGGCACCGCCTCCTGCATGGCGCGGCCGCGGATGCGCAGCAGCCGCGCGCAATCGGCCACGCCCAGCGCGCCCGCGGCGGCGAGCGCGGAATATTCCCCCAGCGAGTGCCCGGCGACGAAGGCGGCGGCACCGGGGGTCACCCCCTCGGCCTCGAGCGCGCGCATCGCGGCGAGCGAGGTGGCCATCAGCGCGGGCTGCGCGTTCTGCGTGAGCGTCAGCGCGTCCTGCTCGCCCTCCCAGACCAGCGCCGACAGCTTCTCTCCCAGCGCCTCGTCCACCTCGTCGAACACGGCCTGCGCCGCCGGATAGGCAGCGGCGAGATCGCGCCCCATGCCAATCACCTGTGCGCCCTGCCCCGGAAATACGAATGCCAGGCTCATCTGTTCACCTCCCCGTGAAAAATCGCCCCCCGATACATCGCCGCGCCGCGCGTGGCAACGCCAAAGCCCGCGCGTGCCCAGCCGCACGCAACCTGTGCGCAGGCGGCGATGGACGGGGGCACGGCGATCGCTAGATTGGCGCGCAACCGCAAGAGGATCACCCCATGCCGATCACCAGTTCCGCCACGACATACGGCGCCATCACCAAGTCTTTTCACTGGCTGACGGCGCTGTTGATCCTCACCAACCTGCCGCTGGGCTGGTTTGCCGCGCAGATGGCCGAAGAAATCGCCACGACAGGCGGCACCGAGGCACAGGTGGCGCGCGCGGCGCTCCTCTTCTCGATCCACAAGACCACTGGCGTGACGGTCTTCTTCGTGGCGCTGGCGCGCATCCTCTGGGCGCTGACGCAAACCAAGCCGGGGCTGCTGAACGGCCACCGCCCGCTAGAGGCATGGGCCGCCGAGACGGTCCACTGGCTGCTCTACGGCTCGCTCGTTGCAGTGCCACTTTCAGGCTGGGTGTATCACGCGGCCACCACGGGCTTCGCACCGATCTGGTGGCCGTTCGGACAGGACCTGCCCTTCGTACCCAAATCCGAAGCGGTCTCGGAAATCGCTTCCACGCTGCACTTCCTGTTCATCCTCGTGCTCGCAGCGTCGCTCGCCGCGCATGTGGCAGGCGCGCTCAAGCATCACATCGTCGACGGCGACGCCACGCTGCGCCGGATGCTGCCCGGGGATATCCCGGCCCAGCCCACCGCGCACCAGCCCGGGCACACGCTGCCGCTGGTCGCCGCGCTCGCGGTCTGGGCCGGCGTTGTGGGCGGCGCAGGTGCCCTCGGCTGGTTCGAGAAACCCGGCGTCGGCGCTGCCCCCGCGCTCACCGCAGTGGAAAGCGACTGGCAGGTACAGGAGGGCAGCCTCGAAATCGCGATCCGGCAGATGGGATCGCAGGTCACGGGCAGCTTCGCCGAGTGGACCGCCGATATCGCCTATGCCGAGACCGCCGATGCCGAGGGCCGCCACGGCACGGTAGAGGTTGTGGTGGCGATCCCGTCGCTCATACTCGGCTCGGTGACCAAACAGGCGATGGGCCGCGATTTCTTCAACGCCGACGCGCACCCCACCGCCACCTTCGCCGCCGATCTCATCGCCCAGCGCGACGGCCACGTCGCGCGCGGCACGCTCACCATCAAGGGCCAGACCGTACCGGTCGAGATGCCGTTCACCCTCGACATCGAGGATGACACCGCCCGCGCCTCGGGGGGGCTGATTGTGGACCGGCGCGATTTCGGGATCGGCGAAGGCGCGCAGGACCCAGGACAGCTTGGCTTCGACGTGGAGGTATCGTTCGACCTCGTGGCACGCCGCGCCGATGGCTGAGCGCCATCCCGGATCAGGGCGTTCACGCGCCGCCAGCACGCCCCGTCGCACCAAAGGCACCGGGTTCGACGGACGCCCCCCCTCTCCGGGCCAATCCCCCGTCTCACGGCGCGAGCGGGATCATCGTCCCCATCAGCCGCGCGACATGCGCCTCGCGCCCGTCCTCCAGCGCGTGGATATCCGCCTCCACGATCACCAGCCGCCGCCCCGGCCGCAGCACCCGCCCCTCGGCCACCAGCAACTCGCCCTTCGCCGGCGCGAGCAGGTGAATCTTCATCTCCGTGGTCAGCACCTCGTAGCCCTCGGGCATCACGCTCAGCGCGGCATAGCCCGCTGCGCTGTCGCCGATGGCAAAGCTCAGCCCGGCATGGGCGAAACCGTGCTGCTGACGGCTGCCCGGCAGGATCGGCGCCTCGATCCTCACCCGCCCCGGGCCCACGTCAACCAACCGCGCGCCCAGCGTCGCCATCATCGCCTGCGCGGCAAAGCTCTCGTGGATGCGCGTCGTCACCTGCGGAGAGAGCGCGGCGTCCTTGTTCATGATGTTCTCCCGTCCAGAACCGCATCCTTGCGACCATTCGTCTCCAACGCAAGCTTGGCCTCCTGAAATTCGCCTGCTAGATACACGCTATGCACGAACTGCCAAAGGTATCGAGTTGATCTGGTCCGAGTTCCAACGGCACATGTCCGAGGTCGCCGCCGCATTTACCTCCCGCATCACGATCTCGATCTGGCTGATCGGCTGCCTCGTGGCGGTGGTGGCAGGGCCGTTCGGGACTTTCCAGACCATGGGATTCGGGCTGCGGGTGGTCTACTGGGGCACGATCGTCACCTCCGGCCTCGGCATCGGCGCAGTCGTGAGCGCGACCTTCCTGACCGTCTGCCGGGGCTGGCACCCGCTCTGGATCGACCTCAAGGCATCGCTCGTCATCACCACCCTGCTCGCGCCGCTCATCTACATGCTGCGCGCGGGGCTCGATCCGGTGCTCACCCAGGCCGATCTCGCCATCACCTCGATCTGGCTCAACACCGGGATTTTCGTCGCGCCGATCTTCTTCCTGCGGCGGCAACTGACCGGGATCGATCGCGCGCCCGACCCGCCGCGCCCGCGCCTGATACGCCGCCTCCCCGAATCCTTGCAAGAGGCCAGCGTTCTGCGCCTGACGGGTCGCGATCATACCGTCGAGGTGGTCACCGATCATGGTGCCACCACGCTGCGCCTGCGGCTGTCGGACGCCATCGACGAGATGGAGCCGGTCGACGGGCTGTGCACCCACCGTTCGCATTGGGTGGCCCGCGCGGCAGTCACCGGCCATACGACCGAGGGGGGCAAGCTCCACGTCACGCTCGCCAATGGCGACCGCGTGCCTGTAAGCCGCAAGTATCGCCCCCGGCTCGAAAAGCTGTGCCTCGTGCCGGGGCAAGACGGCGCCTGAACCGCCTCAGCCTAGCCGCACGACCTCTCCCAGCCCCCGCTCCCGCGCCAGCCTTGCGGCGACCGACGCCACGGCCAGGTCCTGCAAGCCGACACCGGTGCCGTCGAACAGCGTGATCGCATCCTGCGAATCGCGCCCGGCATGATCGCCGTTGATGACCGCGCCGACAGGCGTGATGTCGCCCTCGCCGATCAGCCCCTGCGCCACCGCGTGCTGTGCCTCGCCAATGCTCACCGATTGCGCCACCTCGTCGGTAAAGACGCGGGCGCGGGCCAGTAGCGCGGGGTCCACCTCCTGCTTGCCCTTGGTGTCGGTGCCCATGCAGGCGATATGCGTGCCGGGCCGGATCCAGTCCGCCATGATGAGCGGCTCAAACGCGCTGGTGATGGTGATGATGACATCCGCCTGCGCGCCCAGCTCCTCCGGGCTCACCCCCTCGAACGCCAGGCCCAGTTCATCGGCCACCGCCTGAAGACGCGGCAGCATCTCGGGATGCGGGTTCCACGCCACCACCTTCTCGAAATCGCGCTGTTCTGCGGCAGCGCGCAACTGGAAGGTGGATTGATGCCCCGCACCGACCATGCCCAGCACGCGCGCATCCTTGCGCGCCAGGTGCGCGATCGACACCGACGAGGACGCCGCGGTGCGCAGCGCGGTGAGGTAATTGCCCCCCACCAGCGCCGACAGCCGCCCGGTATCGGGATCGAACAGGCACACCGTGGATTGGTGGTTGGTCAGCCCCTTCGCGGCATTGCCCGGCCAGTAGCCCCCGGCCTTTAGGCCAAGCACCAACCCGGCCCGGTCAAACCCGCTCTTGAAGCCATAGAGCGCATCCGCGTGCCCGATCGCCTCGCGCACCACGGGAAAGTTATAGGCGTCCCCGCGCGCCATCGCGGCAAAGACCTGCTCCACCGCCGCAAACGCATCGGCGCGGCTGATGACCTGCTCGCAGATATCCTCGCCAACGATGACGATGCCCTGGGTCTCGATCTGGCTGTCCATCATGCCGCCCCTCAATACGCGCGGCCACGGGCCGAGACCGGCCAGACGGTTTCCACCTTGCCGCCGCGCACGCCCACGTACCAGTCATGGACATTGCAGGTCGGGTCGCAATGGCCGGGCACCAGCCGCAGCTTGTCGTTGACCTTCAGCACACCCTGCGGGTCCGCCACCACGCCATGCTCGTCCGAGCACTTGACGTATTCCACATCATCGCGACCAAAGATCACCGGCAGGCCCGAGTCCACCGACTGCGCCTTGAGCCCCGCATCGACGATCGCCTTGTCCGCCTTGGCATGGCTCATGACACTCGTCAGGATGAACAGCGCGTTCTCCCACTCGCCCTGGTCGATGCGGTTGCCGTCCTTGTCCAGGATGCGGCCATAGTCGGCATCCATAAAGGCATAAGAGCCGCACTGAAGCTCGTTATACACCCCTGAATTGCCCTCGAAATAATAGCTGCCGGTGCCGCCACCGCCGACGATGTCGCACTCCAGCCCCTCGGCCTTCAGCCCCTCGACGGCATCGCGCACCTGCGCCACGGCCACGTCGATCTTGGCCTTGCGGTCCTCGTACTTGTCCATGTGCTGCATCGCGCCCTGGTAGGCCTGAATGCCCGCGAACTTGAGGCCCGGCGCCGCGTCGATCGCCTTGGCGATTTCCACCACTTCCGGTGTCGTGGTCACACCGCAGCGCCCGGCACCGCAGTCGATTTCCACCAGGCACTCGATCTGCGTCCCGTGCTTTTGCGCCGCCGCCGACAGGTCGGCCACGTTGGCCAGGTCGTCCACGCAGCAGATCGTGCGCGCGCCCAGCTTCGGCATCCGCGCCAGGCGGTCGATCTTGGCCGCGTCGCGCACCTGGTTGGACACCAGCACATCCTTGATCCCGCCGCGGGCGAACACCTCCGCCTCGCTCACCTTCTGACAGCAGACACCGCAGGCACCGCCGAGGCTTTCCTGTAGCTTCGCCACGTCCACCGATTTGTGCATCTTGCCATGCACCCGGTGCCGCACGCCATGCGCGCGGGCCCAGTCGCCCATCTTCTTGATGTTGCGTTCCAGCGCGTCCAGATCGAGCACGAGGCAGGGCGTCTGGATATCGGCCTCACTCATGCCCGGCAGGGCCGGGATGTCAAAGCCCACTTCGAAATCGTCGAGATTGATCGCGTCTTTCATTGGTATCCTCCGGTTATGCTTGTGGCCCGGGCCGCGCCCGGCCTCCGCTCACTTGATCCAGGGCAGGCGGTCGAGATCGACATTGCCGCCGGTGATGATGACGCCCACGCGACGGCCCGCGAATACCTCGCGGTTCTTCAGGATCGTCGCCAGCGGCACCGCGCAGCTTGCCTCCATCACGATCTTCATCCGCGCCCATGTCAGCTTCATCGCGTCGATGATTTCGTCCTCGCTCGCGGTCAGGATGTCGGTGACGTGACGGCTCACGAAATGCCAGGTGTTGTCCTTCAGCGGCACCTTCAGCCCGTCGGCCACCGTATCCGGCGCGTCATCGGCGATGATGTGCCCCGCCTTGAAGCTGCGATAGGCGTCGTCCGCCTGCTCCGGCTCGGCGGCGTAGATCTGCACATCGGGCGCAAGGTTCGACAGCGTCAGGCAACAGCCCGACACCATGCCGCCGCCACCGATGGGCGCGATCACCGCGTCCAGCCCCTCGACCTGCTCGATCAGCTCGGCCGAGCACGTCGCCTGCCCCGCGATCACCCGCGGGTCGTTGTAGGGATGCACGAATTCCGCCCCCGTCTCTTCCTGTACGCGGGCGAAGACTTCCTCGCGGCTGGTGGTCGAGGGCTCGCATTCGGTGATGATCCCGCCATAGCCGCGCACGGCGTCCTTCTTGGCCTGCGGCGCGGTGCGCGGCATCACAACGTAGCACGGGATGCCCCGTCGCCCGGCGGCATAGCTGAGGCTGAGGGCATGATTGCCGCTCGAATGCGTGGCCACCCCGCGCGCCGCCTGCGCGTCCGACAGGCCGAACACCGCGTTCGATGCACCACGCACCTTGAACGCGCCCGCCTTCTGGAAGTTCTCGCATTTGAAATGCAGGTCAGCCCCCGTCAATTCGTTGAGAAACGACGAGGTCAGCACCGGCGTGCGGTGGATATAGGGCGCGATCCGCTCGCGCGCGGCCGTCACATCGTCGATCGTCAGATCGGCGGCGGTGCGCTCCTTGTGGTCCAGCATGTCGGTCTCCTTTTTCAAGCGGCCCGCGAGCGCTGCGCGCCCGCGGTCGCACGGTAATGCGCCTGCGCGGCCGCCACCCCGCTGCCCAGCGTGATCGGATAGTCCAGGTCGGCCATCGCCATCTCGATCGTGGCCAGCCCCGACAGCACCATCGCATCCGTCAGGCTGCCCAGGTGGCCGATGCGAAAGGCGCGGCCGTTCATCTCGCCCAGGCCCACGCCAAAGCTCATCCCGTAGGTGGCAAAAGCGTGGTTCACCAGCGCGTTGCTGTCAAATCCATCGGGCACGTAGATGGCGCTCACCGTATCCGAATAGAGATCAGGCGATTGCGCCACGAGCCGCAGCCCCCAAGCCGCTACCGCGCGCCGCACCCCCTCGGCCAGCCGGGTGTGGCGGGCATAGACATTCTCCAGCCCCTCCTCGAACAGCATCTTCAGGCTTTCATCCATGCCAAAGATCAACTGCAACGGCGGCGTGTAGGGAAAACCGCCGCTGGCATAAGCCCCCAGCATGTCACGGAAATCGAAATAGGTGCGCGGCAGCGTCGCGCTCTCCACGGCCTTCAGCGCCTTGGGGCTCACCGCCACGATGGCCATGCCGGTCATCAGCATGAACCCTTTTTGCGAGCCCGACACGGCCAGGTCCACGCCCCAGCCGTCCATCTCGAACGGCATCGAGGCCAATGAACTCACGCAATCCACCATCAACAGCGCCGGGTGCCCCGCCCCGTCCATCGCCGCGCGCACCGCAGCGATATCGGATTTGACGCCGGTCGCGGTCTCGTTATGGGTGACCAGCACGGCCTTGATCTCGTGGCCTTCGTCCGCGCGCAGCGCCTCGGCAAAGCGCTCGACAGGCGCGCCGCTGCCCCACGGGCACTCGATGATCCGAACGTCCAGCCCGTGGCGCTGGCACATGTCGATCCAGCGATGGCTGAACATGCCGTAGCGCGCCACCAGCACCGTGTCGCCGGGGCTCAGCGTGTTGGTGATCGCGGCTTCCCAGCCGCCGGTGCCCGATGCGGGAAAGATCACGATCTCTCCATCCTGCGTGCCGAACACCCGCTTGCAGCCCTCCCGCACGGGGGCCAGCGCCGCCGCGAAGGCGGGCGAGCGGTGGTCCATCGTCTGCACCTGCATGGCGCGGCGCAGCCGGTCGGGGATGTTGGTCGGGCCGGGAATGAAAACCGGGTTCTGGTCTGACATGGCACTGTCCTCCTAGCGATAGGCCATAATGGCGCGAAGGGTGCCGAATTGCAATTTTTCTGAAAAACTTTTTCATTTACACTAGGAAATTTGTAATTATCTGAATTTAATAAACTTTCAATTTTTCAACTCCACAAATAGGAAAGTTGTTGGAAATATTTTTCATTATTCCTATGCTCATCGCGAACGCGACGACAAGCCGAGAACAGTCATGAACCTCAAGGCCAACGAACGTATCTCGTCTGCGCGGAATCGAGGCGTGCTTGCACGCCGCCGCCCATGACCAAATCCCCCCGCCCCCGCGGCCGCCCCCGCTCGGCCTTCACCGACAAGAGCACCGGCACGCTTCAGGCGCTCGACCGCGCGCTCGGCCTGCTCGCCGAGGTGGCACGCCGCGACGGCGCCAGCCTGACCGACCTCGCCCGCGCGCTCGACATTCCGCCTGCCACCACCCACCGCATCCTGACCACCCTGCAAGGGCGCGATTTTGTCCGCTTCGACGAAGAGCGGCAGGACTGGTCCGTGGGGCTGGAAGCGTACCGCACCGGCGTCGCCTACCTCAAGCGCGCGGGCCTCGCCGACATGGGCCGCCCGGTGATGCGGCGGCTGATGGAGGAAACCGGCGAGACCGCCAACCTCGCCGTGCCCGACGGCTCCGAGGTGGTATTCATCGGCCAGATCGAGACCGGAAACCCGATCCGCGCCTTCTTTCCGCCCGGCTCGCGCACGCCGATGCACGCCTCGGGCACCGGCAAGGCGATCCTCGCCGCCCTCCCCGAGGATCGCCGCGCCCGCCTGCTGCCCACCACCGGGCTCACCGGCTTTACCGCGCGCACCCATGTCAGTCTCGCCAGCCTCATGGCCGATCTCGACGCCACCCGCGCGCGCGGATGGTCCTTCGACCGGGACGAGCGCTACGAGGGCATGTCCTGCATCGGCGCCGCCATCCTCGACGGGCGCGGCGAGCCCTGCGCCGGCATCTCGATCTCGGGGCCGTCCTCGCGCTTTTCCGACGACCGGCTTCCCGCCTTCGGCGCGGCGGTCACCGCGGCAGCGGACGAACTTACCGCGCTCATCGCCGGACGCAGCACTTCGGCGAATTGAGCCGCACTGGCGCACCCCCCTTTTCTCGGGGCTGCCATCGGTTATATAGAAGGGCCGAGGCGCGAATGCCTCCGATACGCAACCGACCCAACCCTTACGGCCAAGAGCGCGCAGCATGTCAGCACACGTCCCGATCACCACCATGACCGGTTCCGACGACGACGACCCCGACAGCGCGGTCGTCACCAAGACCCGTGCCAAGACCAAACGCCCGCCGCTCTACAAGGTGCTGCTGCTCAACGATGATTACACGCCAATGGAATTCGTCGTCGCGGTGCTCGAACGGTTCTTCGGCATGTCCCACGCGCAGGCGTTCGAGATCATGCTCACCGTCCACAAGAAGGGGGTGGCCGTCGTCGGTGTGTTCAGCCACGAGATCGCAGAAACCAAGGTTGCGCAGGTGATGGATTTCGCCCGCCGCCACCAGCACCCGCTGCAATGCACGATGGAAAAGGAATAGCGTGGGCCTCGCCACCCGCCTGACGCTTGCCCTCGGGGGCGGCCATGTCACCCTGCCCGGGGCCGGACGCATCGCCGTGTTCGGGCCGCGCGCGGGCGCGGACCTCTCCGCCCTGCCGCACGACCGGGTGCAGGTCATCACCACGCTGCGCCCCGATTTCGATTATTTCAGCGCGCAGGGGTTCGACCGCGCCACCGCGTCCTCGGGCCGCTACGCCGCCGCCCTCGTGTGCATGCCCCGCGCCCGGGCGCTGGCGCAGGCCATGGTGGCGCAGGCCGCCGCCTGCACCGACGGGCCGGTGATCATCGACGGGGACAAGACCGACGGGATCGAATCGATGCTGCGCGCCCTGCGCACGCACGCCCGCGCCACCCCCGGCGCGCCACTGTCCAAGGCCCACGGCAAGCTCTTCATCCTCGCCCCCGGCGCCGACCTCTCGGACTGGCAGCCCCAGGGGCCGCGCACGATCGAGGGCGGGTTCATCACCACGCCGGGCAGCTTCTCCGCCGACGGGATCGACCCGGGCTCGCGCGCGCTGGCCGACACCCTGCCCGCCACCCTCGGGGCCCGCGTGATCGACCTCGGGGCCGGCTGGGGCTACCTCTCTGCCCGCGCGCTCTCGCGTGACAGCATCGAGCATCTCGACCTCGTCGAGGCCGATCATGACGCGCTCGACTGCGCGCGCACCAACATCACCGATGCGCGCGCACATTTCCACTGGGCCGACGCCACCGCGTGGCGCCCCGACACGCCCGCCAACACCGTGATCATGAACCCGCCCTTCCACACCGGGCGCAACGCCGATCCCGGCATCGGGCGCGCCTTCATCGCCGCCGCCGCCATGATGCTGAAACCGGCGGGCGCGCTGTGGCTCGTGGCCAACCGCCACCTGCCCTACGAGACAACGCTCGCGCAGCATTTCAAACGCGTCGAAGAGGCGGCAGGCGACTCCCGATTCAAGATCCTCCACGCCTCCCACCCCTCTCGCCAGCGGCGCTGAAATAACCTAGTCTCGCGCCCGGCAGACCATCCCGAAAGGCCCGTGCCGATGTCCTTCTCCATCTCCGGCAAGACCGCCATCGTCACAGGTGCCGCCAATGGCATCGGCCTCGCTATCGGGCGGCACTTCGCCGACAAGGGCGCCAACGTCATGTTTGCCGACAAGGACGAGGCGCGCCTGAAGAACGAGCTGGGCAGCCTCGCCGAGAGCGACAACATCCGCTTCTTCGCTGGCGACATGCGCCAGAAACTGACGCAGGCCAACCTGCTCTCGGCCACGCTCGACGCCTTCGAGGAGGTGGACATCCTCATCAACGCCTGCCGGCAGGTCGTCGCCTCCGACCCGCTCAACCCCGACGATGACGGGGTGGAAACGCTCCTTCAACAGAACCTGATGACAGCCCTGCGGATGAGCCAGCTGGTCGCGCGGCGCATGATCAAGCAGGCCAAGGGCAGCGACAAGAGCTCGGCAGGCGCGATCGTCAATCTCTCGTCCATCGCCGCGCGCCGCACCCATCCCGATCTCATGGCCTACTCGATCTCGTCCGCCGCGCTCGACCAGATGACGCGCAGCCTCGCCGTGGCGCTCGCACCGCACCGCATCCGCGTCAACGCGGTGGCCTTCGGCTCGGTGATGAGCGCCTCGCTCAAGGACACGCTGCGCGAGCACGGCGCCTACCGCGAGGATATCGAGGATCACACCCCGCTCGGGCGCATCGCCTCTGCCACCGAACTGGCCGAGGCGGTGCAATATCTCGCCTCCAACGGGTCGGGCTTCATGACCGGGCAGATCATGACGATGGATGGCGGGCGCACCCTGCTCGATCCCTGCGCCGCCCCCGCCCATTGACAGGCCCGCAGATGAGCGACGACTTCACCAAGGAAAAGGCCCGCGCAAGCGCCTGGTTTCACAGCCTCCGCGACGAGATCGTGACCGCCTTCGAGGGGCTGGAGCAAAGCCACGACACCGGCCCGCTCTCCGACACCGCCCCCGCGCGTTTCGAGGTGAGCGAGACCCGCCGCACCAGCGACGACGGCTCCGACGCAGGCGGCGGCCTGATGAGCGTCATGCGCCAGGGCCGCGTGTTCGAGAAGGTAGGCGTCAACGTCTCCGAGGTCTACGGCCACCTCGGCCAGGCCGCGCAAAAGGCGATGGCCGCGCGCGGCGTGCCGGGGATGGAGAGCGACCCGCGCTTCTGGGCCTCCGGCATCAGCCTCGTGGCGCACATGCAGAACCCGCATTGCCCCGCCGTGCACATGAACACCCGCATGTTCTGGACACCCCATGCCTGGTGGTTCGGCGGCGGATCGGACCTCAACCCCTGCATCGAATACCCCGAGGACACCGCCCATTTCCACGGCCAGCAGCAGGCCCATCTCGATCCGCATGGCGCAGACCTCTACCCGCGGCTCAAGGCCTGGGCAGACGAGTATTTCTACATCCCCCACCGGGGCCGCGCGCGCGGCGTCGGCGGCATCTTCATGGACGACCGCAACACCGGCGACTGGGAGGCGGATTTCGCCCTGACGCAGGATATCGGCCGCGCCTTCCTCCCGGCCTTCCTGCCGCTGGTCGAACGTCGCCGCGTGCAGCCCTTCACCGATGCCGACCGCGACACGCAACTCATCCACCGCGGCCTCTATGCCGAATACAACCTCGTCTACGACCGGGGCACCAAGTTCGGGCTGGCCACCGGCCACGACGCGAACGCCGTGCTGATGAGCCTGCCGCCGCTGGCGAAATGGGTCTGAGGCGGGGCCCACCCGCACCCTCGGAACCGATCTCCGCCCATCCGCCCTCTACCACGACGCCCGTTCCACGCGCACCCGCGCCCGCGTCATTTTTGTCTCAATTCCGCAAACAAACCGGCTATGCCTTGAACTCCTGTCCCAAGCGGGGCTAATCCGCGTGCCAAAGGCGGCCCCCGCCCGCCCTGGCAGTCACAGCACCACGAAGGTTTCCATGCAGTCCCCCAATCTCGCCCCCGTCCCCGAACTCTACGTCTCCTACGAGAGTGCGCAAAAGCTCAAGCACGAGGCCGGCGACCTCGCCAGTTGGGATCTCACCCTGCGCCAGATCTGCGATCTGGAACTGTTGATGAACGGCGGGTTCAACCCGCTCAAGGGCTTCCTCTCCGAGGCCGATTACGACAGCGTTGTCGAAAACATGCGGCTCGCCGACGGCACGCTCTGGCCGATGCCGATCACCCTCGACGTGAGCGAGGAATTCGCCGAGGGCGTCGAGACGGGGCAGGACATCGCCCTGCGCGACCAGGAGGGGGTGATCCTCGCCACCATGACCGTCACCGACCGCTGGACGCCCGACAAGGCGCGCGAGGCGGCGCGTGTCTTCGGCGCCGACGACAGCGCGCACCCGGCCGTCAACTACCTCCATCACACGGCGGGCAAGGTCTATCTCGGCGGCCCCGTCACCGGCATCCAGCAGCCGGTGCACTACGATTTCCGCGCCCGCCGCGACACGCCCAACGAGCTGCGCGCACTCTTCCGCAAGCTCGGCTGGCGCCGCGTCGTGGCGTTCCAGACGCGCAACCCGCTGCACCGCGCACACCAGGAACTGACCTTCCGCGCCGCGCGCGAGGCGCAGGCCAACCTGCTCATCCACCCGGTGGTCGGCATGACCAAGCCGGGCGACGTGGATCACTTTACCCGCGTGCGCTGCTACGAGGCGGTGCTCGACAAGTATCCCGCCTCCACCACCACCATGAGCCTCCTGAATCTCGCCATGCGCATGGCCGGCCCGCGCGAGGCGGTCTGGCACGGCATCATCCGGCGCAATCACGGCTGCACCCACATGATCGTCGGCCGCGACCACGCCGGACCGGGCAAGAACTCGGCGGGCGAGGATTTCTACGGCCCTTACGACGCGCAGGAACTGTTCCGCCAGCACCAGGAGGAAATCGGCATCGAGATGGTCGATTTCAAACACATGGTCTACGTGCAGGAACGCGCCCAGTACGAGGCCGTGGACGAGATCGAGGACCGCGATAACGTCACTGTCCTCAATATCTCCGGCACAGAGCTGCGCCGCCGCCTGCGCGAGGGGCTCGAAGTGCCGGACTGGTTCTCCTTCCCCGAGGTGGTGGGCGAACTGCGCCGCCGCTTCCCGCCGCGCTCGCAGCAGGGCTTCACCGTGTTCTTCACCGGCTTCTCAGGCTCGGGCAAGTCCACCATCGCCAACGCGCTGATGGTCA
Source organism: Roseovarius sp. B-10 (assembly GCF_056859295.1). Lineage (NCBI taxonomy): Bacteria > Pseudomonadati > Pseudomonadota > Alphaproteobacteria > Rhodobacterales > Roseobacteraceae > Roseovarius > Roseovarius sp. B-10. The sequence continues at coordinate 193,709 of NZ_JBSXOE010000044.1, read as the reverse complement.
AGCTGATGGAGATGGGCGACCGCCCCGTGACGCTCCTCGACGGCGATATCGTGCGCAAGAACCTCTCGTCCGAGCTGGGCTTCTCCAAGGAGCACCGCGACCTCAACATCCGCCGCATCGGCTATGTCGCCAGCGAGATCACCAAGAACGGCGGCATCGCCATCTGCGCGCCGATCGCGCCCTACGGGGCCACCCGCCGCGCCGTGCGCGAGGAGATCGAGCAATACGGTGCCTTCATCGAGATCCATGTCGCCACCTCCATCGAGGAATGCGAACGCCGCGACCGCAAGGGCCTCTACAAGCTGGCACGAGAGGGCAAGATCAAGGAATTCACCGGGATTTCCGACCCTTACGACGTCCCGGAAAATCCCGAACTGCGGGTGGAGACCGAGAATGTCGAGGTCGACAACTGCGCCCACCAGGTGCTTCTAAAGCTCGAACAGATGGGCCTCGTCGCGGGCTGAGGGGCTGCGGGGCCGGGCGGTTTCTGGCTTGGGGCGGACGTTAAGGTTAGCCGCGTATCGACGGGCCGCGGCGCGGCGATCCAAGGTTCGATCTGCCGCGCTTAATGGCTGCCAAATCCGAAAAAGGCCCGAGCGGCGCACAGGTTGCAGCCATATCGCCGTGCCGTGAGGGCGGCCCGGCGATGCGCGGCGGCGCGCGGGGCGCGCCTCTATTCCGCGCATTGGCACCACGACCTGAACGACCGCTCCAGGCCAATCCCGGCGTGTCGCACCACTCATTCCCCCTGACGCCACGCCGGCCTTGACGGCGCGCCCGTCCGACGCCACGACCGCGGATATGTACGCCATCTCGCTCACCTCGATCCCGCCGCGCTACCCGCACCTCGGCCCGGTCCTGGCCAGCCTGCTCGCCCAGCGCCCGCCGCCTGCCCGCGTGATCCTCGCCCTGCCCGATGTCCCTGCGCGCTTTGCCGCCGCGCCGCCACCGGACACGCCCGAAGGGGTCGAGACATGGCTCCTGCCCCGCGACGAGGGTCCGGCCACCAAGGCGCTGCCTGCCGCGCGCGCGCTGACCGGCCATATCGACCGGCTGATCTATTGCGACGATGACTGGCTCATGCCCCCCGGCTGGGCCGCCGCCCTGCTCGACGCCACCACCGACCGCCATGCCGCCGCCGCCGCCGGCTTCGGCCTCGACCGGCTCAAACGGCACGGCCACCGCGCCCCCGCTCCCGGCCTCACCGATATCGCGCAGGGTTTCGCCGGGGTCTGCATCCGCCCCGAATGGCTCGCCGGTCCGGGTTGCACCCCGCCACCTGCCGCGTGGCCTGTCGACGATATCTGGCTCTCGGCCCAGCTTGCCCGGCAGGGCATCAGTATCCGCCTCGCCCCTGCCGCGCGCACGGGCATGCGCCATGCCTTCGACGACGCCCACGCCCTGCAAGACGCGGTCATCGACGGGCGCGACCGCCCCACCGCCAACCGCGCCTGCATGGACGAGATCACCGCGCGCTACGGCCTCTGGCCGCCCGCGCCCTGAGCCGCGGCCAGCACCGCCCGCGCCGCCCGGCCCTCGATATCGGCATAGCCTGCCGCCACGGCGCGCGCCCGCGCCAGCGCCTCCGCCCGTGCGGCGAAATCCGCCTCCGACATTGCCACCACCGCGCGCTGCACGTCCTCCAGCCCGTCGCAGACCACCATCGCGCCGATGTCGAAGAACCGCCCGATATCCGGCGCGCCCCAGTAGATCGGCACCGTCCCGCACAGCAGCGCATCCACCAGTTTCTCGCTGAAATAGCCCGGCTCGCGCACGTTCTCGATCACCACCGAGTAGCGGTATGGCGCCAGCCCCTCGGCCTTCTCGCTGAACGGGCGGTATCCCATCCCCATGACCTCGACATCCGCGCGCGCCTCGCGCGCCCAGTCCACCACCGCGTGGCGCAGCCGGTGCCCCGGTTGCGACCGCTTGGCCGAGGCGATCAGCGAACACATCGCGCGCTTCTCGCACGACACATCGCGCCAGTGCGGCACCCAGGTGCCCCCCATCGGAAACTCTACCGCGTTCGGCAAGGCCGCGATCAGGCCCGGGTCGCCGGTCAGCACACGAAAAAACCGCCGGTGGCTGAATAGCTGCAAGAGCCGCATGTGATGGCCGTGGATCGCGCGCGGCTCACGGAACAGCAGCGACACCCGCGCCCGCGTGCCGAAACCGGGGCGCAGGTGCAGCGTGTTGCGCGGCGGCACGATCAGGTGATCGTCGCGGTCCAGATCGCCCAGCACCCCGCCCTCGATGCCCGCCGGCACGCCCAGCGGCCAGCCGAGAGACGCCAGCGGCAGGCGCGCAGGCGTCACGCCCAGCGCCTGCCCATATGGCAGGATTGCAACCCTCGGGGATGTCACGCGCGCTGTCCTTTCCGGCCCCCATGTTCTCGCCTCATAGGCGCAAAGGGCCGGGCAAGGCAATCAGTGAACGGCGACCGGCTCCATGTCGTTCTGCCGCGCGAGGAAATAGGCCAACTTGCGGTCCGCCACCAACGCCAGCCGCTCTCCCTCGGTGCTGTGCACCGCGTAGAGCGTCTTGTGGTCACCGACCTGCGCACGCATCTCCTCGGGCAGGTCATCCGCCTTCACGGTGCGCACATAGACGATGGGCCGCCCGGCGCTCGTGTCGAAGTCGGTGTCGAAATCGTATTTCGTGTCCATGATCGCTTACCCCTTTGTGATCCTGACCCGCTGCACGACCGGTTCCGGCTCGATGCGCCGCAGATCGACATGCAGCAGTCCGTTTTCGATGATCGCCTCGCCCACCTCGACGCCGTCGGCCAGCACGAAAGAGCGCTGGAACTGACGCCCCGCGATGCCGCGATGGAGGAACACGCGCTCCGCGTTCCCGTCCGCCTGCCGCCCGCGAATGACCAGTTGGCGGTCCTCCACGGTGATCGACAGATCATCCTCCGAGAACCCCGCCACGGCCAGCGTGATGCGATAGGAATTGGGCGAAGTCTGCTCGATGTTGAAGGGCGGATAGCCCTCGTTGCCGGATTTGGCACTGCGTTCCAGCAGCCGCTCAAGCTGCTCGAAACCCAGAAGGTAGGGGTGCGACCCCAGTGAAAGCTTTGTCATCGACACGTCCTTGGCTAAGCGACCGTCCATTTCGCCGGGCCCCGCAACGGCGACCCGACGAGCAAAATATGGGGACGGAACCCGCCCCGCGCAAGCCCTTTGCGAACCCGCCCGGATCGGCTATTCTATGCGCCCGGCATCAAGAGAGGACCCGCTTGCCATGAACGCCTATAGCGACCTTTCGATGAAAACCGACGAGGTCCTGCGCGTCGAGCTGGAAGAGTTCCGCCGCGAACACGCCGATCTCGACGCGGCCATCCGCGCGCTTCAGGAACGGCCCACCGCCGACCAGCTCACCCTGCAACGGTTCAAGAAGAAAAAGCTCTGGCTGCGCGACATGATCGCCCGGATAGAGGACCGGCTCTACCCCGACATCATTGCGTAACCCCCCGTCATGGGTATAGTGCGCGCTCCAAATCAGGGGGCGCGAATGACAGGCGTGAAGATCGGCATCATCATGGGCAGCCAGTCCGACTGGCCCACCATGCGCGAGACGGCACAGATACTCGACGATCTGGGCGTGGCCTACGAGACGCGCATCGTCTCGGCGCATCGCACCCCCGACCGGCTCTGGGACTATGGCCGCGACGCCGCCGGGCGCGGGCTCAAGGCGATCATCGCCGGCGCGGGCGGGGCGGCGCACTTGCCCGGCATGATGGCGTCCAAGACCCGCGTGCCGGTGATCGGCGTGCCGATTCAGACCCGCGCGCTCTCAGGGCTCGACAGCCTCTACTCCATCGTGCAGATGCCCCGCGGCTACCCCGTGGCAACGATGGCCATCGGCGCGGCCGGCGCGGCCAATGCCGGGCTGATGGCCGCCGCGATTCTCGCCAATGAGGATGCCGCTCTGGCACAACGCCTCGACGACTGGCGCGCCGCGCTTTCTGCCTCGATCCCCGAAGAGCCCCGCGATGAGTGATCCCCACGCCTCCCTCGCCCCCGGCGCCACCATCGGCATCCTGGGCGGTGGCCAGCTTGGCCGGATGCTCTCGGTCGCGGCCGCCCGGCTCGGCTTCAAGACCTGCATCTTCGAGCCCGCCGCCGACTGCCCGGCCAGCCACGTCGCGAATGTCCACTTCAAGGCCCCCTACGAGGACGAGGACGCCCTGCGCGCCTTTGCCGCCGCCTGCGATGTCGTCACCTTCGAGTTCGAGAACATCCCCGCCGCCGCGCTCGACCTGCTTTCCGGCCTCGCGCCCGTGCGCCCGGGCCGCCGCGCCCTCAAGGTCAGCCAGGACCGGCTTGTGGAAAAGGCCGCGCTCACCGATCTCGGCCTCGCCACCGCCCCCTTTGCCGCCGTGGACGATGCCGAGGATCTCGCCGAGGCGCTGGCAGAAATCGGCGCGCCGGGCATCCTCAAGACCCGCCGCTTCGGCTATGATGGCAAGGGGCAGGTGCGCGTCGATTCCCCCGAAGGCGCCGCCGCCGCGCTAGAGGAAATGGCCGGTCAGCCGGCCATCTACGAGGGGTTCGTCGCCTTCTCGCACGAGGTCTCGGTGATCGCCGCGCGCGGTCTCTCGGGCGAGGTCGCCTGTTATGACCCCGGCGAGAACGTGCACGAGGGCGGCATCCTGCGCCGCACCACCGTGCCCGCGCGCCTCTCTGCGGCACAGCGCGCCGACGCCGCGCTGCTCGCGGGCCGCATCCTCAACGCGCTCGATTACGTCGGCGTCATGGGGGTAGAGCTTTTCGTCACGCCCGAGGCGCTCATCGTCAACGAGATCGCGCCGCGGGTGCACAATTCCGGCCACTGGACGCAGGCGGGCTGTGCCGTCGACCAGTTCGAGCAGCACATCCGCGCGGTGGCGGGCCTGCCGCTCGGCGACGGCAGCCGCCACGCCGACGCGGAGATGGAGAACCTCATCGGTTCGGACATCGACCGCCTGCCCGACCTGCTGCGCGACCCGCGCGCGGCGATCCACCTCTACGGCAAGGCCGAGGCCCGCCCCGGGCGCAAGATGGGCCATGTCAACCGCGTGACGGGTGCGGCGGGGTAGAGCATGTTGCTCAAAAGTGGGAACCGGTTTTGAGCTTCTTGAACATGCAAAATCAAAGAGTTAGAGCGTATCGCGCGAATGCGAATGATCGCGACACGATAACAGGCGTTACAGCCACCAGCGCGGTCGGTCGTGGCGCGCCAGCCAGCCACCGACGCTGAAGTGATCGCGCCGGATCAGCAGCACCAGCGCGATGAATGCCCCCAGCACCGCCAGGTCGATCACCTGGTTGCGATTCACCGGAAAGCCCCGGTCATTGAGCGCGAAGGGATCGACAAACCCCTCCCAGCGGCGGGTGACGGTAAAGACATGCATCACCAGCAGGCTGCCATAGCTCAGATACCGCAGCACCCCGAGCGCCACCAGCGCGCACAGCGCAATCTGCACCCAGCCGCCCAGCATGACCTGGCCCACGCTCACCTCGACCCCGTCGAAATGCCGCGCAAGGTTCTGGTACTGCTTGGGCGTGATGATCTTGTGCGCCGCCCACAAAAAGATGAACCAAGCCAGCCCCAGCCGCAGGATCAGCAGCGCCAGTCCATCCAGCTTGTCCTGCGGGCTCAGGCGGGTGGCATCCATGGTGATCCGGCTCCGTCGCGTGGCATGATGCACCAAGGGCTAGCTGGACCGGCGTATGCGCGCAAATCACAGCTTGGCGATGGTTTGTGTCAGCCGCCATGCGCCGCGCGGCTGTCCCCGGGGGCCTCTGCGCGCTCGAACTTGCCATAGTCGCGAATCACGCTCACCACCCGCAGGCGGTAATCGTCGAACATCACATCGCGGCCCGCCTTCTGCGCGCCGCGATGCGCCTCCAGTTGCCGCCACTGCGCGACCGCGGCCTCGTCCTCCCAGAACGACAGCGACAAGAGCTTGCCGGGCTGCGTGAGGCTCTGGAACCGCTCGACGCTGATGAAGCCCGGCACCGCCTCGGCCAGGGGCCGCATCTTCGCCGCCACTTCCAGGTAGGGGTCGGTCTGTCCCTCGCCGGGGATCACCTCGAATATCACCGCGATCATCGTATTTGCCTCCCTTGGCTTGCGCGCACGGGGGGGCACCGTGCGCTCCCGGGGTCGAACCTCGCGGTTCGCGCGCCGAACCGCAAGGTTCGTGAAATCGCCATCAGACCAGATTGCACGCCGGCTAGGTCCAGTCTACCATTCCCGCATGGCGATCCCTGTCGAAACCTTTTTCCTCGCTCCCGACGCCGAGGGCACGCTGCAGGCGCAGATCCGGCAGATGATCGCGCAAGGAATCCTGTCAGGCCGGTTCCGCAAGGGAGAAAAGCTCCCCTCTTCGCGCCGTCTCGCCGCGCATCTTGGCGTCAGCCGTATCACCGTGACGTTCGCGCTGACCGAGTTGCAGGCCAGCGATTACCTCGAAAGCCGCGATAGGTCCGGCTACTATGTCTCTGAAAACGCACCAGAACCTCCGGCCTTCGCCGATCCCGTCCCGCGCAGCGAGACGATCGACTGGACGCGCGCGCTGGGGCGGCGCTACAGCGATGGCGACACCCCGGAAAAGCCGCTCGACTGGGCGCGCTACCCCTACCCGTTCATCTACGGCCAGACCGATCCGCAGCTCTTCGACCACGCCAACTGGCGGCAATGCGCGCTGCGGGCACTGGGGGCGCGGGATTTCCACGCGCTAAGCGCCGATCACTACGACCGCGACGACCCCAAGCTCGTCGAATTCATCGCCCGCCACATCCTGCCACGCCGCGGAATTCTCGCCCAACCCTCTGAAATCCTTATAACAATGGGGGCGCAAAACGCGCTCTGGCTGGCCGCGCAGGTGCTGCTGACGCAGCGCCGAACCGCGGTGATCGAGAACCCGTGCTACCACGCGCTGCGCGACATCCTCACCCAATCGCGTTGTCACCTCCACCCTGTGAAAGTGGATCGTGACGGCCTGCCCCCCGAGGCGCTGCCGCGCCACGCCGACGTGATCTTCACCACGCCCAGCCACCAGTCGCCCACCAACGCCACCATGCCGCTCGACCGCCGCCGCGCGCTGCTCGCGCAAGCCGCCGAGCGCGAGGCGCTCATCGTCGAGGACGATTACGAGTTCGAGATGGCCTTTCTCCACCCCCCTCTCCCGGCGCTCAAGTCGCTCGATACGGAAGGTAGGGTCATCTACGTGGGCTCTTTTTCCAAGTCGGTTTTCCCAGGGTTGCGCCTTGGATATCTCGTTGGATCAAAAGCGTTTATTCGCGAGGCGCGGGCGCTGCGCGCCTCGGTTTTGCGGCATCCGCCGGGCCTGATGCAGCGCACCGCCGCCTATTTCCTCAGCCTCGGCCACTACGACAGCCTGATCCGCCGCATGGCGCGGGTGTTCGCCGGTCGGCGAGAGGTGATGGAGACGGCACTCGCGGCGCACGGGCTCGACATCGCCGGGCGCGGCGCATTCGGCGGCTCGTCGATCTGGATGCAGGCCCCCCGCGACGTGGACACCTCGCGTCTTGACGCCCGGCTGCGGGCGCGGGGCGTGCTCATCGAGCCGGGCGCGCCGTTCTTCCACGGGCCGGATCGCCCGCACAATTTCTACCGGCTGGCCTATTCCTCGATACCGTCCGATCGCATCGCCGAGGGGATCGGACGGCTGGCCGCTGAATTGGACATCTGGTCAGGCCACGGGGCGGGACTTCCAGAGTGATATTTATCATCTTAGAATCAATAGATTATCAAAAGATAAACATCTTCTTTCTCGATTCACTTGAACAATAAACTCGATTAATGATACTTCTGTTCTCAATAATTTACTATCTTGGTCATAGCTGACGCCTCAATCTGGCCCTACTCGGCCTGCCGTCTCCCGGCTAGGGTCCGCATGACCGGACATGCCTCGCGCGCCACCCGCGCCCCAGCCCCAAGGAGCCCCCAATGAAGATGACCACCGAAGAAGCCTTTGTGAAAACCCTGCAACGGCATGGAATCAAACATGCTTTCGGCATCATCGGATCGGCCATGATGCCGATCTCGGACCTGTTCCCGCGCGCCGGGATCACCTTCTGGGACTGCGCCCACGAGGGTAGCGCCGGGATGATGGCCGATGGCTACACCCGCGCCTGCGGCGAGATGTCGATGATGATCGCGCAGAACGGCCCCGGCATCACCAATTTCGTCACCGCCGTGAAAACCGCCTACTGGAATCACACCCCGCTGCTGCTGGTCACCCCGCAGGCCGCCAACAAGACCATCGGCCAGGGCGGCTTCCAGGAGGTCGAGCAGATGAAACTGTTCGAGGACATGGTCGCCTACCAAGAGGAAGTGCGCGATCCCTCCCGCGTGGTCGAGGTGCTCAACCGCGTGATCCTCAAGGCAAAACGCGCCTCCGCCCCGGCCCAGATCAACGTGCCGCGTGATTTCTGGACGCAGGTGGTGGATATCGACCTGCCCGATGCGCTGGAATTCGAGCGCCCCTCGGGCGGCGAAACCGCGATCGCCGAAGCGGCCGCCCTGCTTAGCGACGCGAAATTCCCCGTGATCCTCAACGGCGCGGGCGTGGTGCTGGCGGATGGCATCGACGCCTCGCGCAAGTTGGCCGAGCGGCTGGATGCTCCGGTCTGCGTGGGCTATCAGCACAACGACGCCTTCCCCGGCTCTCACCCGCTTTTCGCCGGGCCGCTGGGCTATAACGGCTCCAAGGCGGGGATGGAGCTGATCTCCAAGGCCGATGTCGTGCTCTGCCTTGGCACGCGGCTCAACCCGTTCTCGACCCTGCCGGGCTACGGCATCGACTACTGGCCCAAGGACGCGAAAATCATCCAAGTCGATCTCAACCCAGACCGCATCGGCCTGACCAAGAAGGTCACCGTCGGCATCGTCGGCGATGCAAAGAAGGTCGCCGAGGGCATCCTCGCGCGCCTCTCCGACACCGCGGGAGATACCGACCGGGACGAACGCAAGGCACTGATCACAAACACAAAATCCACTTGGGCGCAGCAGCTTTCCTCGATGGATCACGAGGATGACGACCCCGGCACCACCTGGAACGAGCGCGCCCGCGCCGACAAACCCGACTGGATGAGCCCGCGCATGGCGTGGCGCGCCATTCAGGCTGCTCTGCCCAAGGAGGCGATCATATCGTCGGATATTGGCAACAACTGTGCCATCGGCAACGCCTACCCCTCCTTCGAGGAAGGGCGCAAGTACCTCGCCCCCGGCCTGTTTGGTCCCTGCGGCTATGGCCTGCCCGCCATCGTCGGTGCCAAGATCGCCTGCCGGGACGTGCCGGTGGTCGGCTTTGCCGGTGACGGGGCCTTCGGCATCGCGGTCAACGAACTCACCGCCATCGGCCGCGAGGAATGGCCGCCGGTGACCCAGATCGTTTTCCGCAACTACCAGTGGGGCGCGGAAAAGCGCAACTCGACCCTGTGGTTCCATGACAATTTCGTTGGCACCGAGCTTGACGAGAAGGTCAGTTATGCAGGAATCGCAAAGGCTTGTGGCCTCAAGGGCGTGCAGGTCAAGACGATGGAGGCGCTCACCGACGCGCTCGACCAGGCGATCAAGGACCAGATGGAAAACAACACCACGACCCTGATCGAGGTGCTGCTCAACCAGGAACTGGGCGAGCCGTTCCGCCGCGACGCGATGAAAGAGCCCGTCGCCGTGGCCGGGATAGACCCCGCCGACATGCGCGCACAGCAGGTCTGAGCCGATGACGGACCCGGCAAGCGGTGATCTCGTACTGGTCCTGAATGCCGGGTCCTCGTCGATCAAGCTCGCCGTCTTCGACGGCGGGCTTGCTGAACGGCTGAGCGGTATCGCCGACGGCATCGGCGGCGCGGGCCTGTTGAAAATCGACGGGCATGCCTCCGCACATGCCCTGCCCGATCACGCAACGGCCCTGAAATCCATCCTCCAGGAACTTGATAATCATGGATTTCCCCTTGCCCGCTTTCGCGCCGCGGCGCATCGCGTGGTGCATGGCGGCACCGAGCTGACGGCGCCGGTGCGTGTCACCCCCGACACCATCGCCGCCATCGATCGGTGCGCCGCCCTCGCGCCCCTCCACAACCCCCACAACCTCGCCGCCATCGAGACGCTGGCGCGCCTCGCCCCGAGGCTTCCGCAGACCGCCAGCTTCGACACCGCGTTTCACGCCACCAACCCCGAGGTTGCCCTGCGCTATGCCTTGGCGCCCGAGATCGAAGCGCGCGGCATCCGCCGCTACGGCTTTCACGGCACCTCCTATGCCTCGGTGGTGCGCACCCTGCCGGGGATCACCGGCGCCCCCCTGCCCGCGCGGCTGCTGGCGCTTCACCTCGGCAACGGGGCCTCGATCTGCGCCATCCGCGACGGCAGATCAATCGCCACAACCATGGGATACTCGCCGCTCGGCGGGCTAACGATGGGCACCCGCACGGGCGAGATCGACGGCAACGCCGTGCTGCGTCTGGCTGCAGAGGACGGGATCGCAGCCACTCATGAATTGCTGAACAAGAACAGCGGGTTACTCGGTCTATCTGGTGGGCATTCGGACATGCGCGCGCTGCTTGGCGACGACAGCGACGAGAGCCGCTTCGCCATCAACCATTTCTGCTACTGGGCCGTCCGCCACGCGGGCTCGCTCGTCGCCGCGATGGAGGGGCTCGACGCCGTGGCCTTCACCGGCGGCATCGGCGAGAACGCTGCCCCCATTCGTGCGCGTATCATGGCCGGGCTGGGCTGGCTCGGGTTGCGGGCGGACACGGCGGCCAACGACAGCGGCAGACCGCGCCTGCACGCGCCGGATTCGGCGATCGCAGCCTGGATCGTTCCAGCGCAGGAGGAACGCATGATCGCCGCCGACGCACTGGCGCTGCTCGACACATCCGCATGATGAAAACGAAACGCTGTGCCGCCAGTTTCAGAAAGAGCGAAACGCATGTTCACGGAACGCGAAGATTACAGAATACGGGTCGCACCGGCCCGCAGCCTGGCCTAACGTCGGGCCAAGGGAGGACAGGCCGCCAATGACACAGCAACCCCGTATCGACACGTCTCCGCACGTCTCCGACGAGGTGCGCAAGACCACCTGCTACATGTGCGCCTGCCGCTGCGGGATCAACGTGCACATGAAGGGCGGCAAGGTGGCCTATATCGAGGGAAACCGCGATCACCCTGTCAACAAGGGCGTGCTCTGCGCCAAGGGCTCCGCCGGGATCATGCAGGTCAACGCCCCCTCGCGCCTGCGCGCGCCGCTCAAACGTGTGGGCCCCCGCGGCTCGGGTGAGTTCGAGGAAATTTCCTGGGACGAGGCCTTGCAGATCGCCTGCGACTGGCTGGCGCCGATCCGCAAGAGCGACCCGTCCAAGCTCGCCTTCTTCACCGGGCGCGATCAGAGCCAGAGCTTCACCGGCTACTGGGCGCAGAATTTCGGCACGCCGAATTTCGCGGCGCATGGCGGCTTCTGCTCGGTCAACATGGCCGCCGGGGGCATCTACACGATGGGCGGCGCGTTCTGGGAATTCGGCCAGCCGGATTGGGACCACACCAAGCTCTTCATGCTGTTCGGCGTGGCCGAGGATCACGACAGCAACCCGATCAAGATGGGAATCGGCAAGATCAAGGCGCGCGGCGCGCGGGTGATCGGGGTGAACCCGATCCGCTCGGGCTATAACGCCGTGGCCGACGATTGGGTGGGCATCACGCCGGGCACCGATGGCCTCTTCATCCTGTCGCTGATCCACGAACTGATGCGCGCGGGCAAGATCGACCTCGACTACCTCGCCCGCTACACCAACGCGCCGGTTCTGGTGAACGCCGACCCGGACTCGCCCGAGCACGGGCTTTTCCTACGCGATACCGACGGAAAACCGACAGTCATCGACCGCAACACCGGCAAGCTCACGGCCTTTGATACCCCCGGCGTGCGCCCCGATCTTGGTGCCACCCACGAGGTCGATGGCATCACGCATCGCCCGGTGATGCACCTGATGGCCGAGCGTTATCTCGAGCCCCAATACGCCCCCGAGGCGGTGGCCGGCCGCTGCGGCGTCACCCCCGACAAGATCCGCCGCATCGCCGCCGAGATCGCCCGCGTGGCATTCGAGGAGGAAATCACCCTCGATCACGAATGGACCGATTTCCGCGGCGAGACGCACAAGACCATGACCGGCCGCCCGGTCAGCTTCCACGCCATGCGTGGAATATCCGCCCATTCCAATGGCTTCCAGACGGCCCGCGCGCTTCATGTGCTGCAAATCATCCTCGGCACGGTCGAGGTGCCCGGCGGCTTCCGCTTCAAGCCGCCCTACCCCAAGCCGGTCAGCGCCCACCCCACGCCGCATTGCAAGAGCGCCCCGAACAGCCCGCTCGACGGCCCGCATCTGGGCTTCGTGCGTGGTCCCGAAGACCTCGCGCTCAAGGAGGATGGCAGCCCCGCCCGCATCGACAAGGCGTTTACCTGGGAAAACCCGATGTCGGCACACGGGCTGATGCACATGGTCATCTCCAACGCTCATGCCGGCGATCCCTACAAGATCGACACGCTGTTCATGTACATGGCCAACATGTCGTGGAATTCCTCGATGAACACGCGCGGCGTGATGGAGATGCTGACCGACACGGACGAGACCGGCGAGTATGTCATCCCCCACATCATCTACTCGGATGCCTACAGCTCGGAAATGGTGGCCTATGCCGACCTGATCCTGCCCGACACCACCTATCTCGAACGCCACGATTGCATCTCGCTTCTTGACCGCCCGATCTGCGAGGCGGATGCGGCGGCGGACGCGATCCGCTGGCCGGTGGTGGAGCCGGACCGTGACGTGCGCGGCTTTCAGACGGTGCTGGTGCAACTGGCCAACAAGCTGAAATTGCCGGGCTTTACAACCGAGGACGGCACGCCGCGCTACCGCGATTACGCCGATTACATGGTCAAGCACGAACGCAAGCCGGGTATCGGCCCCCTCTCGGGCTTTCGCGGCAATGGCGATGACGTCGGTCGCGGCGCGCCCAATCCCGCACAGCTTGACCGCTATATCGAGAATGGCGGCTTCTTCGTCAGCCACATTCCCGAGGGCGCAAATTACTACAAGCCGTGGAACATGGCCTACCAGGACTGGGCCGTGGGAATGGGCATTTTCGACACGCCCCAACCCTACATCTTCGACCTGTACGCCGAACCGATGCGCCGCTTCCAGCTCGCCGCCGAAGGTTACGGCGACCGCCAGCCACCCGATCACCTGCGCGACCGGATCAAATCCACCATGGACCCGCTGCCGATCTGGTATCCGCCACTCGAAGATGACAGCATCGACACCGAGGAATTCCCAATCCACGCCCTGACGCAACGTCCGATGGCGATGTATCACTCCTGGGGCACGCAGAACGCCTGGCTGCGGCAAATCCACGGCGAGAACCCGCTCTACCTGCCCACGAAACTGTGGGAGGAGCACGGGTTCCGCGACGGCGACTGGGCGCGCGTCACCTCGACACATGGCGAGATCACCGTGCCGGTGGCGCACATGGCGGCACTCAACGAGAACACCGTCTGGACCTGGAACGCCATCGGCAAGCGCAAGGGCGCCTGGGCGCTCTCCGAGGATGCCCCCGAGGCCACCCGCGGCTTTCTGCTCAACCACCTCATCCACGAGCTGCTGCCCGAGAAGGGCGATGGCCTGCGCTGGTCCAACTCCGATCCGATCACCGGTCAGGCGGCGTGGTTCGACCTGCGGGTAAGGATCGAGAAGGTCCAAGCGCCGACAGAGTCGCAACCGGCCTTCGCCCCGGTCAAATCGCCGGTGGGGCAAGGCCCCGATCACCTGGAATGGAAGGTCGGGAAATGAGCGGCAAGACACTGACGTTGCTCGCCATCCTGGCCTTTGTCGCCTTCGGCATCGGCTCTTTCATCTGGTTCATCGCCACATGGGACAAGACCCGCGAAGCGCCGATGAGCACCCGACCCCACACCGTTGAGGAGCGCGCCGCATGACAACGCTTCCCGAAACCACGACCCGGAAACTCGGCCTCGTGATCGACCTCGACACCTGCGTCGGCTGTCATGCCTGCGTGGTGTCCTGCAAGGGCTGGAATACCGAGAATTACGGCGCGCCGCTCAGCGATCAAGAGCCCTACGGCGCCGATCCCTCCGGCACCTTCCTCAACCGCGTGCACAGCTACGAGGTGCAGCCCCTGGCGACCTCCGCGATGCCGCATCCCGCCGCGCAACTCGTGCACTTCCCCAAGTCCTGCCTGCATTGCGAGGATGCGCCCTGCGTCACCGTCTGCCCCACTGGCGCGAGCTACAAACGGGTGGAGGACGGGATCGTGCTCGTGAACGAGAGCGATTGCATCGGCTGCGGGCTCTGCGCCTGGGCCTGCCCCTACGGCGCGCGGGAAATGGACGCCGCCGAGGGCGTGATGAAGAAATGCACCCTCTGCGTCGACCGAATCTACAACGACAACCTGCCCGAGGAGGACCGCGTGCCCGCCTGCGTGCGCACCTGCCCGGCGGGTGCGCGGCATTTCGGCGACCTGGGCGACCCCGATAGCGACGTATCCAAACTGGTGGCCGAACGCGGCGGGATGGATCTCATGCCCGAGCAGGGCACCAAACCCGTAAACCAGTACCTGCCGCCGCGCCCGCGCGACACGCTCGACGAGGTCGACGTTCTGGCCCCCCTGCTCGACCCCGTGGCCGAGGAACCCAAGGGCTTCCTCGGCTGGCTCGACCGCACGCTGGAAAGGCTCTGACATGCATCCCGCCCCTTCCGTCATCGCCTTCACCACTCTCTCCGGCGCCGGGTTCGGCCTGTTGTTCTGGCTAGGCCTCGGCCTGCCCGACGTCACCGGCTGGGTGGCCTTCGTCTTCTTCGCCGTGGGCTATGCGCTCGCGGCGGGCGGGCTACTGGCCTCGACCTTCCATCTCGGCCATCCCGAGCGCGCGTGGAAGGCGTTCAGCCAGTGGCGGTCGAGCTGGCTCTCTCGCGAAGGCGTGGCCTCGGTGGCCGCGCTCGTGGTCATGGGCGTCTACGGCGCGGCGCTGGTTTTTCTGGACACGCGGATCGCGCCTCTCGGCTGGCTCGGGGCCGTGCTGGCGCTGGCCACGGTGGTCACGACCTCGATGATCTACGCGCAAATGCGCACCGTGCCGCGCTGGAAAACGCCACTCACCCCGGCGCTGTTCATCGCCGTCTCGCTCGCGGGCGGGGCGCTGCTGGCCGGGCAGGTGACCGCCGCGATGGTGCTGTTGGCGGTGGCGGGGCTGGTGCAGGTGTTGTGGTGGATGCGCGGCGACGGCGCGCTGGCATCAAGCGGCACCGACATGGCCACGGCCACCGGGCTGGGCGGGATCGGCCACGTCCGCGCCTTCGCCCCGCCGCATACCGGCAGCAATTACCTGCTGCGCGAATTCGTCTTCGTGGTGGGGCGTAAGCACGCCGCGAAACTGCGGATGATCGCGCTCGCGCTCGGGTATGCCCTGCCGCTCGTGCTGCTGGCGCTGCCGTTCAGCCACGCCGCAGCGGCGCTGGCCGCGATCAGCCACCTTGTCGGCATCGCCGTGTCGCGCTGGCTGTTCTTCGCCGAGGCCGAGCACGTCGTCGGGCTCTATTACGGGGCGCGCTGACCGCTTAGTCCGCGGCCTCGCGCCACTCGCCACCCTCGGGCGCGCCGCGGTGCGCCCAGAACCGGTTCCAGCGCACACGGATCGCCCACGCCAGCGCGGCGAGCAGCGTCAGAACAACGATGTTGAACCACGGCACGATCCGCGCGTCCGGCCCCTCGACCGGCCAGAGCGAGATCGCGTTGGGATAGATCGACAGGAACTCGTTGCGCCAGCCGTAATGACGGATCGCCACCCATTGCGCGGTCTCCGCCGACTTCTTCGACATCATGTCCGAGGCCTCGGCCTGCAAATTCGACGTGTCGAACTTGAAATAGGGCGGCCAGCCCCAGCCGGTATCCTCGTTGCGATAGATCATCGGGTCGTCATCGGTCAGGAAGGTCTGGATGAAAAACACGTCGCGCTCGGTCGCGTTCACGTTCTCGCCGGTCGCGGCGTTCGACCAAAAGAGCGCGTTATCGCCGGGATTGACCCGCTTTTCATAGGTGTCGGTGATCCGCGCAATATCATGTTGCGGCAGCGTGTAGTGCAGAAAGGCCAGCACCACGATCCAGAAGATCGCCCTGAAGCCCCATTTGACATAGACCATCGCGCGGCCTCCTCAGTTGAAATTCGTGAACCAGATGATGGCCGCCACCGCCGTCACCGGCAGGATGAAGACCAGCCACAAGAGCCTGCGCCGCAAGGACCGCTCGTATTGCGCCATCCCCTCCTCGATATAGGCGTCGCGGTTGCCCGGACGGCCCGCCCCTTCCCAGTCGCGTTCCATTCGTTCGCGATGGGCCGCGCGAAAATACCATGACAGGCCCAGATAGAGCGCGGCGAGGGCGATCCCCCCGAAGATCAGCAGGCGCATCAGCGCGATCATGGTCCCTCCTGGCCGCCAGCCTTGAAAAGCACGCTCCTTGACGTAAACTCGCGATGTCGCGGCGGCACGTTTCCGGCATTCGGCACCCTTTTGAACGTAGTACGGA
The DNA here is from genome assembly GCF_056859295.1 of Roseovarius sp. B-10. Lineage (NCBI taxonomy): Bacteria > Pseudomonadati > Pseudomonadota > Alphaproteobacteria > Rhodobacterales > Roseobacteraceae > Roseovarius > Roseovarius sp. B-10. The sequence continues at coordinate 177,098 of NZ_JBSXOE010000044.1, read as the reverse complement.
GTGTTCGCAAATGACACGTTTTTTGCTGCCCGCCACGGTCCTGGTGATCGACTTTCGCGGCCTCGAGTCCTTCGGGCAATAGCCCCGGCATTACCGCCGTGATCCAACAGCAGAGGAGAAAGACCAATGTGTGACGCCTGCATCATCAACGCGGTCAAGGACAGGATGCTGTCGCGGCGCGGCTTTTTCACGGCGGCGGCCACCGTCGGCGCGGGGGCGGCGCTCGCACCTCTCGGCGCGCCCCCCGCTCTTGCTCACGGGCACGGAGCGGTCGAAGACCTGACCCATGCCTATGACGCCGATTTTCCCACCTATTTCGGCGCGCCAGGCATCTCGACCGAGCAGAATTTCAACTTCGAAGAGCACGGCTTCAACCTGCTGACGCTCACCGTCAACGAGCACACCGGCACCCATATCGACGCGCCGCTGCACTTCTCCGCCGATGGCGCATCGGTGGACGAGATACCCGTGGGCAACCTCGTGGCCCCGCTCTGCGTGGTCGATATCGCCGCCCGCGCCGCCGACGATGCCGACGCGCAGCTCACGCCCGACGACCTCAAGGCGTGGATCGCGGCCAATGGCCCGATCCCGGACGGCGCCTGCGTGGCCCTCCATTCGGGCTGGGCCGCCAAGACGGGCAGCGATGCATTCCGTGGCTTCGACGGCGAGGCGCAGCACTACCCGGGCTTTCATGTCGAGGCGGCGCAAATGCTGATCGAAGAGACCGGCGCGCGCTCCATCGCGGTCGACACCCTATCGCTCGATCATGGGCCGTCGGCGGATTTCGCCACCCATTACGCGTGGCTGCCCTCCGGGCGCTTCGGGATCGAGAACGTGGCCGGGCTCGACCGTGTTCCCGCGGCGGGGGCCACCATCGTCATCGGCGCGCCCAAGCATCGCGGCGGCACCGGCGGACCGGCGCGGCTCTTTGCCCTGATCTGACGCACGCGCGTCAGATCATGTCCGGCGGGGTCGCCTCGCGCGCCAGTTCGGGCGCGATCTCGTCCAGGGCGACGGTGCGCGTGGCCTTCTCGCCGAGGCGGCGCAGCGACACGCTGCGCTCCTCGACCTCGCGCAGCCCGCAAGCCAGGATCACCGGCACCTTGCCGACCGAATGCTCGCGCACTTTGTAGTTGATCTTCTCGTTTCGGGTATCGGCCTCGGCGCGCACGCCGCGCGCGCGCAGGTTCTCTACCACCTCTTGTACGTAATCATCGGCATCCGATACGATCGAGGCAACCACCACCTGCCGAGGCGCGAGCCAGAAGGGCAGCCGCCCGGCATGTTCCTCTATCAGGATGCCGATGAAGCGCTCGAAGCTGCCAAGGCAGGCACGGTGCAGCATGTAGGGCCGGTGCTTGGCCCCGTCCTGCGCGATATAGCTCGCGTCCAGCCGCTCGGGCAGGTTCGGGTCCACCTGGAAGGTGCCGCATTGCCACACCCGGCCGATTGCGTCGGTGAGGTAGAAGTCCAGCTTCGGCCCGTAGAACGCGCCATCTCCCGGCTCCAACGTGTAATCACGGCCCACGGCCTTGATCGCATTTTCCAGCGCCCCTTCGACATAGTCCCAGCTCTCATCCGTCCCGACACGTTTCTCGGGGCGGGTGGCGAAACGAATCTCGAATTCAGGGAAACCAAGCTCGCGGTAGACACCGGCAAGGAAGTCGATGAACCGCGCGCACTCTTCCTGGATCTGCTCTTCGGTGCAGAAGATATGCGCGTCGTCCTGCGTGAATCCGCGCACCCGCATGATCCCGTGCAGTGCGCCCGACGGCTCGAACCGCGCACATGATCCGAACTCGGCCAGCCGCAGCGGCAGATCGCGATAGGATTTCAGGCCCTGGTTGAACACCTGAACGTGGCAGGGGCAGTTCATCGGCTTCAGCGCATTGATCCGCGTCTGCGACTTGTTCTTCACCGCCGCGTCGTCGGTCTCGCCGTCACGGCTTTCGTCCACTTCGACCACGAACATGTGGTGCTGGTACTTGTCCCAGTGGCCCGATGCTTCCCAAAGCTTGCGGTCTACGACCTGCGGCGTGTTGATCTCGCGATAGCCGCCGGCGCGCTGCTTGCGGCGCATGTAATCCTGCAACTCGGTGTAGATGGTCCAGCCGTTGGGGTGCCAGAAAACCTGGCCCGGCGCTTCCTCCTGCATGTGAAACAGGTCCATCTCGCGGCCAAGGCGGCGGTGGTCGCGGCGCTCGGCTTCTTCGAGGAAATTGAGATACGCCTTGAGCTTGTCGCGGGTCTGAAAGGCCACGCCGTAGATGCGTTGCAGCATCGGGCGGCTGCTATCGCCGCGCCAATACGCACCGGCCACGCTCATCAGCTTGAAGGCGTCGGCGGGCACCTGCCCGGTATGTTGCAGATGCGGGCCACGGCACAGGTCCTGCCAGTGCCCGTGCCAGTACATGCGCAGCGGCTCGTCGCCCGGGATAGCCTCGACCAGTTCCACCTTGTAGGGCTCGCCCGTCTGCTCGTAATGCGCGATCGCGCGGGCACGCTCCCAGACCTCGGTGGTCACCGGATCGCGCGCGTTGATGATCTCGCGCATCTTGGCCTCGATCCGGCTCAGGTCCTCGGGCGTGAACGGCTCGGCGCGGTCGAAATCGTAGTACCAGCCATTCTCGATCACCGGGCCGATGGTGACCTTCACATCGGGCCAGATCTCCTGCACCGCGCGGGCCATGATATGGGCGAGGTCATGGCGGATGAGTTCGAGCGCGGGGCCCTCGTCCTTCATCGTGTTGATACCGATCGCGGCGTCGCGCGGGATCGGCCATTGCAGGTCCCAGTGCTGCCCGTCGACATGGGCCGAAATGGCCTTTTTCGCCAGCGACACCGAGATATCGGTCGCCACCTCGGCGGGGGTCACACCAGCGGGGTAGCTGCGCGCATTGCCATCGGGAAAGGTGAGGGAAATATCGGCCATGTCACGGCTCCTCGTCGGTTTGGCGCCCACGGAACGCCCGGTTGCGGGTATTTCGCCGCCTCATGCCCGCATCCGCCGCCGAGGTCAAGGGGGAGAAGGTGCACGATGGTATGCGACCGTATATCGCAACCTATTGACGCAGTTCAAAAAATCCAGTGGACATGTCGCGAATGCTGCCTTAAGTGCCGTTTATCGGTCACGCAATAATATTGCGCTGCGCCGGCAAAGCCGCGGCGCGGCAAGGCAGAGGAGACACCGGACATGCCGGGATATAACGAGAAATTCGAACTCTCCGTCGAAGATATGGACCTGATCGAGACCGCGCTGAGACAGACCAAGGCCGACCTGTCGGCGCGCACGCTCACCGATCCGGTGCAACATGACAAGACCGCCGACGCCCTGCCCGAGGCAGACGAGACCCTGCGCCGCATCCACGACCTGCTCGGACGGCTGCACAATCAGAAGGTGTTCTACCGGCCGCGCAAAGGCGCCTATATCGGCGGCTGAACCCGGGAGGAATCCCGTTTGCACGGGCGCGGGCACCGGTGCATGATCCCCGCCGCAGGGCAAGGGAGGATGCGATGCCGGAACCATCATGGCACGAAACCGGAGCGGGCCGCCGCCTCGCCCATCACCGGCTGGCCGGGACTGGGCCGGGGATCGTCTTTCTCGGCGGATTCAAGTCCGACATGGAGGGCACCAAGGCGCTCTGGCTTGAGGACTGGGCGCGGGCACGGGGCCGTGCCTTCCTGCGCTTCGACTATTCCGGGCACGGGCAATCCTCGGGGGCGTTCACCGAAGGATGCATCGGCGACTGGGCAGAGGATGCCCGCGCGGTGCTCGACGCGCTGACCGAGGGGCCACAGATCCTCGTGGGCTCGTCCATGGGCGGATGGATCGCGCTTCTGCTGGCGCGCGCCTGCCCCGAACGGGTGGCGGGCATGGTGGGTATCGCCGCCGCCCCCGATTTCACCGAGGATTCGATGTGGGCCGGGTTTGACGAGGCCGACCGCCGCCGGATCATGGAGGAAGGGCAGATCGCGCTGCCCTCGGAGTATGGCGAGCCCTACATCATCACCCGCCGCCTGATCGAGGACGGGCGCGATCACCTCGTCCTGCGTTCGCCGCTCGACCTGCCCTTCCCGGTTCGATTTCTGCAAGGCACTGCCGATGAGGATGTGGATAAATCCGTCGCCTTGCGGCTATTGGACCACGCCACCGGGCCGGACATGCGGCTCACGCTGGTCCGCGGGGCGGATCACCGCTTTTCCGATCCCGACTGTCTCGACCTCATCGGCGCGGCGCTGGACGAGGTGAGCGCGCGGACGGACGCGGGATGATTCGCTGGCTGCTGCGCGCGCTTCTGGCGGTCGCCCTGCTCGTCGCGGCGGGTCTGCTTCTGGCCCCGCGCGAGCCGGTCGAGATGCCGCCACCCTTCGACGCGGGCAGGCTAGACAGCGGCGTGGACAGCTATCTCGCGGCGCGCGAGGCGCGGTATGACGACATCCGCCCCGACAGCCACAAGCGTGTGATCTGGACGGGCGCGCCCGAGACGCGCACACCGCTCGCCATCGTCTACCTGCACGGCTTCTCCGCCTCGAGCCAGGAAATCCGCCCGGTGCCGGACATGGTGGCGTAGGCACTTGGGGCCAACCTCGTCTATGCCCGCTTCAGCGGCCACGGGCGCAACGGCGACGCGATGGCCGAGGCAACGGCGTCGGACTGGCTGGTGGATGCGGCCGAGGCGCTGGCGGTGGCGCGCGCGGTGGGCGAGCGGGTGGTGATCCTCGCCACCTCGACCGGGACCACGGTGGCCACGCTCGCCCTCGCCGACTCCGCTCTGCGTGAGGGGGTCGCGGGGGCGATCCTCGTCTCGCCCAATTTCGGGATCAACAACCCGTTGGCCCCGCTACTGACGTGGCCGGGCGCGCGCTACTGGCTGCCGCTCATGGCCAGGCAGCGGCGCCGCTTCGCGCCGCGCAACCCCGGGCAGGCGGCGGAATGGACCACCGAGTATCCCAGCACGGCGGTGTTTCCGATGGCGGCGCTGGTGGCACGCGCCCGCGCGCTCGACCCGGCGACGGTCCCGGTGCCTGCGCTCTTCTACTACTCGGATGCGGACACGGTGGTGCGCCCGGACCTGACCGACAGCGTGCTGGCCCGCTGGGGCGGCCCTGCAACGCGCATCGCGCCGGTGCTGGCCGAAGGGGACGACCCGTCCGCGCATGTGGTGGCGGGCAACATCATGTCACCCGGCAGTACCGCCGCCGCGGCAATGGCGATGATCGCATGGGTCGAAAAGAGCATCGCGCCTTAGCCCTTGCACGCGCAGTAGCGGCGGTGCCATGCTCGCCAAAGGACGGGGGCAAGAGACCCCCGGAATTGGGGGTGTTTCGATGAGCGGTGATCCGGTCGTGTTTCTGCCCGGCATGATGTGCGACGCGCGACTCTTCGCTCCGCAGATCGCCGAGCTGGGGCAGGACAGGGTGGTGTGCGTCGCGCCGATCACGCGCGGCGAGCGGATCGAGGAAATCGCCTCGGGGCTGCTCGACCACCTGCCGCCACGGTTCGCGCTGGCCGGGCTGTCGATGGGCGGGATCGTGGCGATGGAAATCCTGCGCCGCGCGCCAGATCGCGTGACGCGGATCGCGCTGATGGACACGAACGCGCTGGCGGAGACACCGCACTCCTCCGCCGGGTACGAGCCGCTGGTGGCCAAGCTGCGCGCCGGGATGATCGTCGAGGCGGTCGAGATGGTGCTGGGTCAGGACGTCCTGGCACCGGGCGCAGGCCGGGTGGAGGTGCTGGCGCAGGTGATCGAGATGGCCGAGGCGCTCGGGCCTGACACGCTCGTGCGGCAGGTGCGCGCCCTACAGCGGCGGCGCGACTACCAGGCAGTCCTGCGCCGTTGCCAGGTGCCGGCGCTGGTGCTGTGCGGGGCCGCCGATGGCCTGACCCCGCCACGGCGACACGACTTCATGGCCGGGCTAATTCCGGACGCAGAGCTGTGCGTGATCGACGGCGCCGGGCACCTGCCGGTGCTGGAGCAGCCAGCCGAGACCAATGCGGCGTTGCGCGGCTGGCTGACGAAGCCGCTGATGCTGCAACGACGCGCGGACGCCTGAGCGCCCGCCGGTTCAGCGCGCAGTGCTGGTCTGTTTCTGCGCCTTGTAGAGCTGGGTGTAATAGCCCCCCCGCGCGATCAGCTCGTCGTGGCTGCCCTGCTCCACCAGCCGCCCCGCCTCGAGCACGAAAATGCAATCTGCATCGGTGATCGACGACAGCCGGTGCGCGACCACGATGGTCGTGCGCCCCTTGGTGAGCCGGGTGAGCGCGGCCTTGATCCGGGCCTCCGTCGCCTGATCGAGCGCGCTCGTCGCCTCGTCCAGAAGCAGGATCGGTGCATCCACGAGAAACGCGCGCGCTATGGCAATGCGCTGTTTCTGCCCGCCCGATAGCTGCGCGCCCTTGGGGCCCACAGGGGTGTCGCCGCGCGCACGGATCAGGTCGGCGATCTCGGCATTCTCGGCGGCCTGCCAGATCTCGGCGTCCTCAGCCACGGGGTTGACGTAGCGGATGTTCTCCCAGATCGAATTGTCGAAGATCACGATATCCTGCGCCACCACAGAGAACGCGGCGCGCAATGCGTCGAGCTCGAGCCGGTCAATAGGCGTGCCCCCGATGGAGATGCGTCCCCCCTGCACGTCATAGAGCCGCGACAAGAGCGACAACACCGTCGTCTTGCCCGACCCGGTGGCCCCCACGATGGCCGAAACGGCCCCCCCCTCGAAGCGCATGGACAGACCGTCGAAGAGCGGGTGATCGGCGCTGTAGCCAAAGCGCACGTCCTCGAGCACGATATCGCCGCCCATGTCGAAATCGGTGATCGCGTCCGGGGCGTCGATGATGGTGGGGTGTTCGTGGAACATGCGCCGCACGCGGTCGAGTTGCACGAGATGGGTGGGCAACAGGCCCAGGTACTGCGCCAGCAGTCGCGCCGGGTCGAACACGAGCACCATGCCCAAAAGGAACGTGATGATCTCGGCCCCGTCCATGTCAAACTCGGAGCTGAGCACCATGTAGCCGCCGCCGCCGATCACCAGCACGTAGACGAAAGCCGAGGAAAGGTCGATCGAGGGCATCACCAACGCCTGCGTGCGCTGCACCTTGAGCGTGAGGTCGCGCATCAAGCCGGTGTCACCATCGAGCCGGTCGGTCTCGACCCGTTCCTGGCTCGCGATCTTGATCGTGCGCATGGCCGAGATCGTCTCTTCTAGCCGGTTCATGTAGTTGCCGAGCGCCGTCTCGGCCTCGCCCTGCACGCGCTTGACCCGCGCCGAAACGGCGTTCATCACCCAGATGATGAAGGGCAGAACTACGATCGCGGCCGCGAACAGCACCGGGTTCTTCCAGATCAGGTAGCCCGACACGATCACCACCGTCACCGCGTCGCGCACGGCGTTGGCCGTGCCCAGTCCCATGAAATGCCCAAGCGACTGCGTCTGCATCACGATCCGGTGGATCAACTCGCCCGAGCGCGTGCGCTCGAAATAGCTCAGGTCGAGGGTCATCAGGTGCGCGATCAGGTCGCGGCGCATTTCGTATATGGCCGAATTGGACACCCAGACAGAGATGCGCGGCACGAGATAGGCCATCGTGCCCCGCACCGTGAAGAGAAAGAACACCGCGGCGCAGACGAAAACGAGATCGCGGACCGAGCCGCTCTCGAAGATCACGCGCAGGCCGTCCTCGGTGATGGCGAGGAACTGTTGATAAACGACCCCCTGCACGAGGATCATGACCAGAACGAGCCCCAGCCACGGCGCGCGGCGGCGCAGGTAGAGACGCCAGAACCACTGCAGGTTGTCGCGGTCAGGTCCGGTGAGGAGGGGCGATCTGCCGTCCGGGTCGGGGGTGTTCATTCGGGGCGGTGCCGTCTTGCTGTGTCCTGCCCGCGTCTTAGAGCGTTCAGAGGCCAAGGTCACCCCTTCACGGATAGGATGGTGGCAGGTCGAGCATTTCATCCAGTTGACGGGCGATCCATCCGCGCGGGATGAAATGGCCGCGCGAATGCACGTCAAGCACAACGCGGCCGTCGTCACAATCCCATGTCGTGCGCGCGAATGTATCGTGGTCGGTCACCGACCACTTCCCGAGGCTTTCGCCCGGCCCTGCGCATCCCATCCGCCCGCGCCAGAGCCGGACCGGCCATGTCGTCTCGCCGTTGGGGCCAAAGGGGAAATCCATCACCGTGTCCGAGGTGCCGTGTACATGGCGCACCTCCTGAGGGGCCTGCGCGCAGCTCTCGGATTGCCGCAAAGTGCCCGACACCGCGAGAAGCGCCGCCACCCCGTCACCGTTCTCGCACGCGTAGCGCCACGCCATCGCGGATCCGTAGGAATAACCCGAGACATAGATGCGACTGCGGTCGATGGGATAGCGTTTCGCCGCGTCCTCGATCACCGCCGCGGCGAAATCCACGTCATCGGTTCGGTCGGTCCAGAAATCCCATGTCTTGCCCTGCCCGTTGGGTGCCAGCAGCAGCACGCCGCGCCGCCGCGTCGCGCCGGAAATGCGGCCATGCTTGACGATCAACGTACCCTGCCGCATCCAGCCATGAAAATGCAGCAGCACCGGCAGCGGCGTCTTGCCGTCCCAGCCGTCAGGTTCCTTCACGTGGTAGGACCGGCCACCGAGCGCGCAGGGCACCTCCGCGTGACAGCGCGGTGCGACCTGCCCCGCGGCAAGGGCGGGCGCAGGCGTGATGAGGGCCAGAAAAGCGATGGCAAGGGCGTGGCGCATGTGCGGTCCGTCGTGTCGTGTCGCGATGCAACCTAAGAGCCGGTCATGAAATGTCATGTCACAAGCCCGTCAGCCCACGCGCGACAGGCGCCCGCCCGATCTAGAAATGCGATTTCGGCTCGTCCGGCGTGCCCGCCGCCAGCGCCAGCACGCCCGCAAGCCCCGTCATCCCGATGGGGAACATGGTGAACACGTTGAACCCGAACGCGTAGTAGATGAGCCCGGCGGCGACCAGCAACAACAACCCTGCGGGTAGCGCACGCACCTTCGCCATCGCGCCACCCGCGATCGCAAGCAGCGGCGCCAGGAAACTCGCCGTGCGGATGAGGCCGGGGTCGGCAACCTGCTGCATGAGCCCCTCGACCTCGCCGAATCGGTTCACCGCCTCGGTGTAGCCATAGCTGAAGAACCCCACGAGGACCGCGAGGCATCCGCCGATGATCCCCAGAACCGCTGCCGCGTTACGCATGATGTCTGCCTCTCATACCTGCTGCCGATATAGGTGATCTCGCGTCTCATCCAAGGAGCGCGGCCTGCACCTCTTTCCCCCAGCCGAGGTAGAGCGTGCCGTCCGCCTCGATGAGCGGCCGCTTCATCACGGCGGGATACGCGGCAATGAGCGGCAGCGGCGCGACCGCGCGCGCCTCCTCGCTCAGACCGCGCCACGTCGCCGATTGCCGGTTGACCAGCGCCGCCCCGAACCGCGCCAGTGCCGCCTGTGCCACCTCTTCGGGCAACCCCTCGGTCCGCACGTCGTGCAATCTTGCCCCGGGCAAGGATTTCAATGCCTTGCGACAGGTATCGCAGGTTTTTATCCCATAGACGATCATCGGCTCGCTCCTTCGCGTCCGCCGTCTTAGCGCGCCAGATCGGGGCCGTCACGGAGTTTCGCTTGATTTTTACATTGACAATGCAATCATCGGCCTGTGCCGGATGTCGGCATATGGCCCGGCATATTTCCGGGGACGCGAAGACGAAGACGAAGGAGAACGGAATGCCGACAGGCACCGTGAAGTGGTTCAACACCACGAAAGGTTACGGCTTTATCGCCCCGGACGACGGCGGCAAGGACGTGTTCGTGCATATCTCGGCGGTGGAGCGTTCGGGGCTCACCGGCCTCGCCGACAACCAGAAGGTCGGCTACGAGTTGCAGGATGGCCGGGATGGACGCCAGATGGCGGGCGATCTGACGCTGCTCTGACAGCCACGGGCGTTCCGTGCCCGGCAGATTGTCTTTGGACGAGGCTCAGTCGCAGCCCTTCATCCCGGGCAGACACTCGTCATACCGCGCGCGCGCACTCCGGATGCGCGTGGCAGGATGCTGTTTCGCCTGCTGATAGCTTTGCGCCCGGTTCGGCTCACCACAGCAGATCACGCCGTTGATCGAGACCGGCTGCAGCCCGGCAGGGCAGTAATTCGCCGTCCCCTCGTAGGCATAGATACCGGGCCCGTCGGCGAGGGCCGGCCCCCCGAGTACGGCGAGCGCAAGCGCCGCGACAATTCCTGTCCTGTGAAATTGCATGTCAAACCCCCACATCGGTAATCACGCGGCCGATGGTAAGAGATGCACGGACCCTGTCAATTTCTTTCACCGGAAACAACGCGTTCCCCGCCATGAAGGACGCCGGAGCCGGAGCAGAAAGGGAGGTGGAGCGGGCGACGGGAATCGAACCCGTATCATCAGCTTGGAAGGCTGAGGTCTTACCATTACACAACGCCCGCAGCGACCCCGCGTTTAGAACAGCGCGCCGCGCGGGTCAAGCCGCCCAGAGCGCCACTCAGTAGGCTTGCGCCTTGCGCAACCGCGTCTGCCGCCCCTCCTCTGCGATGGCCCCGCCCAGCGTGGTCACCCCCTTGTCGCGCAACAGCGCCAGCATCCGCACGAACACCTCTGCCGTGGCCACCGTATCGCCCATCGCTGTGTGCCGCGCCTGCGCCGGGATATGCACGCCGAACCGGTCGCACAACGCGTCGAGCGTGTGCTGTCCGGTATGCGCAAACAGCCCCGCCGACATCAGCACCGTGCACAGCACCGGGTTGTCGAAATGCCGCCCGATCGCCTGCTCCTTGAGCCGCAGGAAGGCCAGATCGAACGGCGCGTTATGCGCCACCAGCACCGCACCGCGACAGAAATCGTGGAATCGCCGCCCCGCCTCGGAGATATCGGGCGCATCCGCCACCATCGCGTCGGTGATGTGGTGGACGCGGGTTGACGCGGGCGGGATTGGCCGGCCCGGATTCACCAGCGTCTCAAAGCTCTCGCCGCGCAGAATGCGGCCGTTGACGATGCGCAATCCAGCAATCTGCACGATCTCGTCGCCGCCGCGCGGCGACAGGCCGGTGGTCTCGGTGTCGAACACGACGAAGTTCAGATCGGACAGCGGCGTGTCGGCCAGATCGCCGCCGGGCGCGGCGGGCAGGTCGAAATCGTAGAACTCGGGCCGCGCGTCGCCGGGGGCGAGCGGCGCGGCGGCAGCGGCAAGCGGCAGCACCACGCGATGGCCCTCCTCCCCGGTTTCGGGCCATATCTCGGTCTGGTGCGCGGCCAGCGCGTCGCGCCCCGAGTAATCGCCATAGGCCTCCGACAGCGGCGCCTTTAGCCAGCCGGTCAACTCTCCGTCGCCCACCGCCGCGCCCGTCCAGCCGAGGACGAGGCGGATCTCGGCCCCGTCCTGCTCTGCCGCGAGGCTAAAGCCCGCGCGTTTGCCATCCCCGGCAAGGTGCCGCAGGATCACCGCCAAGAGCGTGGTGACAGCAAAACCGTCACAACTCAGCATCGCGTCGCTGTGGGTGATGCGGATATCCGCGCCGCCTTGCGCGCGCACCCCGTCAAAGACGTGGTTGACCGCGACCGGCGACATCGGCCAGCGGCGCGACTTGATCGCGGCGTGGCGGGCGCTCAGGTCATCGAGGCAGGCAAAGAGCCGCGTCACCTCGTCCTCGATGCCCTGCCGCATCCGCGCGCGTTCCTCGGGGGCGAGATCGTCCACCGATTGCAGCACCTCCAGCAGCGCGCCGATGGTTCCCGCCGGGCGGCGCACCCCCTCCATCAGCGTCGTGAACAGGTGATCGTGGGCCGCGTGCGCGCTCAGATCCTCGGTCGCGTCGCGGAAGATAAGAACATGACCCGACAGTTCTTCATCCGACAGGATCGGGCTGACGCGACCCAACAGAAAGCGCGTGCCGTCGGCAGAGGCGGCAAGAAAGGTCTCGGCGCCGATCTCGCCGCGAATGCGGGCCTCCTGCATCCGTGCGAGCGCGTTCATCACCGGCTCGGGCCGCAGGAATGCCGAGAGCGGGCGATCGAGCCCGATATCGCCCAGCAACTCCTGCGCCATGCGGTTGTAGAGCATCACGCGGTTGTCTGGCGTGGCCACCACCGCCCCCTCGCCCAGGTCACGAAACAGCGCCTCGAACAGCGCCTTTTCGCGGGCGATGCGGGCGGTCTCGCGCTCGACCGCGCGCTGCCGCGCGGCGCGCGCCTCCGAGAGCGCGGCGTTGATCGCGTTGGCGGCAGGGGCAAGCGTGCTGAGATGGCGGGCCTGATCCTGGTCGATCTGCAGATCCACGTCGGCGCGGGCGCGGGTGGTCAGGTCCGAGGCGAGCGCGAGGATCGGCTTGGCGACGTTCTCATCGAACAAGAGCCCGATCCACGCCGCAAGGCCCAGCACACCCAGCCCGGACACTAGCCCCGCAATCACGTAGCCGTCGGGCGGCCCGCCCGCGCGCATATGACCAAGGACCAGCGCCCCCGCGATCAGCGCCGCGCCCCCCAATCCGAGCGCGGCGAAGAAGAGCGCAAAGCGCAACCGGAGGCCAAGCCGCTCGGTCAATCGCTCGATCATGGCGCGCCCTCCGCAAGAAGCGCGTGAATCTGCGCCGTGAGATCGGCCGTGGCAAAGGGCTTGGTCATGAAGGCGTCCGCCCCCACGGCCAGCCCCTTGCGCCGCTCCACCTCGCCACCGCTCGCGGTAATCATCAGCACCTTGATCCCCGCGAGCGCCGCGTCGCTTCGGATCATCTGGCAGATGTCGTAACCCGAGCGTTCCGGCAGCATCACGTCGAGCACCACAAGGTCGGGGCGACCCTCGGCCAGCGCGTCGAGCGCGGCATTGCCCGTCGCCACCCGCCGCACCCGGTAGCCCGCGCGCCCGATCAGGTAGCCGAGCGCCAGCGCGATGTTGTCCTCATCCTCGACGAGCAAAACGGATTTTTGCGACATTGCGGGCCTCCTCTCCCGGTCATGCCAGGCTCAATCATGGCTGGCACAGCGCCTCCAGCAGAGGGTCGTCCGCATCCGCGCTCCGCCACGCGGCCTCGGACGGGTCGGCGAGCGCCGCCTCGCTCACGTCGGCGCGCACCTGACCGGCACAATCCACCAGTTGCGGGCGCTTCGCGGGGGGCGTCCAGCGGGCGAAAAAGTAGAGATCGACCAGCAGGATGTCCGGCGCCTCTTGGTTGGTCTGCACGCTCGAGCGGTCCAGCGCCATGATCCGCGTGGTCTGCGGCACGAGATATGTCCAGGGCTTCCAGAGCTTGCTTTCCTCGACCGTGACCAGAACATCCACCCCCTCGGGCAGGCTCTCGACGGTGCGCGTGGCCCATGTGTATTCCGACCAGACCGTGTAGCCCAGCATCGCGGCCCCCGCCGCCACCGGCACGGCCCAGCGCGGCAGGCGCCCACCGGTGAGGTGACCAGCGATGAGCGCGAGCCCTGCGGCGGCGATCCCGGCGGCGAAGGTGGCAATGAGTTCAAAGAACATGGGTCATCCTCTCGCTCCGCGCGACTGCCCGAGGGCCGATTGCATCGTCTTGACCACCATGAAGGCGTCGCGCAGGTGATTGCGTTCCAAATCCGACAGATCGGACGGGTTCATGAAATTGTCCGGGCCATGGCCGCCCGCGATCTGTGCCGCCTGATGGCGCAGCCGCGTCTCGGCGATGAGGTCATAGGCGTCCAGCAGGTCATGCGCCCCGCTCTCGGAGATCACGCCGCTCGCGCGCGCGCCCTCGATCCGGTCGCGGGTGCCCGCCTCTTCCAGCGACCCCAGCAGCGCGTAGATGCGTCCCAGGTCCACCACCGGCACCACGCCGGAATGCTTGAGGTCGATGGTGTTCTTGTGCTCGCCCGACCGGATAAGAGCAAACCCCCGGAAGAGACCCAGCGGCACGGTATGCTTGAGCGCGTTGGAAATCATGTGTGCCACGAAGATCGAGTTCTTTTTCGCCTGCCCCAGCACCTCGGCCTGAAGGTTCTCGAACAGCGCCGTCTCACCGGCGATGGCGCGCAGGTCGAACATGACCGAGGCGAGCATCTGCGCCTCGTTGTCTGGCTGCGCTATCCAGCCCGCGAAATACGCGCGCCACACCCGGCGCGGCTGCCGCCAGCGCGGGTTGGTCGCCATCATGTCGCCGGGGCAGTAGAAAAACCCGCAGGCATCCAGCCCGTCGCTGACGAATTTCGCGAGATCGGCGAAATAGGCGTCATGTTGCGTCGCATCAAAGGCGTCATCGAGGATAAGGCAATTGTCCTGATCGCTGATGCCGGTCTGCTCGCGCCGCCCCTGGCTGCCACATGCGGCCCAGAGATACGGCACGGGCGGGGGCCCCAGCCGTGCCTCTGCCAGCCGCAATAGGCGGCGCGTGATCGCATCGGTGATGTCGGTGATCCGGCGGGTGATCGAGGCGGGTTTGACCCCTGCCTGCACCAGTTGCGCCAGCAGGCCCGGCACCCGCTCCATCACATGGGCCATGTCCTGCGCGCCCTCGGCATGTGCGATGTCCGCGACCATGTGGCTCGCGGTGGCGGCCTGCTGGCGGAAAAGGTCGGTCTTGCCGATCATCCCCACGACGCGGCCCGCCTGCGCCACCGGCAGGTGATTGACCTTGAGCTCCGACAACAGCATCAGCGCATCGAGGCCCAGCTGCCCCGGCGCGATGGTCACCGGGTCAGGTGTCATGACCTGCGCCACCGTGATCTTGCCGTCCAGCCCCTCGGCCAGGACCTTGTTGGTCAGGTCATGCGCGGTGATGATCCCGGCCAGCCGGTCATTCTCCATCACCACGACCGAGGAAATCACGTGGTCGCGCATCAGCCGCGCCACCTCGGTAATGGTGGTGCCCGGCGCGCAGGTGACGGGATGTTGCGCCATCAGGTCCGAAACCTGGAGCGCGGTGAGACCTGTGGCATAGGGTCCGCTGTCGGCCGGGTCGGTAGGCCGTGCACGCGCGAACCAACGGGCGATGCCGTCACAACTCTCCATAAGGTCCAGGAAATGCGCCGTGGGGATCAGGATCAGGCGCGCATCCTCGGACGTCCGGGCCGTCAGTTGCGCAGTGCCGTCGCGCAACAGGCCACGTTCGCCCATGATGTCACCGGGGCCGCGATGCGACACGAGGTCATTCGCCCCGGTCTGGATGTCGAAGGCCCCCGACACGACCACGTAAAGCCCCCTGAGTGCCGCGCCCTTGGCAAAGAGCGTCTCGCCTTTCGCCAGTTCGACCAGGTCGAGGTCCGGCGCGAGCCGCGCGCGCATCTCGTCCGTCAGCGCGTCGAACGGCGCCTGCGCACACAGCGTGTCGATCAGGGCGGGGTCGGTCTCGCGCATCGCCGGGCCTTTCTGGGGAAGTATTTGAAAACAGTCTAAAAGCGCCCGTGATAGCCGTAAATACCGGCGGGCGGAAATCGACAGGGGCGGCCCGCGCCGCCCCTGCCATGTTCGCTCAGTGATCGACAGCCGCTGCCGCACCCCTGGGCACGCGCACGCTTTCGACCAGGTCCTCGATCTCTTGCGGGATCGGGGCCGTCATCTTCGACACGGTGAAGGCCACCGCGAAGTTGATCATCGCACCCACCGCCCCGAAGGAGGTCGACTTGATCGTGCCAAGCAGCGGATCGGCGTCGGTGAAGCTGTTGGTATCGGGGATGAAGAACCATCCCTTGTGCAGGAAGATGTAGATCAGCGTCACCGCGAGACCCGCGATCATGCCGGCCACAGCGCCCTTGTTGTTCACCTTGGTAAAGATGCCCATCATCAGCGCCGGGAAGATCGACGCCGCCGCCAGACCAAAGGCCAGCGCCACGGTTTGCGCGGCAAACCCCGGCGGGTTGAGACCCAGGTAGGTGGCCACCACGATTGCCGCCGCCATCGCGATACGGGCCGACAGAAGCTCACCCTTCTCCGAAATGTTCGGGCTGAACCGTCCCTTGATCAGGTCGTGGCTGACCGCCGAAGAGATGGCCAGCAAGAGGCCCGCAGCCGTCGACAGCGCGGCGGCAAGACCACCGGCAGCGACCAGACCGATCACCCAGCCCGGCAGGTTGGCGATCTCGGGGTTGGCCAGCACGAGGATGTCGCGGTTGAAGTTGGTCAGCTCGTTGCCTTCCCACCCATTCGCGGCAGCCTTTTCCTGCATCTCGGCGTTCTTGTCGTTGTAGTACTGGATACGCCCGTCGCCGTTCTTGTCCTCCCAGCCCAGCAAGCCGGTCTTCTGCCACGTGGCCATCCAGTCATACTTGGGATCGGCATCGATCTGCTCGACGGAAACCGCCTGCGCATCGGTGCCGTTGGGCCACATCAGCTCGGTGATGTTGAGCCGTGCCATCGCACCCACAGCCGGGGCCGTGAGGTAGAGCAGCGCGATGAAGACCAGCGCCCAGCCCGCCGACCAGCGCGCATCGGCCACGCGGGGAACGGTGAAAAAGCGCATGATCACATGCGGCAGACCGGCGGTGCCGATCATCAGCGACAGGGTAAAGAGCACCATGTTGAACGTATCGCCATGATGGGCGGTATACTCGTTGAAGCCCAGTTCGCGCACGATCTGGTCGAGCTTGGCCAGAAGTGGCTCGCCGGAGGCGACATGATCGCCGAAGAGACCCAGCGCCGGGATCGGATTGCCCGTCAGTTGCAGCGAGATAAAGATCGCCGGAATGGTATAGGCCATGATCAGCACGACATATTGCGCCACCTGCGTATAGGTCACGCCCTTCATGCCGCCGAACACCGCGTAGGCAAAGACCACACAGGCACCGATCAGCAGACCGGCGGTGTTGCTGATCTCGAGGAACCGGCCAAAGGCCACGCCAACGCCGGTCATCTGGCCGATCACGTAAGTGAGCGACGCCACGATCAGACAGATCACCGCCACCATGCGCGCGGTCGGGCTGTAGAACCGGTCGCCGATGAACTCGGACACCGTGAACTTGCCGAACTTGCGCAGGTAGGGGGCCAGCAGCAGCGCCAGCAGCACGTATCCGCCGGTCCAGCCCATCAGGAAGGTCGAGTTGTCATAACCGGTAAAGGCAATGAGGCCCGCCATCGAGATGAAGCTTGCGGCCGACATCCAGTCAGCAGCGGTGGCCATGCCGTTGGTGACAGGGTGAACACCCCGGCCAGCCGCATAGAATTCAGAGGTCGATCCAGCGCGTGCCCAGATCGCGATGCCGATATAGAGCGCGAAGGATGCGCCCACGAACAGCAGGTTGAGTGTAAACTGATCCATTGTCCCCGGCTCCCTTATTCTTCACCGACGCCGTGTTCGGCATCGAGCTTGTTCATCCGCCAGGCGTAGAAGAAGATCAGCGCCAGAAAGACCAGGATCGAGCCTTGCTGCGCGAACCAGAACCCAAGGTCGGTGCCGCCCACGGCGATCCCCGACAACATGGGGCGCAACAGAATGCCGAACCCGAACGAGACCAGGGCCCAGATCACCAGGCTCCAGAGAATGATGCGCACATTGGTTTTCCAATATGCCTTTGCAGCTTCCTTGTCGGACAAAGCGTGTCCTCCCTTTGTCAAAGGTTTCCTCCTGCCCGGGCCGGGACCATCCCGGCGCGGGCGTTCCCTTACGCGACAGCCTCTCGGACCACCGCGGTCAGTGCTTGGGCCACGGCGTCGATATCGCGCATGGCATCGACGCGGGCGAGCACGCCCTTGCCGTCGTAATAGTCGATGAGCGGGGCGGTCTGCGCGTGGTAGGCGCGCAGGCGGCTCTCCACCGTCTCGGCATTGTCATCGGCGCGGCGGGTCATCTCCGTGCCGCCGCACTTGTCGCAGGTGCCGTCCACGGCGGGGGTCTTGAACGTGTCGTGATACCCCTCGCCGCAGCCCGCGCAGGTGAAACGCCCGGAAATGCGCGTCACCATCGCGGCATCGTCCACCTCGAGGCTGATCGCGGCGCGGATGTCTGCGCCCATGTCCTCCATCAGCCCATCCAGCGCCTCGGCCTGTACCGTGGTGCGCGGAAAGCCGTCGAGAATGACGCCATTCGCGCAGTCGGGCTCGGCCAGCCGGTCGCGAAGGATGGCGATGACGATCTCGTCCGAGACCAGATCGCCCGCCTCCATCACCGCCTTGGCCTGGAGCCCCGCCTCCGTGCCCGCCTTGACGGCGGCGCGCAGAAGGTCGCCGGTAGAGAGCTGCGCCAGCCCGAAGCTGTCTTCCAGCATGCGCGCCTGCGTGCCCTTGCCCGCACCCGGCGGCCCGAGCAGGACAAGGTTGGCTTGGGTGCGGGGGGTGTCGATTCCGTCCATCATCACAGCCCCCTCACGCGGCGGCGCGGTTGGCGATGAGATCATCGACCACCGACGGATCGGCCAGCGTCGAGGTGTCGCCGAGGCTGTCAAAGTCGTTCTCGGCGATCTTGCGCAGGATGCGGCGCATGATCTTGCCCGAACGGGTTTTCGGCAGGCCCGGTGCCCATTGAATGACATCCGGCTTGGCGATCGGGCCGATTTCCTGACGCACCCAGTTGGCAAGCTGCGTGCGCAGCTCGTCCGTGGGCTCGACCCCGTCCATCAGGGTGACATAGCAATAGATGCCCTGCCCCTTGATATCATGCGGATATCCCACGACCGCCGCCTCGCTGACGGTCGAATGCGCAACCAGCGCGGATTCGACCTCCGCCGTGCCCATGCGATGCCCCGAGACGTTGATCACGTCATCGACACGACCGGTGATCCAGTAATCGCCGTCCGCGTCGCGGCGGCAGCCGTCGCCGGAGAAATAGTAGCCCTTGAACATCTCGAAATAGGTCGAGACGAACCGCTTGTGATCGCCCCAGACGGTGCGCATCTGCCCGGGCCAGCTATCCTTGAGCGCCAGAACGCCCTCGGTCGCCCCCTCCAACTCGTTGCCCTGATCGTCGAGCACGACGGGGGCCACGCCAAAGAACGGCTTGGTGGCCGAGCCGGGCTTGGGATCGGTCACGACGCCGGGCAGCGGCGTGATGAGGATGCCGCCGGTCTCGGTCTGCCACCACGTATCCACGATGGGGCAGCGGCCCTTGCCGACATTCTCGTTATACCAGTTCCAGGCCTCGGGATTGATCGGTTCGCCCACCGAGCCGAGGATGCGCAGGCTCGACAGATCGCTGCCTTCGACCGGGGCCGTGCCCTTGCCCATCAGGGCGCGGATGGCGGTGGGGGCGGTGTAGAACTGCGTGACCTTGTGGCGCTCGCAGACCTGCCAGAAACGGCCCGCATCGGGATAGGTCGGCACGCCCTCGAACATCAGCGTGGTGGCCCCGTTGGCCAGCGGACCATAGACGATATAGCTGTGGCCCGTCACCCAGCCCACATCGGCGGTGCACCAGTAGATGTCGCCGGGATGGTAGTCGAATGTGTATTCATGCGTCATCGACGCGTAGGTGAGATAACCCCCCGTGGTATGCACCACGCCCTTGGGCATGCCGGTGGAACCGGAGGTGTAGAGAATGAACAGCGGGTCTTCGGCATTCATTTCCTCGGGCGGGCAATCGGTGCCGACCTTGTCGGCCTCTTCATGCCACCAGAAATCTAGGCCCGCGCGCCACGCCACCTGATCGCCGGTGCGCTTGACCACGAGGCATTTCACATCGTCGGTGTCATGCAACAGGGCCTGGTTGACGTTGTCCTTGAGCTTGGTCTTGCGCCCACCGCGCGGCGCGTGATCGGCGGTGATCACCAGCTTGGCGTCGCAGCCATTGATCCGCGCGCCCAGCGCATCAGGCGAAAACCCCGCGAAAACGATCGAGTGGATGGCACCGATGCGGGCACAGGCCAGCATCGCATAGGCCGCCTCGGGGATCATCGGCAGGTAGATCACCACCCGGTCGCCCTTCTCAACGCCCAGGCCTTTCAGGACATTGGCCATCTTGCAGACCTGCGCGTGCAACTCGGCGTACGTGATGTGCAGCGCCTCGTCGGTGGGCTCGTCGGGCTCCCAGATGATGGCGGTCTGATCGCCGCGCTCCGCCAAGTGCCGGTCGATACAGTTTGCCGCCACGTTGAGCGTGCCGTCCTCGAACCACTTGATCGAGACGTCGTCATAGGCAAACGATGTGTTCTTCACCTTGGTGTAGGGTTTGATCCAGTCGAGCCGCTTGCCGTGCTCGCCCCAGAACCCTTCCGGGTCGCGAATCGATTCGGCATACATGCGCGCATAGTTTTCGGCATCGATGTGAAATCCGCTTTCCCCAACGGCAACTACACTCTTGTCCATAACGGGTTGTCCTCCATCCCTTGTGTGTTCGTGCGTCGTGGTCACGCACCGAAACGTCTCCCGGGACGGGGATACAACAAAATCGGTAAAAAATTAACGTTGAGGAAATTATTAAGGAAAATCATGTGAAAATATGGACGTCTACGGCAAATGAGTTGTAAATTACTTTACTATTTCGGAGTTCGATGGCCCGCCGCCATGTACCCAGCGGTCCGACCTTGCCCAGCTCCCTTGATCCCGCGGCCAAAGCGCACAATTGTGAGCCAACCCGCCACGGAGACCCGATGCCCTACGCCCATTCCGACAAGACGCCCCCCGTCCTCGCCAACCCCGCGCCCGAAGTGCGGGAGCGCGACAAGCTCGAGGGCGGCAAGCGTTTCGTCATGCACACCGAGTACGAGCCGGCGGGCGACCAGCCCACGGCCATTGCGGAACTGAGCGAGGGCGTGCGTGACGGCGAGCGCGACCAGGTCCTGCTCGGGGCCACCGGCACAGGCAAGACCTTCACCATGGGCAAGGTCATCGAAGAGACACAGCGCCCCGCCATCATTCTCGCCCCCAACAAGACGCTGGCCGCCCAGCTCTATGGCGAATTCAGGGGCTTCTTTCCCGAGAACGCGGTGGAATATTTCGTCAGCTTCTACGACTACTACCAACCCGAGGCCTACGTGCCGCGCTCGGACACCTTCATCGAGAAGGAAAGCCAGATCAACGAACAGATCGACCGGATGCGCCACTCGGCCACCCGCGCTTTGCTCGAACGCGACGACGTCATTATCGTGGCCTCGGTCTCGTGCATCTACGGCATCGGTAGCGTCGAGACCTATGGCGCGATGACCCAGGACCTGGTCGTGGGCCGCGATTATGACCAGCGCCAGATCATGGCCGACCTCGTGGCGCAGCAATACAAGCGCAACGACCAGGCGTTCCAGCGCGGCTCCTTCCGGGTGCGCGGCGACAGCCTGGAAATCTTCCCCGCCCACCTCGAGGATCGCGCATGGCGGCTCTCGTTCTTCGGCGAGGAACTGGAGAGCATCACCGAATTCGACCCGCTGACCGGGGAAAAAACCAACAGCTTCGACAAGATCCGCGTCTACGCCAATTCGCATTACGTGACGCCAAAGCCAACGATGCAGCAGGCCATCATCGGGATAAAGAAGGAGCTGCGCCAGCGGCT
Organism: Roseovarius sp. B-10; assembly: GCF_056859295.1. NCBI lineage: Bacteria > Pseudomonadati > Pseudomonadota > Alphaproteobacteria > Rhodobacterales > Roseobacteraceae > Roseovarius > Roseovarius sp. B-10. The sequence continues at coordinate 155,704 of NZ_JBSXOE010000044.1, read as the reverse complement.
GGATCAGCTCGTCGGCGAGGGCAAGCTGCTGGAGGCGCAGCGGCTGGAGCAACGCACGCAATTCGACCTCGAGATGCTCGAGGCCACCGGCGTCTGCAACGGGATCGAGAACTACTCTCGCTACCTCACCGGCCGCGCGCCGGGCGAGCCACCCCCCACCCTCTTCGAGTTCATCCCCGACAACGCCATCGTCTTCGCCGACGAGAGTCACGTCTCGGTCCCGCAGATCGGCGGCATGTACAAGGGCGACTACCGGCGCAAGTTCACGCTGGCCGAGCACGGCTTCCGCCTGCCCTCCTGCATGGACAACCGACCGCTGAAGTTCGAGGAGTGGAACGCGATGCGTCCGCAATCCGTCTTCGTCTCGGCCACCCCGGCGGCATGGGAGATGGAGCAGACCGGCGGCGTCTTCACCGAGCAGGTGATCCGCCCTACCGGCCTTATCGACCCACAGATCGAAATCCGCCCCGTCGAGACACAGGTCGACGATCTGCTCGACGAGGTGCGCCGCGTGGCCGAGGCAGGCTATCGCACGCTCTGCACCACGCTGACCAAGCGCATGGCCGAGGACCTGACCGAATACCTGCACGAACAGGGCATCCGCGTGCGCTATATGCATTCCGACATCGACACCATCGAGCGGATCGAGATCCTGCGCGACCTGCGCCTCGGCGCCTTCGACGTGCTGGTGGGGATCAACCTCTTGCGCGAGGGACTGGATATCCCCGAATGCGGGCTCGTCGCCATTCTCGATGCGGACAAGGAGGGCTTCCTTCGCTCGGAAACCTCGCTCATCCAGACCATCGGTCGCGCCGCGCGCAACGCCGACGGGCGGGTGATCATGTATGCCGACCGCATCACCGGCTCGATGCAGCGCGCCATCGACGAGACCGATCGCCGCCGCGCCAAGCAGCTCGCCTATAACGAGGAACACGGCATCACCCCCGCCACGATCCGCAAGAACGTCGAGGACGTGCTGCAGGGGCTCTACAAGGGTGACGTGGACATGAACCGCGTGACCGCGAAGGTCGACAAGCCGCTGGCGGGCGCGAACCTGCAAGCGGTGCTCGAAGGGCTGCGCGCGGACATGCGCAAGGCCGCCGAGAACCTGGAATTCGAAGAGGCCGCGCGGCTGCGCGACGAGGTCAAGCGGCTGGAAGCGGTGGATCTGGCCGTGGCGGACGATCCCCTGGCGCGTCAGCAGGCGGTGGAGAAGGCAAGCGAGGCCGCCGTCGGCTCGCGCGGTCGCTCAACGGCGGGACGACCGGGACAGCACGGGGGGAATGTGAAGCGGCGGAAAAAGGGCTAGCGGCGCATATCCGCGCGGCCTATATTCTGCGTATGGATACCCGCCTTCAAACCCTGATGGAACGCGCCGACGCCAGCCTTGATGCGCCCTCACGCGCCACGCTGGCCGAGATCGTGGACGGCTTCATCGCCACCCATGCCGGTGCGCCGGACTTCACCGAAGAGGAACGCGCCCACCTGCGCCGGATCGACGGCGAGCCTTTCACGCCCGCCGACAGCGAGGCCGTCGCCACCCTCTTCGCGCGGCGTGGCTGATCCGCTCTGGTCCGCCCGCGCGCTGGCCAGCCTGACCGCACAAGACGACTATCTCCGCCCCCTCAAACCCGCCGCCGCCGATGCCGTGCTGTCCGAGGTCGAACGCTTGGCAGAATTGATCGCGGACTTCCCGCACATGGGCCGCCGCATCGACGGCACCGGCCTGCGCTACCACGTCACCACACGCTATCGGTATCGAGTGATCTACAGGGTGCGGGGGGGGCGGGTGGAAATCGTCGAGGTGTTGCATCCGAGGCGGGGGTGAGGGAGAGTAAAGCGCGTGGTCGGTCAACGGCGGGACGACCGGGGCAGCACGGGGGAAATGTGAAGCGGCGGGGGAGGTGAAGATGGTGAAGCGTCCACCCATTCCCAGGGAGTTAGCTTTTGATGTGCGGTACGCCAGCGCTCAAGCCTGCGCTGTGTGCCAGAAGCCGAATATTCAGCTTCACCATATTGACGGTGATCCAACCAATAATGTGGCTTCCAATCTCGTAGCACTTTGCCAAGAGCATCATGGTGAAGCGCACACACAAAGAGGCCTTACAAGTAACTTTTCTCAAGAACGAGTACGCGCGGTTAAATTAAAATGGGAAACGGAGGTAAGAAGCCGCCGGGAAAAGACTATAATTACTGGGAATCCAATATCGCAAAAAGAAACGGCTGACCATATACTCTGGCCATGCATTAACATAGAGCGACTAACTCAGCTTTGTAGAATTCACGGACTTAAACTAAACACTTATCCCGAAGGCTATCATCTTTATGATCGAGGTTTCATTGATGAGTATGGGCTCCCCTACTCTGATGCCCTTTTCCCAGAGAGCAAGAACTTTTTGTCGAATTCAATTTTTGAACGCTTACCGTTCCCAGAAGGACACAGGCTCAATTACTGCTACGCCAATGCAATTTCAGATTTAATCAAATGCCGTTCCGTCGGCTATGTGACAACAAAAGGCTTAACGAGAACTGCCCTCAAGCGGCTAGCTCAGCCGGGCTCGCTAATTTTCGTTTCTCGCGGTTTCCGCTTCCGAGATCATCAAAAAGAAAGCAACTATGCTATTCGTGAAGTATACACCTTTCGGAACAATATTAGACTTACATTCTTCGTGGATACTCGCTGGATGTTAGGAACCTCCGCTAAGTGCGTCACCTTTTCAGGTCATGCTAGGATTGGAGCACTCCTTCTAATCAAGGATATCAGAAAAGAATCAAAAGAACTGATTATAAATGCTACGCCTGTGGCACTGGGTATTCATGCTCTTGAACCTGTATAGAGTGATACATCAAGAACGCCGCGGGGGTGCCAACCCACCATCCCCGCACCACCCCGCACCGACGGGGCATCCCCCACCCTACATCCCTTAACCTCCCCTTAACCAACCGCCCCGCATGCTCACATCATGCAAAACCGCAATTCTCCCCTCACGCCCGAGGTCTGGCTGCATGACCTCTTCACCTCCAAATCCGTCCAACAGGGCACCGTGATCCGGCGCAAAGCGCGCGACATTGAGCGCTTCGCCGACATGGACCTCTTCCTGCGCGAGATCGACCGGCGCGGCTATCGGGTGATCGAGAACTCGGGCCAGATCATCATCTTCTGCAACCGCGCCCCGATCCGCTGGCTCATCCCCGGCGCCCCCCCGATTTCTTCAAAAGAAATCGGACGAAGCACGACTGTCTGACAGATCACGCCCCGTTAACCCGCTCCCCGCGCCCCAAACCCCACCGACGCAATACCGACAGGATACCGACGGGATGCCGACAGCCAAAATCGCCTGATTTCCGCCCGTTAACCCCGGTTCGCCACCCTTCGCCAGAATCCGACACGGTCATGTCGAAAACGCGCTGGCCTTCCGGGCGGCACCTGCGATGCTGGCGTCATCATGCGCCTGATCATCTCCTTCGCCGCCCTGTTCCTCTCGGTCGTCCTGCTGCAGCTTTCCACCGGCGGGGTCGGGCCGCTGGATGCCCTCTCGGGGCTGGCGCTCGACTACACCACCGCGCAGATCGGCCTCCTGGGCTCGGCGCATTTTTTCGGTTTCTTTCTGGGGTGTTGGTACGCCCCGCGGCTGATGGGGACGGTCGGGCACAGCCGCGCCTTCGCCGCCTTCACCGCCGCTGGGGCCATCGGCCTCTTGGGCCACATGATGGTCACCGACCCCTATGCCTGGGCCGTCATGCGGGTGGCCTCCGGCCTCTGCGTGGCGGGGTGCTACACGGTGATCGAGGCGTGGCTTCAGGCCAAGGTCACCAACGCCACCCGCGGGCGCACCATGGGCGTCTACCGGGTGGTCGACATGGGCGCCTCGCTGGCCGCCCAGCTGCTCATCTCGGTGCTGCCCCCTGCCACGTATTTTTCCTATAATCTCCTGGCCTTACTGTGTTGCGCGGCGCTCCTGCCGCTGACCCTGTCGCGCCTGCGCCAGCCCGAGACACCCGCCGCCCCGCGCCTGCGCCCGATGCTGCTGGTGGCCCGCTCGCCGCTGGCCACGGCGGGGGTTCTGGTCGCCGCCCTCTCGTCGGCCTCCTTCCGCATGGTCGGCCCCCTCTACGGCCAGCAGGTCGGCCTCGCCGTGGACCAGATCGCCGGGTTCCTCGCGGTTTTCGTGCTGGGCGGCGCGGTCGCGCAATACCCCGTGGGATGGCTCGCCGACCGCTACGACCGCCGCTGGGTGCTGATCGGCCTGTCACTGGCGGCCATCGTATCGAGCGTCACGACCGCCATGACCCACGATCTGGGCACCGCGGGCGTGCTGGCGACGGCCTTCTTCTTCGGGCTCACGACCTTCCCGATCTACTCGGTCTGCGCGGCCCATGCCCATGATTTCGCTGACAGTTCCGAGCGGGTAGAGCTGTCGGCGGCGCTGATGTTCTTCTTTGCCGTGGGGGCAATGGCAGCGCCGCTCATGGCCTCTGCACTGATCGAGCGGTTCGGCCCGGGGGCGATGTTCGCCATGATAGCAGTCGGGCATGCCGGGCTGGTGCTTTTCGGTCTCATGCGGATGCTCGCCCGGCCCCCGGCCAAGGCGCGCACACCCTATGTCTGGGCACCGCGCACCTCGTTCCTCATCGGGCGTCTGACCGGGCGCAGCCGCGACCGCGACTGAGCGCCTCAGTCCTCGCGCGCGTCCTCCGCCGCGCTTTCCTCGGCGGTCTCCACGTACCATTCCTGCGCTGCTGCCAGCGCCACCGGCGAGCCCGTCGGCGACACACCCACATAGGCCCCCGTCTCATCCACCGGCACCCCGGGGCGGCAGGTCATCCGCCACGTGGCATGGGCGGCGATAAGCGCGAACAGCGCCGCCAGGAACAGCCAGAACCCGTGCGGCCCGACGATGTCCATCAGCTGCCCCGTCACCATCGGCCCGGCGATCGCCCCCATCCCGTAGACGAAAACCAGCCCGCCCGAGGCAGCGGCCATGTCCTCGACCTCGAGGAAGTCGTTGGTATAGGCGATGAACAGCGAATAGAGCGGCGAGGCCATGCCCCCCATGACGAATCCCAGCACCAGCAGCGTCTCGAAATCGACGCCGAGGAACGCCCCCACCCCGGTACTCACCGCACCCACTGCCGCCACCCCGAGGATCAGCCAGCGCCGGTCCATCCGGTCCGACAGCCACCCGATGGGCATCTGAAACGCCACCGCGCCGGCAAAGATGGCGGCGACAAATCCGCTGATCTGCGCCACGCTCAGCCCCGCCTGTGCACCATAGACCGAGGCCATGCCGAATTGTGCCGCGAAGATGCCGCCGAGGATCAGCATCCCCACGCTCGCCAGCGGCGAGCTGTCATAGAGCTGGCGCAGCGTCATCGGCTTGTCGGTCTCGAAAGCGGGCGTCGGCGAGGCCGACAGCAGGATCGGCGCAAAGCTCAGCGACACGAGGATCGAGGGCACCACGAACAGCAGGTAGCCCCCGGCGTCACCGAGGTTCATCAACCCCTGCGCCGCGATGATCCCCGAGGTCTGGGCGATCATGTAGGCCGAGATGATCTTGCCGCGCGTGGTATTTGTGGCGGCGTTGTTGAGCCAGCTTTCGGCGGTGACGTAGACCCCGGCGAGACAGAAGCCCAGCAGCACCCGGATCACCGTCCAGCTATAGGGATCGGTCAGCACGGGGAATGCGATGAGCCCCGCCGAGAGGAACGAGCCCAGCGCGGCAAAGACCCGCACATGCCCCACCCGGCGGATCATCTCGGGCGTCACACGGCTGCCGGCGAGAAAGCCTACGAAATAGGCCGAGGTGATGATCGACAGCTCCAGCGTGCCAAAGCCCTCGATGCCGCCGCGCACACCCATGAGCGTGGCCTGCATGCCGTTGCCAATCATGACCAGCATCATGCCCAGCAGCAGCGCCCAGACCGAGCCGATAACCTTGAACATCGCGGCGATTCCCTCTCGGCTGATGGCCCTTTCTCGCCCGCGCCGCTACACCCGCGCACGGACCGCGTCAAACCGGATTCGCATCCCCCGCACCGCGCCCGCGCACATGCGCAAATATGCGGCAGGCGGGGGTGCGGCCTCTGGCCCTTTGGGCACGGGGCGGTTAAACGCGGGAGAAGCAGTTCCAGGCGACAAAGGCAGTCCGGCACGATGGCACGTCACCTCATCACCTCGGCGATCCCCTATATCAACGGGATCAAGCATCTCGGCAACCTCGTGGGCAGCCAATTGCCCGCCGATCTCTACGCGCGCTATCTGCGCGGGCGCGGCCACGAAGTGCTCTATCTCTGCGCCACCGACGAGCACGGCACCCCCGCCGAGCTTGCCGCCGCCAAGGCGGGCAAGCCAGTGGACGAGTATTGCGCCGAGATGTGGGCCGTGCAGAAACGGCTCTCCGACGGGTTTCGCCTCGGGTTCGATCATTTCGGACGCTCTTCCAGCCCGCAGAACTGCCGCCTGACCCAACATCTCGCGGTCCGCCTGCACGAGGCCGGGCTGATCGAGGAGGTGCGTGAGAAACAGGTCTATTCTCCAACCGACGGGCGCTTCCTGCCGGATCGCTACATCGAGGGCACCTGCCCCAATTGCGGCTATGACAAGGCCCGCGGCGATCAATGCGAAAACTGCACGAAGCAGCTCGATCCGACCGACCTGATCGACCCGCGCTCGGCCATCTCCGGCGCGACCGATCTCGAGGTGCGCGAGACGCGCCATCTCTACCTGCGCCAGTCGGTGATGCGCCGCGCGCTCAGCGACTGGATCGACACCAAGGTCGACTGGCCGGTACTGACCACCTCGATCGCGCGCAAATGGCTCAACGATGGCGATGGCTTGCAGGATCGCGGCATCACCCGCGATCTCGACTGGGGCATCCCGGTGCAGTTCGAGGGCGCGCCGTGGTCGGGAATGGAGGGCAAGGTCTTCTACGTGTGGTTCGACGCGCCCATCGAGTACATCGCCTGCGCCGCAGAATGGGCCGAGGCACAGGGGCTGGAGGCCAAGGCGTGGGAACGCTGGTGGCGCACCGACAAGGGCGCCGCCGATGTGCGCTACACCCAGTTCATGGGCAAGGACAACGTCCCATTTCACACGCTCTCCTTTCCGGCGACACTGATGGGCGCAAACCATGACGGGTCCGAGCCGTGGAAGCTCGTCGATTACATCAAGTCGTTCAATTACCTCAACTATGACGGCGGCCAGTTCTCCACCAGCCAGGGGCGCGGCGTGTTCATGGACGACGCACTCGACATCCTGCCGGCCGATTACTGGCGCTGGTGGCTGCTGAGCCATGCGCCCGAGAATTCCGACAGCGAATTCACCTGGGAGAATTTCCAGGCCTCGGTAAACAAGGACCTCGCCGACGTGCTGGGCAATTTCGTCTCCCGCGTGACCAAGTTCTGCCGCTCGAAATTCGGCGAGCAGGTGCCCGAGGGCGGCGAGTATGGCGCACAGGAACAGGCGCTCATCGACCGGCTCTCGGCGCGGATCGGGGACTACGAGGCGCATATGGAGGCGATCGAGATCCGCAAGGCGGCCAGCGCGCTGCGCGCGATCTGGGTCGAGGGCAACGAGTACCTGCAAGACGCCGCGCCTTGGGCCACCTTCAAGGAAGACCCCGGGCGCGCGGCAGTGCAGATCCGGCTCGCACTCAACCTCGTGCGGCTCTACGCCGTGCTGTCCGCGCCCTTCATCCCCGACGCGGCGCAGGCAATGCTGGCGGCGATGAAAACCGACGACACAAGCTGGCCCGACGACGTCCCCGCCGCGCTCGACACGCTCGCGCCCGGCCACGGATTCGAGGTGCCCGAGGTGCTCTTTGCCAAGATATCCGACGAGGCGCGCGAGGACTGGCAGGCGCGGTTCTCCGGCACGCGGGGCTGAGGGGCGCGAGCGGGCGTCTCCGGCCTTGAGCTACCATTCAGCGCACCGGTTGAGGAGCCGCGCGAGGGCAGGATGCGAATGGCAGGAACAGGCCATAACGCCCCCGCGCGCGCGCCCTTTCCCACTACCGCCTTATGTCAAAATGCGTGCCCCCCTCCGGCACCGCCTCCTGCACCGTCACCTCGCGCACCACCGCCGCCGGCGGCCCCTTGTGCAGCGCGGCGAGCATCGCATCCACGTCGCGCGCCGGACCCTCCAGATGCGCGCGCACGGCCCCGTCGGCCTCGTTGCGCACCCAGCCCGACAGGCCGCGCCCCTGCGCCTCCACCTGCGCCCAAGCGCGAAAGCTCACCCCCTGCACCCGGCCCCCGACACGCACCCCGACTGCCTTGATCCCAGACATGTTGGCCTCCCTTTCCAGCACCGCCATCCTAGCACGATCCGCCTTGACCGGGCACCACTTCCCCGCCATATGCCACAGCCATGACACCGCTCTCGCAAATCCGCAATTTCTCCATCGTGGCGCATATCGACCACGGCAAATCCACCCTTGCCGACCGGCTGATCCAGATGACGGATACCGTCGCCGAGCGGGACATGAAGGAACAGTTGCTCGACTCCATGGATATCGAGCGCGAACGCGGCATCACCATCAAGGCCAACACCGTCCGCATCGACTACACCGCCGATGACGGCCAGCAATACGTGCTCAACCTCATCGACACGCCCGGCCACGTGGATTTCTCCTACGAGGTGTCGCGAAGCATGCGCGCGGTCGAGGGCTCGCTCCTGGTGGTGGACAGCACGCAAGGGGTCGAGGCGCAAACACTGGCCAATGTCTACCAGGCCATCGACGCCAATCACGAGCTTGTGCCGGTGCTCAACAAGATCGACCTGCCGGCCTCCGATCTCGAACGCACCGCGCAGCAGATCGAGGAGGTGATCGGCATCGACGCCTCCGGCGCGATCCCCGTCTCGGCCAAGACCGGCGAAGGCATCCGCGAGACGCTCGAGGCGATCATCGCCCACCTGCCGCCGCCCACGGGCGACGCCGACGCACCGCTCAAGGCCATGCTCGTGGACAGCAAGTACGACCTCTACCTCGGGGTCGTCGTGCTCGTGCGGATCATGGACGGCGTGATGAAGAAGGGCGACCGCATCCGCATGATGCAGACCGGCGCCACCTACAATGTTGAGCGCATCGGCGTGTTCCGCCCGGCGATGACGGTAGTGGACGCATTGGGACCGGGCGAGATCGGCTTCATCACCGCCTCGATCAAGCAGGTGCGCGACACCCGCGTCGGTGACACGATCACCCATGAAAAACGCCCCTGTGCAAAGGCACTACCAGGCTTCAAACCCTCGGTGCCGGTGGTGTTCTGCGGCCTCTTCCCGGTGGATTCCGCGCAGTTCGACGACCTGCGCGACGCCATCGAGAAGCTCGCCCTCAACGACGCCTCCTTCAGCTACGAGATGGAAAGCTCCGCTGCCTTGGGCTTCGGCTTTCGCTGCGGGTTTCTCGGGCTCCTGCACCTCGAGGTGATCCGCGACCGGATCGAGCGCGAATACGATATCGAGCTGATCACCACCGCACCGTCGGTGGTCTATCACCTCTACATGAAGGACGGCGAGCGGGTCGATCTGCACAACCCCGCCGACATGCCCGACCCTTCGCTCGTCGACCGGGTCGAGGAGCCGCGCATCAAGGCCACGATCCTCGTGCCCGACGAATATCTCGGCGACGTGCTCAAGCTCTGCCAGGACCGTCGCGGCCTGCAACTCGACCTCACCTACGCGGGCAGCCGCGCAATGGTGGTCTATGACCTGCCATTGAACGAGGTGGTGTTCGACTTCTACGACCGGCTCAAATCGGTGACCAAGGGCTATGCCTCGTTTGATTACCAGCTCGAAGGCTACCGCGAGGACCGGCTGGTAAAGATGCAGGTTCTGGTCAATGACGAGCCGGTGGACGCGCTGTCGATGATGGTCCACCGCGACCGGGCGGAGATGCGCGGCCGCGCGATGTGCGAGAAACTGAAGGACCTGATCCCCCGCCACATGTTCAAGATTCCGATCCAGGCGGCCATCGGCGGCAAGATCATCGCCCGCGAGACGCTCTCGGCGCTGCGCAAGGACGTGACGGCGAAATGCTACGGCGGGGATGCGACACGCAAGAAAAAACTCCTGGAGAAGCAGAAGGCCGGCAAGAAGAAAATGCGCCAGTTCGGCCGCGTGGAAATCCCGCAGGAGGCGTTCATCTCGGCGCTGAAGATGGATGGATAAACGCGAATGACCGGATTTGTCACAGCCGCCAGCGCAAAGCTTCGTTCAACGCGGGCTTGATACGCGCGGCAGCGGATCGGCATGGTCGCGAAAAGGCCCCCGGCCTGCCCAACCCTGTCAGGAATCGGTGAACAGCCCGCCATATTCAGCTCGCAGGACGTTCTTCTGCACCTTGCCCATCGTGTTGCGCGGCAGCGCGTCGAGTAAGATAAGTTTGCGCGGATGCTTGAAGCGCGCCAGCGACCGTGTCGCCGCCGCGCCGATCGCATCGAGATCGGGTGTCATGCCCGCTTGCGGCACGAGAAACCCGACCACCGTTTCGCCGAAATCGGGATGCGGCACACCCACCACCGCGCTTTCCAGAACGCCGGGTTGATCGTCGAGCAGCAACTCGATCTCCTTGGGATAGATGTTGTAACCGCCGGAGATGATCAGATCCTTGTTGCGCCCCAGGATCTGGACATAGCCGCGATCGTCGATCAGCCCCAGATCGCCAGTGATAAAGAACCCGTTCTCGCGCAGTTCCTCCGCCGTTTTCTCGGGCATGTTCCAATAGCCCTTGAACACGTTGGGTCCGCGCACCTCGATGAGACCGATTTCGCCCTGCGGCAATATCTCGCCACTCTCGGGATCGGTGATCCTCAGCTCCACCCCCGGCAGCGGGAACCCCACCGTGCCCGCGCGCCTCTCGCCGTCATAGGGGTTGGAGGTGTTCATGTTGGTCTCGGTCATGCCGTAGCGTTCGAGGATGCGGTGCCCGGTGCGCGCCTCGAACGCCACATGCGTTTCGGCCAGCAGCGGGGCCGAACCGGAGGTGAACAACCGCATATGTGCCACCAACTCGCGGGTAAAGCGCGGATCGTCCAGCAGCCGGGTGTAGAAGGTCGGCACCCCCATCATCGTAGTGGCGCGCGGCAGGTGCGCGATCACCTGGTCGAGATCGAATTTCGACAGAAAGATCATCGCGCCACCGGCCAGAAGCACGATGTTGGTGGCGACGAACAGGCCGTGGGTGTGAAAGATCGGCAGAGCGTGCAGCAGCACATCATCGGCGCTGAACTGCCAGTACGCGACCAGAACCTCGGCATTCGACAGCAGGTTGGCCTGTGTCAGCATCGCCCCCTTCGACCGGCCCGTCGTGCCCGAGGTATAGAGAAACGCCGCAAGATCATCGCCATCGCGCGGGATGGTGTCGAAGGTCTCTGGCATATCCCGGGCCGCGTCGGACAACGTGCCGCTGCCACCCGCATCGAGCGTCATGAGCACCGCGCCCGCCGCCTCGGCCATGGGGCGCAGCGCATCGGCGCGGGCGCCGTCGCACAAGAGCAGTTTCGCGCTGCTGTCGGTCACGAAATACTCGAGTTCGTCCCCGGTATAGCCGGTATTGAGCGGCAGGAACACGATGCCTGCCTGCACGCAGGCGGCATAGACGGCAAGCGCCTCGGGCGATTTCTCGATCTGAGCCGCAAGCCGGTCGCCGGGTTCGAGCCCCGCCACGCAAAAGGCATGGGCATACCGGGCGGCCAGCCGCAAGAAGGCGTCATAGCTGAGCGTGCCGCCATCCGCGAGATACAGGAACGGGGCCGTGCGTCCCGCATGGCAACCGAAGAGCGTGTCGTAGAGGGGATTAGCCATGGTCTTGTCCTTCACTCCGTCGTCTTGGCGGAGGCTGCGGCGAGCGCCGTGACATCGGGCGAGGCCGCGATCTCGCCCGACGCTGCAAATCGTTCGTGGTTCTGCGAAATCTGGCGCAGGTCGTAGAGGTAGTTCACCATCACGCCGCCCGATTGCCGCTGCCCGTTGGGCGAGCGGTCCGCGCCCGCGTGGATCGCGTGGACAGAGGCCCCGTTGCCCAGATGGAACCGCGCCACCGGATCGTAGGGCCCGCCCTTGTCGCGCTTGGCGTTCAGCAGGTAATGCGCGGCGATCTGGCGGCGGGCGTCGTTCGTCTCTGGCATCGCGGTGCCGGTCTCGTCCATCCAGCGGGCGAGGCCCGGAATCGGCGAGAGGGTGACGAAGGTCTTGAGATTGGGCAGCTCCTGCGACAGATCGGCCACCACCTGCTTGATCAGCGAATTGCCAAACGAAATACCCGCGAGCCCCGACTGGCAGTTGGAGATCGAGTAGAACACGGCCGTGTCCGCCGCGTCGGGCGCGATGGCCTCGCGTTCCTCCGACAGCACGTCATGGATTGCACCGGGAATGCCGCGGCTGAGCGCAACCTCGACGAAGATCAGCGGCTCGTCGGGCATCGCGGGGTGGAAAAAGCCGAAACAGCGCCGGTCCTTGGGCGCCAGACGACGGCGCAGGTCGTCCCAGCTGTCAATCGCATGCACCGCCTCATAGGCGATGATCTTTTCCAGCACATCCGCCGAACTGGTCCAGTTGATCGGGCGCAAGACCAGAAAGCCGCGATTGAACCACGAAGCGAAGAGGTGCTTGAGATCGAGATCGACCACTGAAAGCGCCGGATTGTCGTCCGCGAGGCGCAAGAGGTCCGCCCGCATCGCCACAAGCCGCGCCGTGGCCCCTGGCACCTGGTTGAGACGGCGGGCCAACTCCTGGCGCGGCGGCTCGGCGGCATTCATGAATGCGCGATAGGTCTTGCGGTCCGGCGCGGTCTCGAACGCATTGAGCGTGTCGCGCACCGCTTCTGGATCGACGCCCATATCCTGCGTCAGAAACTCGAAGAACGCGAGCTTTCCCTCATCCTCGAGGCCCGCGTAACGGTCCAGGATCAGCCGCGCAAGCGCCATCCCCGACACCTCGCCGGAACTGCCCAACAGATCACGACACAGCGCCTCGATGCTTCGATTTTGCCGGTCAGGCTCGGACGCACCACGATAGCGGCGCTCGAACACCGTCGACAAGAGGTCAGCAAGAACGCTCATCAGCCCATCCCCATCACTGCATTCGGCAACCATGTGGCCAGTCCCGGAAACAGGCACAAGAGGATGATTGCAAGGATCATGCAACCGACATAAGGCAGCGAGCCGTAGAGGATCGTCTTGAGCTTGATATCGGGGGCGATGCCGTTGATCACGTAGAGGTTGAGACCGACGGGAGGCGAAATCAGGCCGATTTCCATGTTGATGGTCAGCACCACCGCGAACCAGATCGGATCGAACCCGGCGATGGTAATGATCGGCAGCAGAATTGGTGCCGCCATCAGGATCACCGCCACGGGGGGCAGGAAGAAACCGGCGATGAGCAGAAAGACGTTGATCGTGCCCATCAGCACCCAGCGATTGACGTCAAGCGTGCCGATCCATTCGGCGATGGACTGGGTGATGAAGAGCGACGAGAGCATGTAGGAAAACACCCCCGCCGCCGCGATGATGAACAGGATCATCACGCTTTCGCGGGTGCTGTCGCGCAGCACCACCCAGAGCGCGCGGGGATCCCACAGCTTGTAGATCACCATCGCGATCACCAGGCACAGCAGCGCACCGACGGCGGCGGTCTCGGACGGCGTAGCGATGCCGCCATACATTGCGTAGAGCACGCCGAGGATGATCGCGAGAAAGGGCAGGACGCGGGGCAGGATCTCGAATTTCTGCGCCCAGGTATAGGGGGTCACGCGCAACAGGTTCACATCGCCCGAGCGCCACGTCTGGTAGAGCGACCAGGCCATGAAGAGCACCACAAGCAGAAAGCCGGGAATGACCCCCGCCAGAAAGAGCCGGCCAATCGAGGTCTCCGTGGCGATGCCGTAGACGATCATGGTGACCGAGGGCGGGATCAGAATACCGAGCGTGCCGCCCGCCGCGATGGAGCCTGCGGCGACGGAATCGGGGTAGCCGCGCTTGCGCATCTCGGGGATGCCCATCTTGCCGATGGCGGCACAGGTGGCGGGCGAGGAGCCGGACATCGCCGAGAAGAGCGCGCAGGCCCCGAGGTTGGAGATCACGAGGCCGCCGGGCACACGGGTGAGCCACCGCTCCAGCGCCTCGTACAGGTCGGCACCCGCCCGCGTCGAGGCGATGGAGGCACCCATGATGATGAACATCGGGATCGACAGAAGCGCGAAATTATCAAGCTTGCCAAAGAATATCTCGGGCATGAGCTCCAACGAGCGCATCCCGTCAAAAATGATCAGGAACCCGCCCGCGACGATCAACAGACCGACCGCGACCGAAACACCGGAAAACAGCACGACGATGGTCGCGATGGCGACGACGAGGCCAAGCAGAAGCGGATCCATCAGGCGTCCTCCAGTCCGAAAGCGGTGTCGATATCGAGGATGAGGGCCACGAGATCAGCCACCAGTTGCAACAGGAACAGGCCAAAGCCCACCGGGATGGCGAGGTAGGGTATCCACAGCCGCACCGCCCAGACCGTGTCGGAGGTCCATCCGCGCGCCCAGGCGAAATGCCAGAAGTCATAGCCGTACCAGAGCATGCTTCCCACGACGAGGATGGAGAGCGACAGCGTCAGAATCCCCAGCCCCTTGCGCATGCGGCGCGGCAGGGCGAGCGGGATCAGGTCCACGTTCACATGCCCGCGCAATCGCTGGACGTAGGGCAAACCCAGAAGCGTGGCCGCGATCATGAGGTAGATCACCGCCTCGGTCTGCCAGATCGTCGAGCCGTTCATCACGAAACGAATCCAGATCATCTGGCAAGTGATCAGCACTGCCGAGACGATCATGCCGGCCGAGATCCAGCCAGCGAGAGTCGAGATCGCGGCAACAGCACGCAGGAATGGATTGTTACCGGTGCGCGCGACGGCGCCCGAGGTCTGGCCAGACATTTGGCACTCCTGATGGTCGTCGGGGTTTCAGTCCAGGGATGCCGCGCCCGATCGTGGGGCGCGGCATGGGTGTCACGTCACTCGACGGCAAGCGCCATGTCGAGCAGGTCCTGCCCGTCGGGCACCTGTTCGACAAATGCCTTGTAAGAGGTTTCCTGCGCGATCGCGCGCCAGGCGTCGAATTCTTCCTGGGTCATGTGGGCGATTTCGACACCGGCCTTCTCGAATACCTCGACCGAGTTGGCGTCCTGCTTCTTGGCCTCTTCGAGGTAATAGGCTTCGGCCTTTTCAGCCCCGGCCAAGAGCGCGGCCTGCTGGTCTTCGGTCAGACCTTCAAAGGTGGTCTTGTTCATCAGGAGCGGCTGATACATGAACCACAGCGCCACGTCGCCTGCGGGGGTGTAGCAGCTCACCTGCTCGTAGATTCGGTAAGAGACGAAGGACGAGGACGAGGTGTTGGCCGCATCCAAAACGCCGGTCTGCATGGCGTTGTAGATTTCCGAGCTTGCCATCGACGCGATCGAGGCCCCTGCCCCCGCCAGCATCTGCTCGAACGCCTTGCCCGCCGCCCGGGTCTGAAGGCCCTGGATGTCTTCTGGCTTGGTGATGCACTTGTCCTTGCCGGCGAACCCGCCCGCAAGATAGCCATGCACCAGAACCATCACGTCATCCTCGGCCATTTTCGCCTCGATCGCCTCCATGAAGGGGCTGTCGGACAGGCGCGCGGCGTGATCGTGGTTCTTCACGAGGCCCGGCATCAGGGTGAGGTTGTAGGCGGGTTGCTGACCGCCCGCATAGCTAAGCGGCAGAACCGTCATGTCGAGCTGGCCACGGCTGAGCGGGGTGTATTGCTCGCGCGGCTTGAACAGCGATTTGGAACCGAAAATCCTGATCTCCAGATCGACATCGGCGGCGGCAACCTCGTCGGCAACCATTTGCGCCACCTTGTGACGCACGTCGCTGTTGGACCACTGGTGCGACAGGCGCAGTTCGGTGGCGTTTGCCATTCCCCCCAGAAGCAGCACGCTTGCGGCCATGGCCGCGGTGAATGTGTGTTTCATGTTTTCCTCCCATTACTGCCTTGGGGCCGTCTGACCCGCGAGCATGCGTGCAGTCTTTGGTGGTTTGAATTCAAAGTCAAGATTTTTGTATACAAGAAATTCCATCTTGCGCACAAAGTCTTTGCCGCCTAGACTTTTTTCATGTCACAACGCCGGGCCGATATCATTGCGGATGCGCTGGAGGAGCTTGTCTTCACCGGCGGGTTCAACGATGGCGACCGGCTGGACGAGATCCGGCTGGCGCGGCAGTTCGACGTGTCGCGCACGCCAATCCGCGAGGCGTTGCAGCGGCTTGTGGCCTCGGGCCTCGCTGAACAGATACCGCGCCGGGGGGTGTTCATCCGTCAGCCCGGCCCGGTCGAGCTGATGGAGATGTTCGAGACCATGGCCGAGATCGAGGGGGTCTGCGGTCGGCTGGCGGCGCAGCGTATTTCCGAAACCGCCTTGCAGGATCTGGACGCCGCCAACGCCCGCTGCACGGCCGCGGTGGAGGCGGGCGATACGGATGGCTATTACCGCGAGAACGAGCAGTTCCACCACGTGATCTATCATCAGGCGGGCAACGGGTTTCTGGAGCAGGAGGCGCTGCGCCTGCACCGGCGACTGAAGCCGTTTCGCCGGTTGCAACTGCGGTTGCGCGGGCGGATGCAGCAATCCATGGCCGAGCATGAGGCAATCGTCGCCGCCCTGCGCGCGGGCGAGGCGGAGCGTGCTGCAGAGGCGCTGCGCGGCCATGTCGCCATTCAGGGCGAGAAGTTCCACCTCTTGATGTCGAGCCTGCGCGACGCGGCGGAATGACCCCCGAGGCACGCTCGCAATAGCGGGATCGGGATGGATTCCGGCGCGGTTCGCAAGATCGGGCACTCTCAGCCGCCCTTCGCCCCGCGACGCCAAGGCCCAACCTCGACATCTGCCAAAGCGACACTATTTCTTTCTGAACGTCACAACAGGAGGACCAAATCATGAAATATCTCGCCCTTATCGCTTCCCTCACCTTCGCGGTGCCGGCCATCGCCGGGCAGTGCCCGATGGATATGTCCAAGATCGACGCAGCCATGGAAGAGGCCAGCCTCACCGACGCCGAGATGACCAAGGTCAAGGAATTGCGTGCCCTCGGCGAGGAACAGCACGAGGCGGGCGACCATGCAGCCTCGGTCGCCACGCTTGCCGAGGCCAAGGACATGCTCGGAATCAACTGATCTGACCATTCCGGATCACGGGCGGCATCGCGACCCGTCGCCGATGCCGCCCCGCCAAGCCCGGGCCACCGCAGGGTGGTTGCCAACCCACCGTCCCCCACACCTGTCGCAACGGCGGGTTGCCGCCTGCCCTACGGCGCGCCCCTTGAAACATCCCCTCTCGCGTTCCCACCTCGAAGGCGACAGCGAAAGGAGGACCAGCATGGACCGTCTGAGCTTCTATCTCACCCTTGCCACCGGGCCCATGACGGTGGGGGCGCTCGTCATCACCGTTCTAACCCTTGGCTACTACTCGTGGCCCGCCATCGGCGGGGCAGCCGCCGTGGGCGCGCTTGCCGCGTGGCCGCTGGCCTACGTGATCTCCCGGCGCATCAAGCGGCGGGATCCGAATTTCGATCACACGCGCGCGGGCGGCCTCGTTCCCAGGCCATCGCAACCGGAAGTGTGACTCACGCGGGTGGCCCGGCCCGCTTCACTCCACCGCCTGTTCCACCGCGCGCCCGGCATTCTGCAAGTCGCGCCCGGCGCCCTGCACCGTCTCACACGCCGCCAGCGCCATACAGGCTAGCAGCCCGATCATCGTCCGTTTCATGTCGCGTTCTCCTGTTTCATCCCCTCATCCATATAGCGCAGGCCGACTGCCCGCAAACTCGATCGCAAAGATGCCAAAAGGCCGCCGGGTTTCCCCGACGGCCCGCGCTCATCACGCTTTCACCTTCAGAAAAAGCCGAGCTTGTTGGGGTTGTAGCTGACCAGCATGTTCTTGGTCTGCTGATAGTGGTCAAGCATCATCTTGTGGTTCTCGCGCCCGACGCCTGACTGCTTGTAGCCACCAAAGGCCGCATGCGCCGGATAGGCGTGATAGTTGTTGACCCAGACACGCCCCGCCTCGATCGCGCGGCCAAAACGATAGGCACGGCTGCCGTCGCGCGTCCAGACACCGGCCCCGAGGCCGTACATCGTGTCATTGGCGATGGCGAGCGCCTCGGCCTCGTCCTTGAAGGTCGTGACACTGACGACGGGGCCAAAGATTTCCTCCTGGAACACCCGCATCTTGTTGTGGCCTTTCAGAATCGTGGGCTGCACGTAATAGCCCCCCGCCAGGTCGCCATCCATCGGCGCAGCATCGCCGCCGACCAGCACCTCGGCCCCTTCTTCGACGCCGATGGTGAGATAGGACATGATCTTGTCCTGCTGCTCGGCACTGGCCTGCGCGCCCACCATCGTCTCGGGATCACGCGGATCGCCCTGCTTGATCGCCTTCACCCGGGCGATACAGCGGGCGATGAATTCCTCGTAGATATCCTCCTGGATCAGCGCGCGGCTGGGGCAGGTGCAGACCTCGCCCTGGTTAAAAGCGAAGAGGACGAAACCTTCGACGGCCTTGTCGAGGAAGGCGTCATCTTCTGCCATCACGTCCGAGAAGAAGATGTTGGGCGACTTGCCCCCCAGTTCCAGCGTGACGGGGATCAGGTTCTCGGTCGCGGCCTGCATGATCTTGCGCCCGGTCTCGGTCGAGCCGGTAAAGGCGATCTTGGCGATACGCGGCGATTTCGCGAGCGGCGCGCCAACCTCGGCGCCCATGCCGTTGACGATGTTCAGCACGCCGGGCGGCAGCAGATCGACGATCAGCTCCGCCAGCACCATGATCGCGGCGGGGGTCTGTTCCGCCGGTTTCAGCACGATGCAATTGCCCGCCGCCAGCGCCGGGGCCAGCTTCCACGCCGCCATCAGGATCGAGAAATTCCACGGGATGATCTGCCCCACGACGCCCAGCGGCTCATGGAAATGATAGGCGACCGTGTCATGGTCGATCTCGGACATGGTGCCTTCCTGCCCGCGCAGCACGCCCGCGAAGTAACGGAAATGGTCGACCGCCAGCGGAATATCGGCGGCCATCGTCTCGCGAATGGGCTTGCCGTTGTCCCATGTCTCGGCCTGCGCCAGGATTTCCAGATTGGTTTCCATCGCCTCGGCGATCTTGAGCAGGATGTTGGCGCGTTCGGTGGCGGATGTCCGCCCCCAACCCTCCTTCGCGGCATGGGCGGCATCGAGCGCCAGTTCCACATCCGCCGCGTCCGAGCGCGCCACCTCGCACACGACCGCGCCGGTGATTGGCGTGATGTTCTCGAAATAGTGCCCGTTCACGGGCGGCACGAACGCGCCACCGATGAAATTGTCGTAATGGGCTTTGAAGGGCGCGCCGTGGCGGCCTTCGACCTGTGTCATCTCGTTCATTCGGGTTTCCTCCGGTTGCCCCCGGTCCTCCGCCGGGAATGAGGATACCCTGCGCGCCACCGCGCACCCCGTCACCCCGTGCACCGGGGACGGGCATGGCAACCTGTCTCACTCCTGAGACAGATCGCCCGTGCTTTCGTAGAGACCCAGCCGATTCATCCGCCGGTAGAGCGTCGCCCGCCCGACTCCCAGCGCCCGAGCCGCCTCCGAGACATTGCCACCCGCTCGCGCCAGCGCCCGAATCACCGCCGCGCGTTCGGCCTTCTCAAAGCCGCGCGGGCCGTCCTCGCGACCGAAAAGATCGCTTGCGGGCACCGGGCGGATCGCCGCTTCATTGCCTAGGTTGAACGCCTTGCGCGCCGCCCGCGTGGCCCCGACCACGATATCGTCGCTATCCACCGCCAGCAGCATCGCCGCCTCGCTCTCGTCGTGATCGGCATAGATGATGCGCGCACGCGGATAGGCGGCGCGAAAATTATCGGCCTCGATCTGCCGCGCGGTCTGCGCCACCATCGCACCGATCAGCCGGTTGAACGCCTCGGTCTGATCCGACCGCGCCGAGGACACGTCGAGCGCCGCCATGATCCGCCCGTTGGCCCCGTAGATCGGCGCATCCATGCAGCTCATCGCCGTGTTACGCGCCAGGAAGTGCTCGTCGCGATGGATGATGACCCGCCGATCCTCTGCGATGCAGGTGCCGATCCCGTTGGTGCCCTCGGCGGCCTCGGACCAGTCGGCTCCCTGCCACAGCCCCCAGTCCTCGAATACCGCCGCATCGGCATCGGCACAGCGCTGATCCAGCACCACGCCCTCGGCATCGGTCAACAACACGGCACAGCCCGAATGGCCCAGCAGACCGAACAGCTGATCCAGTTTCGGCGCGGCCACCTGAAGGAACTGCTCCAGCCCCACCTGCCGCTGCCGCAACTCGGCCTCCTCCACCCGCTCGGGCACGCGCCGCTCCGCGGGGTCCAGCCCATGCTTGAGCATCGACCGCCGCCAGGACGCCACCACCCGTGATCGTGCCGGAGCAGAGGTCGAGTGCAACTGTTCAAGCACCCGGTCCACATGGTTGCGCTTGTCGGTGATGGCGCGTCTCCCGCGATTGGCTATCGGATCAAGATACCCCACAGGGCCCGCCTGTGTAAATCCAGGGCCATCGTGACCCAGATCAAGGTGCCCGCCCGGAGTACCGGCTAATCTCTGGCGCAACGACCATCAAACCGGAGGGCCCCATGCTACGCCTTGGATTCATCCTGCATCTCTTCATCGGCTCCACCCTCGCGGGCTCTGCCGTGATCGCCGCGCTCGTCCTCGGCCGCGACACGCTCACGCCAATCCTGATCGCCGCCGCGCTCGGCTTCGTCGTGGCCTTTCCGGTGACGTGGATGGTGACCAAAAAGCTCTACGAAAACACCTGACCGACGCGCTCAGCTATCGAGCCACGCGCGCACCGCCGCCTCGAACTCGCGCGGCTTCTCGGCATGGAGCCAATGCCCCGCGCCTGGGATTTTCGCGAAGCGCGCGGCGGGAAACAGCGCCTTGATCCGGTCGCGGTGTTCAGGGCGGACATAGTCCGACTCCGCCCCGGACAGGAACAGCGTGCGGCCCTCGTAGATACCCGACACCTCGGGAAATCCGAGGATTTTCGGCATTTCCCGCGCCAGTGTATCGAGGTTGAGCAGCCAGCGCTTTGCCTTCACGTCAAGCGATTGCAGGAAGAACGGGACCAGGTCGGGGTTGTCCACCCGCTCCAGCAGTTGCGCGCCCGCGTCCGGGCGCCGCTCAACCCGGTCCAGGTCCACCGCCTTCATCGCCTCGACATACTGTACCTGACTGTGCCCATAGGCCACCGGCGCGATATCCGCCACGACGAGCCTGTTGACCAGATCGGGATGGCTCAGCGCCAGCACCATCGCCGCCTTGCCGCCCATCGAATGGCCCAGCACGTTCCACGCGCCACCGAGGTTCCCGATCACCTCGGCCAGATCCTCCGCCATCTCCGGGTAGCCATGCGTGTCGAACCACGGGCTGCCGCCGTGATTGCGCATGTCCACCGCCACCACGCGGCGCGTATCCGACAGCCGCTTGGCGATCACGCCCCAGTTGCGCGCCGACCCGTAGAGCCCGTGCGCGATCAACACTCCCGGCTTGTCAGAGGCGGTGCCATGCTCGATCATGTTCAACATGGGGGCCTGCATATCGCCGCACCGCGCCGATGACCAGCCCTCGGGACCGGGCCCGCACCCGGCGCGAGACCAGCACGGGGGAGAGCAGCCCGCCGATGATCGACACGAAGCAATTCGACGGCCGGATCACGGTGTTGCAAGCCGCGCTCAGGGAAAGGCTGGGGCTGCGCGGCCACTCGCTGGAACGGCAGGTCCGCCGCGCCGGACGGCTGTTGCCGCGCCGCCAGCGCCGCGCCGCCGCTACGCTTCTGGGCGCGCAGGACTGGATGAACCACCCCCGCCTTGCCCGCCTGCTCGACCACCGCGCCGTGGAGGCGGCCTTTGCCGACATGCACCGCCATCTCGACCGGATCGACCCGCGAGAGCGGCGCAACACGGCGATCCTGCGGCTCTTGGGCGGGATCGTGCTCAACCTGATGATCTTCGGCGTGCTGCTCTACCTGTTGTGGCGCTACGTCCACGCCGCCTAGCGCATGTTGCTCAAAAGTGGGAACCGGTTTTGAGCCCCT
Source organism: Roseovarius sp. B-10 (assembly GCF_056859295.1). NCBI lineage: Bacteria > Pseudomonadati > Pseudomonadota > Alphaproteobacteria > Rhodobacterales > Roseobacteraceae > Roseovarius > Roseovarius sp. B-10. The sequence continues at coordinate 133,588 of NZ_JBSXOE010000044.1, read as the reverse complement.
TGAACATGCGAAATCAACGAGTTGGAGCGTGTCGCATGAATGCGAATGAACGCGACACGCTCTAGCGATGATGCGGGTGGTGCCGCCAGCGGCGCACATTTTCTTCCAGCCGGTCGGCATAGGCGGCGCGCTCGGCGTCGCTCATCGCGGCCAGATGCGCCACCAGCGCCGCGTGCCCGGCCTCGAACCGGTCCGCCACCTGCGCGCGCTGCGCGTCGAGCCGCGCCGTCACCCGCGCCGCGTCGAAAGGCTGCGCACGCAAATCGGCCAGCAGCGCCTCGAAGCTTTCGCGCAACGCTGCCCGGCGCGCCTCTTGCGCGCCGGGCTCCCCGTGCAGCCGCGCCACGATGGCCACGCGCCCTTCGGCATCCAGCGCACGGGTGAGCGGCCCGCCCAGTTGCGCCAGCCGCGCGGAATGCGGCCCATGATCCCGGTGCGGCCCGATCCCGTGGCGTACCACCCAGCCGCCGATCACGCCCGCGACCAGCAGATTGAGTGCCAGCGACGCGATGAGGATGATGCGCCAGCCGCGCCCCTGCCCGCCCGTCTCCTCAGACATCAGAACCCCCCTCCCGTCTCCAGCGCCAGGTCGGGCGCGATATCGACCACGTAATCGCCCGCAGTCGGTTCCAGACCCGGCAGCACCTCGGGCAGGGCGAGCCCGATCCAGACCCCGGCAAGCCCTGCCGCTGCCAGCCCGGTCATCGCCGGCCAGCCGCCCAGCCCCTGCCGGATGCGCACCCACAGACCGGCGCGCGGCGCGACCGGCCGCGTTGCCGCCGCGTACCGGACCTGCGCGGCCTCGGCATCCTCCAGCACCCGTGCCATCAGGTCGGTGGACGGCGTGGGCGCCTGCCTGCGCGCGGCGTCAAAGAACGGCGCGAGCGCCGCCTCCTGCCAGTTGTCTTTGTCACTCGTCGACATATCCCAGCTCCTCCTTGCGCGCGGCCAGCGCCCGCGTCAGCGCGCGCCGTCCGCGCGTGGTCAGGCTCTCGACCGCCTCGACCGTGGTATCCATGATCTCGGCGATCTCGGGGTTGGCGCAGCCCTCGATATGGCGCAGCAGCACCGCCTGCCGCTGCCGCGCGGGCAGTTGCGCCAGCGCCGCCTGCAACGCCTCGGCGCGGGCGCGGTCCTGCATCCGCCCGGGCGCGTCGCAGGCCGGGTCGGGCGGCTCGGGCACGGCATCGAGCGCCACCGTACCGCCCCGCGCCCGGCGCTGCCGGTCGATGCACAGGTTGGCGACAACGCGATAGAGCCAGGTCGTGACCCGCGCCTCGCCCGCGCGCCAGTTCGCAGCCTGCCGCCATAGCCGCAGCATCGCCTCCTGCGCCACTTCCTCGGCCTCGGCGCGGCTGCCCAGAAGCCGCCCGGCATGGGCCAGCACCCGCGGGGTGAGCCGCAGCGTAAGCACCCGCGCCGCAGCCCGGTCGCCGCGCGCGAAGGCGTCGAGCAGGTCCTCATCGGACAGGTCGCTGCTGGCGTCGAGGGGCATGGTCATCACGCGCGAGGCTAGCGCCGCGCCCGCCGCGTCACAAGCGGCGGGCGCGGATGGACTCAGTTGTCGTAGTAGTAATGGTGGTGGATGACGACGCCACCCTGCCCCATGCCACTCCCGTCCTTGCCGTGGTGCCGCGCGCCGTGATGACCCATGCCCGCGCCACCTCCGTGGCGGTCGCCGTGGCGCTCGCCGTGATGCCGCCCGTAGCGCTGTCCGCCCTCCGGTCCATGATACATCTCGCGCATGTTCGCGAATTCATCGCGCGAAATGGCTCCGTCGCCATCGGCATCGATCCGCCCGAACATGCGCCCGGCGGGGCCTGCTTGCAGCTCTTCCAGCGTCAGCATCCCGTCGCCGTCACCGTCATGCCGGGCGATCATCCGATCTGCACGCGCACCGATCCGCTCGGCGGCCTGTTCGGTCATGCGCGCCACCATCTCGTCGCGGCTGACCTTGCCGTCGTCATCTGCATCCGCCTCGCCGAAGCGCTCGGCCATGTTCATTGGCCCGTAGCCCTGCATGCCCATGCCTTGGCCCATGCCCATGCCTTGGCCCATACCTTGGCCCATGCCCATGCCCTGGCCCATACCTTGGCCCATGCCGCCCTGCTGTTGCGCCTCGGCCGCCGCGTTCAGCCCGCCGCCCAGAGCGATGACGAGCGCGAGCCCCGCCAGACGTCCCATATGTCGCATGATGATCTCTCCTCGTGTGATCGGTGTTGCGGTGCCACCTCTTTTCCGGGCACCCATAGCCTGATACGGCTCAAGCGGGACGTTCCGGCGCGCCCTGGGCGATTTTTTTCGCAGACGGTCCGCGCGGGCACGCGACATGGCGCCGCAAGGACAGGCTGTCGCCTTCAAATCCGGCGCGCACCACGCCATGTTCGCGCCACCAGCCGCGAGAGGACACAATGCGCGATACCACCGCCACCGAGATCACCAGCACCGAACGCGACGCCCGCCGCGCGATGTGGCGCGGCTTCCGCGGCAAGTGCCCCAATTGCGGCAGCGGCCCGCTCCTGCGCAGCTATCTCAAGGTGCGCGACCATTGCCCGGTCTGCCGCGAGGATCTCAGCCACCAGCGCGCAGATGACGGACCGGCCTACCTGACCATCCTGATCGTCGGCCACCTGATGGCACCCCTCCTGATGTTCGTGTTCGAGACGTGGCGGCCCGAGCCGCTCGTGCTGTTCACCACATTCGCTGTTGGCACCATCGCGCTGTCGCTATACCTTCTGCCGCGCCTCAAGGGGGCCATGGTCGGCCTGCAATGGGCCAAGAGAATGCACGGATTCGGGGGCGAGGACTGACGCCCCGCCACGCGGAAAGAGGGGCGAATGCCTGACACGCAGACAGACGCAGCGCCGGTGCCGGTGCGCGACGCCGCCACGGTGATCGTGCTGCGCGAGCATGCAGGCGCGCCGCATGTGCTCATGGGGCAGCGCGGCGCCGCTGCGGCCTTCATGCCCAACAAGGTCGTCTTTCCCGGCGGCGCGGTCGATGAGTCCGACGCCACTGTTCCCCTCGCGCGCCCGCTGCCGCCGCTCTGCGCCGAACGGCTGCGCGAGGATTGCGACCGCGACCTCGGCCAAGCGCTCGCCGCCGCCGCAATCCGCGAGTTGTGGGAAGAAACCGGCCTCGCCCTCGGCACGCCCGGCGCGTGGCCCGGCGCGGCACCGCCCGACTGGACAGGGTTCGCCGCGCGCGGGCTTGTGCCGCGCGCCGACGCGCTGCAATTCGTGTTCCGCGCGATCACCCCGCCGGGCCGCCCGCGCCGCTTCGATGCGCGGTTCTTCCTCGTCCATGCCGAGGCCATCGCCGGGGACCCCGACGACTTCTCGGCCGCTTGCGAGGAGTTGAGCCACTTGCAATGGGTGCCTTTGACCGAGGCACGCCGCCACGACCTGCCCTTCATCACCGAAGTCGTACTCGCAGAGGTGAGCGCGCGCGCCCACGACCGCACGCCGCCCGCCTCGGTGCCGTTCTTCCGCAATGACGACGAGGAGAGCCTGTTCCTGCGGCTCAAGGGGATGCCGTCGGCCTGAGCCGGGGCCGCGCTACGTCGTCTCGTCCCGCAGCGCGCGCAGGTGATCCGGCAAGGCGCGCGCGGTGACCGCGGCCTCACGCAACAGCCCGTCGAAATGCCGGGTCATGGCCTGTACCCGCTCGGTATCGCGAAACACCAGGTAATTGCGCCCAAGGTAGAGCACCGCCAGCAACGGGCCGAAGATCGTGACCGGCGCGGAATAGAGCCGGCGGGCGTCGAACAGGTAAAGCCGCAGGCCGGGATAGAGCTGTGATGTGACCGCGATGAAATGGTCGAGCTGCGCGCGCCGGACATCGTCGGGCAGATCGCGGTAATAGCCCTCGCCGCGTGCGAAACTCTCGACCTCGAAGAGCGGCAGCGCGATCTCGTAGTCCGAGCGCGCGGCGCGCATCCACGTCATACGATCCTCCGACGCACCGATCGCCTGGTCGGTGGAGCGCCCCAGATGCGGCGCGTATTCCCATTCCAGCATCTCGCGGGTCTTGAGCATGTCGGGCAGACCGGCGGGCACGTGGCGGATCTTGTAGCCCGCTGCCTCCTTGTGCCACTGGAAAATCTGCTCGTCGACCAGCGCGCGCGGCGCCTCGGTCAGCGACAGCGTATTGGCCAGCATGTCGGCGGCGGTCTCTGGCCGGTCGGTAAGTCCCAGAAGCCAATCGGCCGATACCCCGAGCGCGCCCGCGCATTCGCCCACCACCTGCGCGTTGGGCAGCCGCGCCCCCACCCCCTTGAGCAGTTGCGACACCGTGGAACGATCCACCCCGATGGCGCGGGCGAGCGCGCTTTGATTGGTATCACGCAGGCGCATCGCCTCGGCCAGGCGGCTACGGAACAGGGTGGCGCGTAAACGTTTGTCGATTTTTTCAGTCATTTGGTGATTAAAATCACATTTGCGTAGAAATGTTAACCATTTCCGAAATGGCCGATCAATCAAATCGCAAGCATTCTACAGGCATCGTCCAACCAAATCGGAGGTGTCATGGAGACGCGATTGCGTAGCATCGTGAAGGCGGTGATCTGGAACCTGCTCGGGCTCTCGGTCATGGCGACGGTCGGGTTGCTCGTCACCGGCTCGCTCACGGCGGGCGGGCTGATGGCGGCGATCAACACCGCGATCGGCTTTGCCACCTACGTGATCTACGAGCGCGTCTGGTCCCGCATCCACTGGGGTCGCAGCCATGGATAAGCTGCGCATGCCCGCCGTGGAATGGCCAACGCTGGCGCTGCTGATCGCCTGCTACGGCGCCTGGATCATCGGCACCACATGGGCGGCGGCGCTGTGGCTGCCGCTGGGGGTTGCCGTCACCGGGGTGGCTATCGCGCTGCATTCCTCGCTGTGCCACGAGGCGCTGCACGGCCACCCGTTCCGTCAGCGCCTGTGGAACGAGGCGGTGGTCTTTCCCTGCCTGTGCCTGGTCATCCCTTATGGCCGGTTCCGCGACACCCATCTCGCGCACCACCGAGAAGAGCACCTGACCGACCCCTATGACGACCCCGAATCGAACTATCTCGACCCGGGCGTGTGGGGCCGCCTGCCGCGCTGGGGGCGCGTGGTGCTGCGGGCCAACAACACGCTGGCGGGGCGGCTGATTCTCGGGCCACTCATCGCGCAGGTGGCCTTCCTGCGCGCCGATTGGCAGGCCATCCGCGCAGGCGACCGGTCGGTGCTGCGCTCATGGGTCTGGCATGTGCCGCAGGTGGCGGTGGTGCTGGCATGGGTGTGGTATGCGCCGATGCCGCTCTGGGCCTACCTCGCAGCAGTGTGGATCGGCATCGCGCTCCTGAAGATCCGCACCTTCCTCGAGCACCGCGCACACGAGCGCGCGAGCGGGCGCACCGTGATCGTCGAGGATCGGGGACCGCTGGCGCTCTTGTTTCTCAACAACAACCTGCACGCGGTGCACCACATGCACCCCGAGGTGCCGTGGTACCGGCTGCCCGCGCTCTACGCCGCGCGGCGCGAGCATTACCAGCGGCGCAACAGCGGCTATGTCTACCGCTCCTATGGCGCGATCTTCCGCGACTACCTGTGGCGGGCCAAGGACCCGGTGCCGCATCCGCTCTGGCCGTGGCGCCGGGGGTGAGGTGAGGGACAAAGTTTGGCCTTGAACTGCCACTCGCCTCCTGCCCCCGCGCGGAATCAAGGCGTGCTTGCACGCCGCCGCGCGAGCGCCCGACCGCCCCCGGGGCGGGCGCTTTTGCAACGTTACAAGTAGCTATAGCGTAAGAAATATTTTGCACCATAAACCGCGCAGCACATACGTTGGTGCGCCCTCCCGCGGTCGGGCACCCGCGCGGCTCATCGCAAGGTGCCGAAGATCCCCTCCAGGCCAACTCCCGACACTCCCACCCTGCAACGGTGCTGGCCTCTCTCTGCAATCCGTTGCATGACAGGCCATGGACGCCTGGATCCTTCTCTCCATCGCCGCGGCGGCATTTCAGACGCTGCGTTTCGTGCTGCAAAAGCGGCTGAGCATGGGCACGCTCAGCGCGGGCGGCGCGACGCTCGCGCGGTTCCTCTATTCCGCGCCGTTCGTGGTGGTGCTTGCAGGTGGCTACCTCGTCGCCACTAGCGCCGCATGGCCCGGCATGACACCTGCCTTCTTGGCCTACGCGGTGGCGGGCGGGCTGTCGCAGATCCTCGCCACCTGGGCCGTGATCGCCCTTTTTGCCGAGCGCAATTTCGCCGTCGGCATCACCTTCAAGAAGACCGAGGTGGTCCAGACCGCGCTGGTGGGTCTTGTGGTGCTGGGCGACCGGGTCGGGCTGGCCGGCTTCGGCGCGATCCTACTGGGGCTCGCGGGCGTACTGCTCCTGTCGGAGATGCCCGGAACGGCCGAGCGCTGGTGGCGGCGGCTGGGCACGCGCGCGGCGCTTCTGGGCCTCGGCTCGGGGGCGCTCTTTGCGGTCTCGGCCGTGGGCTATCGCGGTGCGACGCTTGAAATCGCGAGCGCCGATCCGCTGATGCGCGCGGGCATCACGCTTGCCGCGGTGACGCTTATGCAGACGGCGGCGCTGGCGCTCTGGCTGGCATGGCGCGAGCCGGGGCAGTTGGGGCGCGTCGTCGCGGCGCGGCGGGTGGCGGTGTGGATCGGGCTGTCGGGCATGGCCGGCAGCCTGTGCTGGTTCACCGCCTTCACGCTGCAAAGCGCGGCAATGGTGTTTGCCGTGGGGCAGGTCGAGGTGATCTTCTCGCTGCTGGCCTCGGCCCTGATCTTCGGCGAGCGGCTCACCCGGCGCGAGGGGCTTGGCATCGCGCTGGTCACGGTCTCGGTGATTGCGGTGGCGGCGCTGCGGTGACGGCCCGACACGCGCACCCGTCAGGCTACACCGTCAGGCCGCGCCTCTACTCCCGCTGCATCCGCACCGGGATTTCCCGCGCCAGCCGGATCAGGTGCGCCATGTAGGGCTTGTCGCCGTCCACCTCGCGGATCGCGGCATAGAGCCGCTTGGTCTTGCCCTCCGCCGTCAGCGGGCGTGTGACGTAATCCGTACTCGTCTTTACCTCGCGCACCACCCAGTCGGGCAGCACCGCCACCCCGCGATTGGACGCCACCAACAGCAGGATCACCGCCGTCAACTCCACCTGCCTTATGCTGCGCGGCTCCACCCGCGCGGGCGTCAGCAACTCGGTGAACACGTCGAGCCGCGAGCGATCCACCGGGTAGGTGATGAGCACCTCGTCCTGAAAATCGGCCGCCTCCACATACGCCTTCTTCGCCAGCGGGTGCTGCGATGAGGCGACAAAGACCGGCTCGTAGTCGAACAGCGGCTTGAACGTGATCCCCGGCAGGTCCTCGGGGTCCGACGACACCACGAGATCGACCTCCTCCTTTTGCAGCGCGGGCAACGCGTCAAACGCGAGCCCGGGCCGGATATCGACGTCCACCTCACTCCAGCTCTTGCGGAATCGCTCCAGCACCGGGAACAGCCACTCGAAACAGGCATGGCACTCGATGGCGATATGCATCCGCCCCGCGCTGCCCTCGCGCAGCCCCTCGAACTCGTGCTCCAGCGCCTCTATCTCGGGCAGGATCTTCTCGGCCAGTCGCAGCAGGCGCTGCCCCGCCGCCGACAGCCGCAAGGGCTTGGAACGGCGCACGAAAAGCTCCACCCCCGCCTGCTCCTCCAGCCCCTTGATCTGGTGGCTGAGCGCCGATTGCGTGATGTGCAGCATCTCCGCCGCCCGCGCCAATCCCCCCGCATGGTGAATCGCGCGGATCGTGCGGAGATGGCGAAACTCGATATGCATTATTAGCGCACCTCATCCAAACCATGAAATTAATGAGGTTGTCTCACAATGCCCCGCCTGCAACAAGGGCCGGGACAGTTCTTCGCATGACAGGATAAACCCGATGACAACGCCGCGCATCTCCTTCGAGTTCTTCCCGCCCAAGACGCTCGAGGCCTCGTTCCGCCTGTGGGACACGATCCACACCCTCGCCCCGCTTGGTCCCCGCTTCGTTTCGGTCACCTACGGCGCGGGCGGCACCACGCGCGAGCTGACGCGCGAGGCCGTGGGCGCGCTGCACAACGCCACCGGCCTCAACGTCGCCGCGCACCTCACCTGCGTCGATGCGAGCCGCGCCGAGACGCTGGCCATCGCCGATCAGTTCGCGCGCGGAGGCGTGTCCGAAATCGTCGCCCTGCGCGGCGACCCGCCCAAGGGCTCGAATGGCTTTGCCCCCCACCCCGATGGGTTTGCCGATAGCTGCGAGCTGATCTCGGCGCTGGCCGACACGGGCAAATTCACCATTCGCGTCGGTGCCTACCCCGAAAAACACCCCGAGGCCGCCGACCAAAAGGCCGATATCGACTGGCTCAAGCGCAAGATCGACGCCGGCGCCACGGAGGCGATCACGCAATTCTTCTTCGAGGCAGAGACCTTCCTGCGCTTCCGCGACGCCTGCGCGGCGGCAGGGATCGACGCGCCGATCATCCCCGGCGTCCTGCCGGTCGAGAACTGGACCGGCGCGCGCAAGTTCGCCGTCTCCTGCGGCACGCAGATCCCGGCGTGGCTCGACGACGCCTTTGCCAAGGCGATCCGCGATGACCGCCACGACCTGCTGGCCACGGCCATCGCCACCGAGCTGTGCAGCGACCTGATCGAGGAAGGCGTGGAAGACCTGCATTTCTACACGCTCAACCGCCCCGATCTGACCCGCGATGTATGCCACGCACTCGGCGTCACCCCGCGGTTGGAACTGCGCGACGTGGCCTGACCGGCCCTGCCGGTCGCGCACGCAGACCTGTGACGCGCCATCCCCCCGGCCCCCGGTCGAGGCGGATCGCGCGGCGCTTGCCTTGGCGGGGGCCGCACCCTACCAATGCCGGACCAGACCGGAGTCCGCCATGCCACGCATTCCCGCTACCTCCCCCGCTGACCTGCCCGACCGCGCGGCGATCCTCGCACGGACGGGCCTCGCCTTCGTCGAGGACATGATCGCAGGACGCCTGCCGCCACCGCCCATCGGCGTGGCCCTGGGCTTTGCACCCACCGAGGCCGCGCGCGGTCGCGCGGTCTTCGAGGGGGCGGCGCGGTTCGATGCGATGAACCCGATGGGCGGGGTGCATGGCGGTTGGTACGGGGCCATCCTCGACAGTTGCATGGGATGCGCGGTGATGACCGACCTCGCACAGGGCGAGCTGTACACCACGCTGGATTTCTCGGTGAACATTACCCGCGCGCTGCCCCTCGGCATCCCTGTGCGCGCCGTGGGCGAGGTGCAGCACCGCGGCCGCAGCACCGCCGTGGCGCGCGGAGAATTACGCGGACGCGACGACGACCGGCTCTACGCCACCGGCACCACCACCTGCCTCGTCATGCGGCCCGAGGAGGGGTAGGTGCGCGCGGTGCGTCGGAGGCGCACGGTTGGCCTGGAGCGGACGGTCCGTACAACGGTTGAAGAGCCGCGCAGCGCCCGACCGCCGGGTGGGCGCAATACCGGTTATGCGGCGCGATTTATGGTGCAAAATACTTCTGCAATCACAGCTACTTGCGACGTTGAGGGGCGCCCGCCCGAGGGGGCGGCCGGGCGCTGCGCGGCGGCGCGTTCCGCGCCTTGATTCCGCGCATTGGCACCAAGCTGTGAAGGTTCGCTAAAGGCCAAACCGCACCCCAACCCCCTTCGCGCTCACACCCCGCCACGCTCCTTGAGCAGCCCCGTCAGGCGCGGGCCACGCCAGCCGGTGCGCACCCGGCCGCCCACGCTCTCGTGGATGCGCTCGGACGGGTCGCGCCCGACGATGCGCGGCCCGCGAAACAGCAGCGCCTTGCTCCAGCCCACCCATGTACCGACCGAGGGCGCCGCCACATCCTGCGGGAAGCGCGCGCGCCAGTCCTCGGGCAGGCGCAGCCCACAGCCCTCCATCCGTTCCAGCATCCACACCAGCGGAATGTTCGACAGCGGCCGCGCCGCGAGAAAGCCGCAGAGCTGGCCGCCCACGTCCGAATGGCAGCCACGGAACCAGACCTGCTCCACATGGCCGCCGAAGCCGGGCGGGCACTCCCACAACACCGGCGTATAGGCGCGCCGCGTCTCGTCAAGCGCCAGCGCGTGATAGCCGTGCCGCGTGGTATGGCCCAGATGATGGTTGTGAAAACTGTGCCGGTCGGCGCGGAAATACCGCAAGAGCGGCACACGCAGCCCCAGCGCCTTCACCGTGTCCCACACGCCGATCATCTCCACATGGGTGTCGGGTAGGCAATGGGCGCGCGCGAAATCGAGCGCGGCGGGATTGTCGGGGGCGCATTCGTAATGCCGCCACGCGGCGCGCACGTTGCGCTCGGTCGCCATTTCCGATCGCAACAGGCCGATCCGGTCGATCACACCGGCCAGCGAGCGCACCGCGTAGGCCCCGCGCGAATACCCCATCAGGAAAATCCGGTCGCCGGGGCGGTATCGGCTCGACAGGTACCCATAGGCGCGCCGGATCTGCCGGTTGATGCCGCGCCCGAGGATAATGTCGCCGGTGGCGCGCCAGTCGCGCCATTGAATCCCCGCCTCGTAGAACAGCGACATCTGTGGCCCCGCCACCTCGCGCAACAGCTTGTAGGTCAGCCCCGCGTTCGTCTCGCAGCCCGTGGCCAGCGTGGACATGGTGCCGTCCAGAATCAGCACGTGATCGACCGGCCCGCGCCGCGGCCCGGCGGCGGTGTGCCCCTCGGTCGGGCCGGGGCGCAGCCAGTCATAGATCGCCCGTGTCCAGTTGCGCCAGGCCATTGCTTAGCCGGTCTCCATGCCGCGCGGGGTCCATCCCCGCGCCCCCTCAATATAGGCGAACCATGCTGAAAAAATCCTGAATTCCCGTCAAATTGATCGTGATCGCGCCATCACAGCCGCGCCACCGTCACAACGTCGCGCAGACCATAGCCATTGAACGGCGTGCTGAGCGCCCTCGTATACGCCCCCATCCCGTCGATCAGCAGGTGGTCACCCTCTTCCATGTCGCCCGGCAGCGGCAGCGGATCGGGCAGCCGGTCGATGCTGTCGCAGGTCGGGCCGAACACGACCCGCTCGACCGGTGCGCCGCGCCGTTCGCTGCCACCGGGCGCGATCACCCGGATGCGGTCGGGCGCGCCGATATCGCGAATCTCCGTCAGCCCGCCATAGACCCCGTCGTTGAGAAACACCGCGCCGCCCGTGCGCAGCGTCTTGACACGCAGGCCCAGCGTGACCGCCTCGGCCACCATCGCGCGCCCCGGCTCGCACACCAGCGCGGGCGGATACGCAGGGAAATGCCGCGCCACCTCCGCACCGATATGGTCGAAGATCGCCGACAGGTTCGGCGCCGCGCCGGTGCGGTGCGAGGCAAACCCGCCGCCGACGTTGAGCCGCGCCAGCCGCACGCCCGCCATCTCCGCCACCTCTGCCGCGGCCCGGATATAGGCCCCCCACGCCGCCGGGTCGGCGCATTGCGTGCCGGGATGAAAGGTCAGCGACGGCACATAGCCCCGCGCCGCCACCCTGCGCAGCAGGTCTGCCGCCGCGTCCGGGGCCAGCCCGAATTTCGCCCCGAAATCATAGGCCGCACCCGCGACGCTCAGCGCCAATCGCACGCTCATCTCCGCGCCCTCGGGCACCGCCCCGCACAGCTTGTCGAACTCGCGCGGGCAATCCACCGAATAGGCACGCACGCCCAGCCGCGCCGCCTCGGCCACCTCGGCCGGGCTTCGCACCGGGTTGTGGTAATGCAGCACCGCGCGGCCCGAGACCGCGCGCACCGCGTGCATCTCCGCGGGGCTCGCCACGTCGAAGGCGTCAATCCCTGCCGCCACGAGGTTGGCCAGCACCTCCTCGCCCGGGTTGGCCTTGACCGCATAGCTCACCAGCCCGGGAAAACCCGCCTGAAAGGCGCGCGCCGTGGCCTGCAACCGGTCCGGCGAGAAGTAGAGCACCGGTTCATCCGGCGCCATGCGCGCAATATGAGAGACGGGGTCGGGCCAGGGTTCGGCGTGCTGCATCGGGGGCCTCTTCACTGCTTTTTCTTTAGTTTGCCCCATGAAGCTGTCGATTCATCGTGTCATATCGTATAATCTGGCGTTCATGATTGACTAATAGACGACAATATAATGCAGATAGACGAAACCGATCACGCCCTCATCGCGCTCCTGCAGGAAAACGCCCGTGCGCCCGTCGCAACGCTGGCGCGGCGCATGGGGCTCGCGCGCACCACCGTGCAGGCACGCCTCGACCGGCTGGAATCCGCGGGCGTGATCGCGGGCTACGCGTTGCGCCTCGGACAGGCCGCGCGCCCGGCACTGCACGCCACCGTGCTGCTCAGCATCGAGCCGCGTGCCGCGCCTGCCGTGCTCGCCCGGCTGCGCTCGTTGCCCGGGGTGCGGCGCGTGCACACGACCTCGGGCCGCTTCGACATGATCGTGACGCTGGAGGCCGACAGCACCGAGGCGCTCGACGACACGCTCGACCGCATCGGAGAGGCCAAGGGCGTGCACGGCTCGGAAAGCCTCATCCACCTCGCCACGAAACTCGACCGGGGCGCATGAGACGCACCACGGATCCCGGAGTATTTTCGCCAGGAAGAAACACCGCCTGCGCAGATTCGTCGGCGCTTTGGCTTTTCCTTCTCGCGCACATTCGTTAAGCCACCTCAAACCCGTGATCTTGCAGGGATGATACATCATGGCGATGGACAAGACATTCAACGCGGCCGAGGCCGAAGCGCGCATCTACGAAGCGTGGGAAGAGGCCGAGGCATTCACCGCCGGCGCCAACGCGCAGCCGGGGGCCGAGGCCTTCTCGATCATGATCCCGCCGCCCAACGTGACCGGCAGCCTGCACATGGGCCACGCCTTCAACAACACGTTGCAGGACATCCTCACCCGCTGGCACCGGATGCGCGGGCACGACACGCTGTGGCAGCCGGGCACCGATCACGCCGGCATCGCGACACAGATGGTCACCGAAAAGGAAATGGCCGCGCGCGGCGAACCGACCCGCGTGGAAATGGGCCGCGACGCCTTCGAGCGGCGCGTGTGGCAACAGAAGATCAAGTCGCGCGGCACGATCATCGGGCAGTTGAAGCGCCTCGGCGCCTCCTGCGACTGGTCGCGCGAGGCATTCACCATGTCGGGCGCACCCAACGCCCCCGAGGGCGAAGAGGGCAATTTCCACGACGCCGTCATCAAGGTCTTCGTCGACATGTATCACAAGGGGCTCATCCACCGCGGCAAGCGCCTGGTGAACTGGGACCCGCATTTCGAGACCGCGATCTCCGATCTCGAGGTCGAGAACATCGAGGTCGCGGGCCACATGTGGCACTTCAAGTACCCGCTGGCGGGGGGCGAGACCTATACCTATGTCGAACGCGACGAGAACGGCAACGTGGTGCTGGAGGAAGAGCGCGACTATATCTCCATCGCCACCACGCGCCCCGAGACCATGCTGGGCGACGGCGCGGTCGCAGTTTATCCGTCGGATGAACGTTATGCGCCAATCGTCGGAAAACTCTGCGAAATCCCGGTTGGACCGAAAGAACACCGCCGCCTGATCCCGATCATCACGGACGAGTATCCCGACCCGGAATTCGGCAGTGGTGCCGTCAAGATCACCGGCGCGCATGATTTCAATGACTACGCCGTGGCACGCCGCGGAGGCATCCCGCTCTACCGCCTAATGGACACGCGCGCGCAGATGCGCGACGACGGCGCGCCCTACGCCGAGGCCGCCGCCCGCGCGCAGGCAATCGCCGAGGGCGCGGACTGGTCGGAGACCGAGATCGACGCGCTCAACCTCGTGCCCGATCACCTGCGCGGGCTCGACCGGTTCGAGGCGCGCAGGAAGGTGATCGAGGAAATCACCGCAGAGGGGCTCGCGGTGACGGTGCTGAACGACGAGGGCGCGCAAGAGCCGCTCGTCGAGAACAAACCCATCATGCAGCCCTTCGGCGATCGCTCCAAGGTGGTGATCGAGCCGATGCTCACCGATCAGTGGTTCGTCGATACCGCCAGGATCGTGCAGCCCGCCATTGATGCCGTGCGCACGGGCGAGGTCTCGATCATGCCCGATGCCGACCGCAAGGTGTATTTCCACTGGCTCGAGAATATCGAGCCGTGGTGCATCTCGCGCCAGCTCTGGTGGGGCCACCAGATCCCGGTGTGGTATGGCTTCGACCTCAGCGCGCCGGACTTTGCCGATGACGAGGGCGATGGCACGCTCGACCTCGCCGAGATGCTGCGCCTCCTGAACGAGGGGCATATCGGCCCGCTCATGGAATGCGGCGAGGATTTCGATGCGGTCTCGGAGGCATATCACGGCCGGCTGGCCGATCTGCCGGTGCCGCTCGCGGCGATGCCCGTGGTCGAGGTCGAGAGCCGCGACGAGGCGCTGCACCGGCTCGCCTCGTCACTGGCCGACTACACCGCGACGCAGGATCCCACCCACCTTGTCTACCCCGTCTGGCGCGACCCGGACGTGCTCGACACGTGGTTCTCTTCCGGTCTGTGGCCCATCGGCACGCTCGGCTGGCCCGAGGATACCGAGGAGTTGCGCAAATACTTCCCCACCTCCGTGCTCGTCACCGGCTTCGACATCATCTTCTTCTGGGTCGCCCGGATGATGATGATGCAATACGCCGTGGTCGGGCAAAAGCCGTTCTCCCACGTCTATGTCCACGCCCTCGTCCGCGACGAGAAGGGCAAGAAGATGTCCAAGTCGCTTGGCAACGTGCTCGACCCGCTCGACCTGATCGACGAGTTCGGCGCGGATGCGGTGCGGTTCACGCTGACGGCGATGGCGGCGATGGGGCGCGACCTCAAGCTGTCGAAAGAACGCGTGGCGGGCTATCGCAACTTCACCACCAAGCTGTGGAACGCCGCCCGCTTTGCCGAGATGAACGGCGCCACCGCCGCCGCCGCGGACCCGACGCAATACCGACAGGTTACCGACGCGACACAGACGGTCAACAAGTGGATCATCGGCGAGACGGCCAAGACCCGTGCCGTGGTAGACGAGGCACTGGAAAACTTCCGCTTCAACGACGCCGCGAACGCGCTTTATGTCTTCGTCTGGGGCACGGTCTGCGACTGGTACGTGGAGTTTTCCAAGCCGCTGCTGATGGATGGCGACGACGCGACCAAGGCCGAGACACAGGCGACCATGGCCTGGGTGATCGACCAGTGCCTGATCCTGCTGCACCCGATCATGCCCTTCGTCACCGAGGAACTGTGGGGCACGCTGGGGCAGCGGGCCAAGATGCTCGTCCACGCCGACTGGCCCGATTACGGCCCCGCCCTCGTCGACCCCGCCGCCGACCGCGAGATGAACTGGGTGATCGCGCTCATCGAACAGATCCGCTCGGCACGCGCGCAGATGCACGTGCCCGCGGGCCTCTACGTGCCGCTGCTGGTCTCCGACCTGAGCGACGCAGGCCGCGCGGCCTGGGCGCGCAACGAGATGATGATCAAGCGCCTCGCCCGGATCGACAGCCTGACGGACGTGGAGAGCTTCCCCAAGGGCTGCGTCACCGTCGCGGTCGAGGGCGGCACCTTCGGCCTGCCGCTCGCGGACATCATCGACGTGACCGAGGAAAAGGCGCGGCTGGAAAAGACGCTGGCGAAGCTGGAAAAGGAGCTTTCCGGCCTGCGCGGGCGACTCGGCAATCCGAACTTCGTCGAGAGCGCCCCCGAGGACGTGGTCGCGGAGACCCGCGACAACCTCGCCCTGCGCGAGGACGAGGAAGCCAAGCTGCGCGCGGCGCTCGACCGGCTCGCGGAACTCGGCTGACAGGGAGCCTCCGGCGGGGATATTCAAGGCAAGATGAAGGGCTTATACCGCTTCATCTTGCCAAAAATATCCAGATCCCGACGGTCAGAACCCTTCAGAACGGCACGTCGTCCGCGCCCGCGATAAAGCGCGCGACCACCTTCTTGACGCCCGCCTTCTCGAACTCGATCTCCAGCTTGTCGCCATCGATGCCGAGGATCGCGCCATAGCCGAATTTCTGGTGAAACACCCGCTCGCCCACCGTGTGCGCGCTCACCGCCTGCGCGTCGATCACCGGCGACCGCGCCTCGCGCGGCTGGGTCATCGGACGCTCGCCCCCGCGCGCCTGAAGCCGTCGCCAGCCGGGCGAGTTGTAGACATTGGCCTCCGCCGCGCGGGTCTCGATCCCTGCGGCGGAGGCGCCATAATTGCCACCGTAAAGGCCCGGCGGGGTCAGCACCTCGACATGCGCCTCGGGCAACTCGTCGATGAAGCGCGAGGGCATTTGTGATTGCCACTGGCCATAGACCCGCCGGTTTCCGGCAAAGGAAATGGTGCAGACCTCCTCGGCGCGGGTGATGCCGACATAGGCCAGCCGCCGCTCCTCCTCGAGGCCCCGCGTGCCGCTCTCATCCATCGAGCGTTGCGAGGGGAAAAGCCCGTCCTCCCAGCCCGGCAGGAAGATCGCGGGAAATTCCAGCCCCTTGGCGGCGTGCAGCGTCATCAGCGTGACCTTCTCGCCCGCCTCGTCACTCTCGTTATCCATGATGAGCGAGACGTGTTCGAGGAACCCTTGCAGGTTCTCGAACCCTTCCAGCGCCTTGACCAGTTCCTTGAGATTCTCCAGCCGCCCCGGCGCCTCGGGCGTCTTGTCGTTCTGCCACATCTCGGTGTAGCCCGATTCGTCGAGGATGATCTCGGCCAGCTCTATATGACTGATGCTTTCGTCGCCCACCATGCGGCCCCATCGGCCGAGGCTGTCGAGCAGTTTGCCCAGTTCCGTCGCGCCCTTGCCGCTCAGACCCTGCTGATCGAGCAGTATCCGCGCGCCCTCGACCAGCGGCACGCCGTGTTCGCGCGCCGTCACCTGGATTTTCTGTTGCGCCTTGTCGCCCAGCCCCCGCTTGGGCGTGTTCACGATCCGCTCGAAGGCGAGATCGTCGGCAGGCGAGACCACCAGCCGGAAATAGGCCATGGCATCGCGAATCTCCATCCGCTCGTAGAAACGCGGCCCGCCGATCACGCGGTACGGCAGGCCGATGGTCAGGAACCGGTCCTCGAAGGCGCGCATCTGGTGCGACGCGCGCACCAGGATGGCCATGTCATCAAGGCCGAACGCGCGCATCCCCCGCGTGCCACGCTGCATCGACTCCACTTCCTCGCCGATCCAGCGCGCCTCTTCCTCGCCGTCCCAATGGCCGATCAGGCGCACCTTCTCGCCCGCCTCCGCCTCGGTCCACAATTCCTTGCCCAGCCGGTCGCGGTTGCCCGCGATCACGCCGGAGGCGGCGGCGAGGATATGCGGGGTGGAGCGGTAATTCTGCTCCAGCCGGATCACCGCCGCGCCGGGAAAATCCTTCTCGAACCGCAGGATATTGCCCACCTCGGCGCCGCGCCAGCCATAGATCGACTGGTCGTCATCTCCCACGCAGCAGATGTTGCGATGCCCCCCGGCCAAGAGCCGCAGCCACAGGTATTGGGCGACGTTGGTATCCTGGTACTCGTCCACGAGGATGTATTTGAACCAGCGCTGGTATTGCGCGAGCACATCGTCGTGTTTCTGAAAGATCGTCACCACATGCAGCAGCAGGTCGCCGAAATCGACGGCGTTCAGCTCCTTCAACCGCGCCTGGTAGAGCCGGTAGAGTGCGGGGCCCTTGCTGTCATAGGCCGACGCCTCGGAGGCGGGCAGGTTGTCAGGCGTCCACGCGCGGTTCTTCCACTGGTCGATGATCCCCGCCAGCATCCGCGCGGGCCAGCGCTTGTCGTCGATATTCGCCGCCTGCACCAATTGCTTGAGCAGGCGCAGCTGGTCGTCGGTGTCGAGGATGGTGAAATTCGACTTGAGGTCCACCAGTTCCGCGTGCCGCCGCAAGAGCTTGACGCAAATCGCGTGGAACGTGCCCAGCCACGGCATCCCCTCCACACTCTGCCCCATGAGCTGCGAAACGCGCCCTTTCATCTCGCGCGCGGCCTTGTTGGTGAAGGTCACGGCGAGGATTTCATTGGGCCGCGCGCGCCCGGTGTTGAGCAGATGCACGATCCGCGTCGTGAGCGCCTTGGTCTTGCCCGTCCCCGCGCCCGCCAGCATCAGCACCGGGCCGTCGAGCGTTTCGGCGGCGCGGCGCTGCTCGGGGTTCAGATCGTCGAGATAGGGCGCGGGCCGCGCGGCCATCGCGCGCGCCGCAAGGCTCGCACCCTCAAAGGCGTCGGATTCGTCGAAACTGCTCATGCCCCTTGATAGCGCGCCCACCCCCCGAATTAAAGCCCGTGTTCGGGATATGTTCCACAGGCGTTACGGCACTGGACAAGCACGGGAAAACCCGGACAAATGCCGACCATGAATCTGCACGCAAGATACCCCGCCCTCGCCGATTTGCGCGCCCGCGCGCGCACCCGCATCCCGCGTTTCGTCTGGGAATATCTCGACAGCGGCACCGGGGTCGAGGCCACCAAGACACGCAACCGGTTGATGCTCGACCGGGTGATGCTCAGCCCCTCGATCCTGCACGGCGAGTTCACGCCCGAGATCGGCACCACGCTCTTCGGGCATGACCATGCCCTGCCGGTGGGGATCGCGCCGGTGGGCATGTCGGGGATGGTCTGGCCCGATGCCGAGCGGTTGCTTGCGCGCGCCGCCACGGCGACGGGTATTCCCTACACGCTCTCGACCGTGGCGACGACACGCCCCGAGGACGTGGCGCCGCACCTGAATGGTCAGGGCTGGTTCCAGATGTATCCGCCGCGCGACCCGAACATCCGCGCCGACATGCTGAAACGCGCACGCGACGCCGGGTTCTCGGTGCTGGTGATGACGGTCGATGTGCCGGTGGGCTCGCGGCGCGAACGGCAGGTGCGCTCGGGGCTGACCACGCCGCCACGCCTGACGCCGCGGCTGATGGCGCAGGTGGCGCGCTGCCCTGCCTGGGGGCTGGGGATGGCGCGGATGGGCATGCCGCGGATGCGGCTGATCGACGATTACGCCGGGCAGACCAAGGGGCTGCCGTCGAACAAGCACGCAGGGTATCTGCTGCGCACCTCGCCCGACTGGGACTACCTGCGCTGGCTGCGCGAAGCGTGGGACGGGCCGCTCGTCGTCAAGGGCGTGCTGCGCGCCGACGATGCCGCACGGATCGAGGCCGAAGGCGCGGATGCGGTCTGGATATCGAATCACGCAGGCCGCCAATTCGACGCCGCCCCCGCCACCATCGAGGCGCTGCCCTCGATCCGCGCCGCCACCGCGCTGCCACTGATCCTCGACGGCGGCATCGAGGGCGGGCTCGACATCCTGCGCGCCATCGCTCTCGGCGCGGATTTCGTGATGATGGGGCGGGCCTGGCATTACGCCCTCGGCGCGCTCGGCGAGCGCGGCCCCGCGCATTTCGCCGATATCCTCGCCGAGGATCTGCGCGCCAACATGGGCCAGCTTGGCACAAGACGGCTCGCCGATGTGCGCGACCGGCTGCTCCCGTCCGGGTAGGGCGCCCCACCCGCACGGTGAGGAAAAACCCTCGCACGGCGGATACCGGGAATGCCGGATTGCGCAAACCTTTCACAAATCCTACAAGACGCCAGCGTCGTGCCGCAGCGCGGCAAAGGATCAAAGACCATCGGGGGGGAGAGCGCCTATGGCCGAATTCCGGAAAATCCTCATCGCCAATCGTGGCGAGATCGCAATTCGCGTGATGCGCGCGGCCAACGAGCTTGGCAAGCGCACCGTCGCCATCTTCGCCGAGGAGGACAAGCTCAGCCTCCACCGGTTCAAGGCGGACGAAGCCTATCGCATCGGCGAGGGGATGGGGCCGGTCGCGGCGTACCTGTGCATCGAGGAAATCATCCGCGTGGCCCGCGAGTGCGGCGCCGACGCGATCCACCCCGGCTATGGCCTGCTGTCGGAGAACCCCGATTTCGTCGATGCCTGCGCGGCGGCGGGGATTACGTTCATCGGCCCCAAGGCCGACACCATGCGCGCGCTTGGCGACAAGGCCAGCGCCCGGCACGTCGCCATCGAGGCGGGCGTTCCCGTCATTCCCGCCAGCCACGTCCTCGACGAGGACATGGAGCGCACCCGCGCTGCCGCCGATGAGGTCGGCTATCCGTTGATGCTCAAGGCGTCGTGGGGCGGCGGCGGGCGCGGCATGCGCCCGATCAACAGCGCCGACGAGTTGGAGGAAAAGGTGCTCGAGGGCCGACGCGAGGCCGAGGCGGCATTCGGCAACGGCGAGGGCTATCTAGAAAAGATGATCCTGCGCGCCCGCCATGTCGAGGTGCAGATCCTCGGCGACAGCCACGGCAACATGTATCACCTCTACGAACGCGACTGCTCGGTCCAGCGCCGCAACCAGAAAGTCGTGGAACGCGCCCCCGCCCCCTACCTGTCAGAGGCGCAGCGCGAGGAACTATGCCAGCTCGGCCATCGCATCTGCAAACACGTCAATTACGAATGCGCGGGCACCGTCGAGTTCCTGATGGACATGGATACCGGCGCTTTCTACTTCATCGAGGTCAACCCCCGCGTGCAGGTCGAGCATACCGTAACCGAAGAGGTCACCGGCATCGACATCGTGCAGGCCCAGATCAAGATCGCCGAGGGCAAGACCCTCACCGAGGCCACCGGCAAGGCCTCGCAATACGACATCACGCTCAACGGCCACGCGCTCCAGACCCGGATCACCACCGAGGATCCGCTCAACAATTTCATCCCCGATTACGGCCGCATCACCGCCTATCGCTCGGCCACCGGCATGGGTATCCGCCTCGACGGCGGCACCGCCTATTCGGGCGGCGTGATCACCCGCTACTATGACAGCCTGCTGACCAAGGTCACCGCCTGGGCACCGACGCCCGAGGCCGCCATCGCCCGGATGGACCGCGCCCTGCGCGAGTTCCGCATCCGCGGCGTCAGCACCAACATCGCCTTCGTCGAGAACCTGCTGAAACACCCGACGTTTCTGAACAACGAGTACACCACCAAGTTCATCGACACGACGCCCGAGCTTTTCAAGTTCACCAAGCGGCGCGACCGGGGCACCAAGGTGCTGACCTATATCGCCGACATCACCGTCAACGGGCACCCCGAGACGACGGGGCGCGCGAAGCCTGCGGATGTAAAGCTGCCCCGCCCCCCCGCGCCGGTGGCCGAGCCCGCGCCCGGCACACGCACGCTGCTGGAGGAAAAGGGCGCCAAGGCGGTGGCCGACTGGATGCTGGCGCAGGACCGGCTGCTCCTGACCGACACCACCATGCGCGACGGGCACCAGTCGCTGCTGGCCACCCGGATGCGCTCGATCGACATGATCCGCGTGGCACCCTCCTATGCCGCCAACCTGCCCGACCTGTTCAGCGTCGAATGCTGGGGCGGCGCCACGTTCGACGTGGCCTACCGCTTCCTTCAGGAATGCCCGTGGCAGCGCCTGCGCGATTTGCGCGCCAAGATGCCCAACCTGCTCACGCAGATGCTGCTGCGCGCGTCCAACGGGGTGGGTTATACCAACTACCCCGACAACGTGGTGCAGGAATTCGTGCGGCAGGCGGCGGAAACCGGCGTCGACGTGTTCCGCGTCTTCGACAGCCTCAACTGGGTCGAGAACATGCGCGTCGCAATGGACGCGGTGATCGCCTCCGGAAAGATCTGCGAGGGCACGATCTGCTATACCGGCGACATCCTCGACCCGGACCGCGCCAAGTATGACCTGAAATACTACGTCGGCATGGCCCGCGAGCTTCAGGACGCCGGCGCGCATGTGCTGGGGCTCAAGGACATGGCCGGGCTGCTGAAACCGGCCTCGGCAACGGTGCTCGTCAAGGCGCTCAAGGACGAATTGGACATCCCCGTCCACTTCCACACCCACGACACCAGCGGCATCGCGGGCGCCACCATCCTCGCCGCCGCCGAGGCTGGCGTCGATGCCGTGGATGCGGCGATGGACGCCTTCTCTGGCGGCACCTCGCAGCCCTGCCTCGGCTCGATCGTCGCCGCCCTGCGCAACACGGCCCGCGACACGCGGCTTCCGCTTGCCCGCATCCGCGAGATTTCCAACTACTGGGAGGCGGTGCGCGCGCAATACGTGGCGTTTGAATCGGGGCTTCAGGCCCCCGCCTCCGAGGTCTACCTGCACGAAATGCCGGGCGGACAGTTCACCAACCTCAAGGCGCAGGCGCGCAGCCTCGGGCTCGAGGAAAAATGGCCCGAGGTGGCCCGCACCTATGCCGACGTCAACCAGATGTTCGGCGATATCGTCAAGGTCACGCCGTCGTCGAAGGTGGTGGGCGACATGGCGTTGATGATGGTGTCCCAGGGTCTCACCCGCGCGGATGTCGAGAACCCGGACACGGATGTGGCCTTCCCCGACTCGGTCATCGACATGATGCGCGGCAATCTCGGCCAGCCGCCCGGCGGCTTCCCCGAAACCATCCTGCGCAAGGTGCTCAAGGACGAGCGCCCCAATACCGAGCGCCCGGGCAAGCATCTCGAGCCGGTCGATCTCAAGGCCACGCGCAAGGACGTGGTGGCCCAACTCGAAGGCAAGGAAATCGACAACGAGGACCTCAACGGCTACCTCATGTATCCAAAGGTCTTCCTCGATTACATGGGCCGCCACCGGCAATACGGACCGGTGCGCACCCTGCCCACCCGCACCTTCTTCTACGGGATGGAGCCGGGCGAGGAGATCAGCGTCGAGATCGACCCGGGCAAGATCCTCGAGATCCGCCTGCAGACCGTGGGCGAGACCAACGAGGAAGGCGACGTCAAGGTGTTCTTCGAACTCAATGGCCAGCCCCGCGTGATCCGCGTGCCCAACCGGCTGGTGAAATCCCAGACCGCCGCACGCCCCAAGGCCGAACCCGGCAACCCCAACCATATCGGCGCGCCGATGCCCGGCGTGGTCGCGAGCGTCGCGGCAACGGCGGGGAGCAAGGTCTCGGCGGGCGACCTGCTGCTGACCATCGAGGCGATGAAAATGGAGACCGGCATCCACGCCGAGCGCGACGCCGTGGTAAAGGCCGTGCACGTCCAGCCCGGCGGCCAGATCGACGCCAAGGACCTGCTGGTCGAACTGGAGTAATCGCCGCCACCCTCGTGCTCGCCCCGAGGGCCTACGGCACCGACGCACCCGTCATCCTCGGGCTTGACCCGAGGATGACGAAGCCCAAGGCGCTCGCCTTCCGGGCTTTTGCATCCGCTTGAATTCGGCCATGCTGCGCGCAGTATTTTCGTCACAGGCCGCCCCATGCAGAAAATCCTCGTGTTCACCGATATCCACCTCGTCCCCGAGGGCGAGACGATCATCGGGCTCGACCCGTTTGCGCGATTCGCACAGGGCATGGCCCACGCGCTCGACCGTCACCCCGATGCCGCGCGCGTGGTGCTGTGCGGCGACCTCACGCACAACGCCGCCCCGCCGGAATACGCCCGCCTGCGCGCCGCCCTCGACACCTGCCCCCTGCCCGTCTCGCTCATGCTCGGCAACCACGACCGCCGCGCGCCCTTTCTCGGCGCCTTTCCCGATGCCGACCGGATGGATACGGGCCACATCCAGCATGTCACGGACCTGCCCGGCTATCGCCTGATCTGCCTCGACACGCTCAACGAGGACGCCGACGATACCCATTCCGGCTGGCTCTGCGGGGCACGGCTCGACTGGCTCGACGCGGCGCTCGCCGGGGCGGGCGACCGGCGCGTAATCGTCTTTGCCCATCATCCGCCCATCGACACCGGCTTCAAGGGCATGGACTGGATCGGGCTCAAGAACCGCGCCGACCTCGTCGCGCGGCTCAACACGGCGGGCAACGTGGCACAAATCGTCTCGGGCCATATCCACCGCACGATCCAGGGATCGGCGGGCGGCATCCCGGTAGCGATCTTCAAGAGCCCCTGCCACCAGATGCCGATGGCGCTGGGCTACCAGGATTCCAGTCTCTCGATCGCCGAGCCCGGGGCCTATGGCCTGCTCTTGCTGACCGACGAGGGCGTGATCGTGCACAGCGAGGATTTCACCCTGCCCCCAACCGAGGCGCAAACCTACACCTGAGAAAAAGGCCGCACATGTCGCTCACCGTCACACCGCTCTATGCGGGCCTTCTTGGCCTGTTGTTCGTGATCCTCAGCCTCCGGGTTATCACCACACGCTTCACCGCTCGGGTGACGCTCGGCGATGGCGGCGACAAGATGCTCGCCAAGCGCATCCGCGTCCACGGCAACTTCGCCGAATACGCGCCGATGGGGCTGATCCTGCTGACGCTTGCGGAATTGCAGGGCGCGCCGCTCTGGGTGGTGCACCTGCTGGGGGTCATGCTGCTCGCGGGGCGGGTTATACACGCCATCGGGCTGGGGCGCACACCGCAGATCATTCTGCTGCGCCGCGCGGGCATGATCCTCACCTTCGCCATGATCGCCATCTCCGCGCTGGCCAGCCTCGGCCACGCGCTGACCTGAACCAGAAGGGAACGATCATGCTCGACTTGCTCGCCGACCCGGCCGTCTGGGCCTCGTTTCTCACCCTTGCCGTGCTCGAGATCGTGCTCGGCATCGACAACGTGATCTTCATCTCCATCGCCGCCGCGAAACTGCCCAAGGAGCAACGCGCCCGCGCGCGGATGCTCGGGCTCACCGGCGCACTGGTGCTGCGCATCGGGCTGCTCTTCTCGATCACCTGGATCATGGGCCTGTCGGAACCCTTCGCCACGATCCGGGGCTTCGGCCTCTCGTGGCGCGACGTGATCCTGGTCGCGGGCGGGCTGTTCCTGCTCTACAAGGGCGCATCCGAGATTTTCGACGAGGTCGAAGGCAAGGAGCATCACGACACACTCGAGGAAGGCGTGGCCAAGGCCGCCTTTACCGGCGTGATCGTGCAGATCATGATGCTTGACCTCGTGTTCTCCGTCGATTCGGTCATCACCGCCGTGGGCATCGCCGATCACATCGAGGTGATGATCGTCGCCATTGTGGTGTCGATCGCGGTGATGATGGCCTTCGCCAACCCGATCGGGCGCTTCATCGAGGCGCACCCCTCGACCAAGATGCTGGCGCTCGCCTTCCTGCTGATGGTGGGCATGGCGCTGGTGGCCGACGGCTTCCACTTCCACGTCGAGCGCGGCTTCATCTACGCCGCGATGCTCTTTGGCGGCGCGGTCGAGGCGCTCAACCTGGTCCGCCAGAAGCGGCGGCAACGGGGTTGAGCGCGCGGCGGGCTTCCCCGCGTGGAAAAAATCGGCCATGATGCTATCTGGTACTGAGGTCCGGCGCGCAGGGGGACCGCCCGCCGGACGAGGGAGGACCGAGACATGTGCCAACTCTTTGCCGGGCAGGACCCGGACCGCTACACGCTGGAAACCCGCCGCATGCGCCTCAACGGCCAGAGCACGAGCATCCGGCTGGAGAAATCCTTCTGGGAAATCCTCGACGAGATCGCCGCGGGCGAGGGTCTGAGCACCCCCGCCTTCGTGTCGAGACTGCACTCGGAGGTGCTCGAGCTGCACGGCGAGCCCGCCAATTTCACCTCGCTTTTGCGCTGCACCTGCCTCGTCCACCGCGAGACCCCGCCCGAGGCCCGGACGCAGCAGATCGCGGCGGAGTAAGGGGCGTTCGCACGGCGCTCGTCGACGGGTCGGGGCCCGGACCCTGGGGTTCTGCGGATCGCGACCTTGACGATATTGGCTTTAGGCGAACGGTCAGGGTTTCACCTCGCACGGAACAAGGCGTGCTTGCACGCCTCTGGCGTGACGCCACGGCCCGCCAATGCGCGGCTTACCGCTATACGTCCCAACGACGGCTTCAGGCCATCCCCATCCCCCCTGTAGTAACCCCTTACTACCCGCCCCGCGCCCGCGTTGGTAAACTTTCCAAACCAACTGCAACGTTCCGGAGGGCATGATGGCCAAAGCCATTCACAGCATGATCCGCGTTCTCGACGAGGCGCGGTCGGTTGATTTCTACAAGCGCGCATTCGGGCTCGAGGTGGCCGACCGGCTCGATTTCGAAAATTTCACCCTCGTCTACATGTCCAACGACGAGAGTCCCTTCGAGGTGGAGCTGACCGTCAACAAGGGCCGCACCGAACCCTATGATCTCGGCGACGGCTATGGCCACCTCGCCGTTCTGGTCGAGGATCTGGAATCCGAGCACGCGCGCTTTACCGACGAGGGCCTCGCGCCGCGCAAGATCGTGGAATTCGCCCCCGACGGCAAACTCGTCGGCAAGTTCTTCTTCGTGGCCGATCCGGACGGCTACGAGATCGAGGTTCTGCAACGGGGCGGGCGGTTCAAATAGGCGCGGGCGCGGCCGGGGAGGGCCGCCCCGTTTCATTCAAGGGAGGAAGACGATGAAAGATATCAGCCAGCAAAGGGGCCTGACGCGGCGCGAGCTGCTCTCGCGCAGCATGGCCGCCGGGGCAAGCTTCGTGGTGGGCGCGGGCTTCGTGGCCAGCCCCGATGCCGCATGGGCGCTCGAAACCAATGCGCTCCAGCCGCACAGCATGGCCACGCTCATCCAGATGGCGCGCGACATCTACCCGCACGACCACGTGGGCGACGAATACTACGCCATCGCGGTCAAGGGCTACGACGACGCAGAGGTCGCCGACACCGTTGAGGCGGGCATCGCCGCGCTCGACGCCGCGGCACAAGGCAAGGGCCACGCCGATTATCTCAGCGTCGGATGGGAGCGCGACCGCGTCGACATCCTGCGCGGGATGGAGGACAGCGCCTTCTTCCAGCAGGTGCGCGGCGGACTCGTGACCGGGCTTTATAACCAGAAAGCGGTCTGGCCCCTCTTCGGCTACGAGGGCGAGTCCTATTCCAAGGGCGGCTACATCAACCGCGGCTTCGACGACATCACCTGGCTCTGAGCCATAGCCATCAAGGGAGGAAAGACTATGGCTGCACCTTTTGACATGAACGACGACAATGTGATCGTCGTCATCGGCACCGGCGCCGGCGGCGGCGTGCTATCGAATGAGCTGGCGCAACGCGGCGTGTCCGTCGTGGCGCTCGAGGCGGGCGGACGCTACCTGCCCGAGGATTACGTCAACGACGAATGGGAAAGCTTCGGACAACTCGCCTGGCTCGACCCCCGCACCACCTCGGGCGACTGGCGCGTGGCGCGCGATTTCTCGGGGCTTCCGGCCTGGATCGTCAAGGCCGTGGGCGGCACCACCACCCACTGGGCGGGCGCGTCCCTGCGGTT
Source organism: Roseovarius sp. B-10 (assembly GCF_056859295.1). NCBI lineage: Bacteria > Pseudomonadati > Pseudomonadota > Alphaproteobacteria > Rhodobacterales > Roseobacteraceae > Roseovarius > Roseovarius sp. B-10. The sequence continues at coordinate 106,413 of NZ_JBSXOE010000044.1, read as the reverse complement.
TCAGGACCATGAATGGAAGGCGGCGACGACCTACGGCGACGTGCAGGGCGCCAACCTCGCGGACTGGCCGATCGACGGCGACGAGATGGCCCCCTGGTACGACAAGGCCGAGAAGAAACTGGGCGTGACCCGCACCAACGGGCTGCCCGGCCTGCCCGGCTGCAACAATTACAAGGTGTTCGAGGCGGGCGCCAAGGCGCTCGGCTACAAGGAGGTCCATACCGGCCGCATGGCCATCAACTCCGAGGAATATGACGGGCGCATGGCCTGCCAGCAGACAGGGTTCTGCTTCCAGGGCTGCAAATGGGGCGCGAAATGGTCGGCGGCCTACACCGATATTCCGCGCGGCGAGGCCACCGGCAATCTCGAAGTGCGCGAAAAGGCGCATGTCGCACGCATCCTGCACGATGACAGCGGCAAGGTCACGGGCGTGGAATACTTCGACGCCGACAGCAATCTCCAGATGCAGCGCGCCCGCGCGGTCTGCGTCGCGGGAAATTCCTTCGAATCGCCCCGCCTGCTGCTCAACTCCGCCTCGTCGATGTTCCCCGACGGGCTCGCCAATTCCTCGGGCCAGGTCGGGCGCAACTACATGCGCCACATGACCGGCTCGGTCTACGGCGTGTTCGAACAGCCGGTAAAGATGTGGCGCGGCACCACGATGGCGGGCATCATCCAGGACGAGGCGCGCCACGATCCCTCGCGCGGATTCGTCGGCGGGTACGAGCTGGAAACATTGTCGCTGGGCCTGCCCTTCATGGCGGCGTTCCTTGATCCCGGCGCTTGGGGCCGCGAGTTCACCACCGCGCTCGACGCGTATGAGAACATGGCCGGCATGTGGATCGTGGGCGAAGACATGCCGCAGGAAACCAACCGCGTCACCCTCAACCACGACGTCACCGACCAGCACGGCCTGCCGGTGGCGAATGTGCATTTCGACGATCACCCCAACGATGTCGCGATGCGCGCCCACGCCTACGAGCGCGGCGCGGCAATCTATGACGCGGTCGGCGCCACGCGCACCTTCCCGACGCCGCCCTACCCCTCGACCCACAACCTCGGGACCAACCGCATGTCCGAGAACCCGCGCGACGGGGTGGTGAACAAGTGGGGACAGACCCACGACGTGCCCAACCTCTTCGTCTCGGACGGGTCGCAATTCACGACCGGCGCGGCCGAGAACCCGACGCTCACCATCGTCGCCCTCGCCATCCGGCAGGCCGACCACATCGCCGGTGAGCTGTCGCGCGGCAATCTCTGAACGCCGCCCTCCCCCGGCGCCTTCCTCTTCTCCCCAAGAGCGCCGGGGGAGCCGTCAGCGCCCCTCGCGGGCATGCCGTGACAGCCGGGCCGCGTGGTGCGTCACGCGCACCAGCCAGCGCAGCGCATCGGTGCGCTCGAACACCTCGGCCACGGCCACAAGGCCCACATGTTCCTGCAACAACACACCGCGGCGATAACGACGCCCGCGGCGCTCGATAAGGTCCACCAGCCGTTCGCGCATCCGGTCCTGACGAAGCGCGGCGGCGACCACGGCCACCTCTCGGGCGAGCCGCGTCTCCTGCCGCAGGGTGGCGAGACGATCGCGCTGCCCGCACCGCCCCAACAGCCGCTGGAAATGGTCGATCTGATGCAGGAGTGCGGCGTGGCGCGCCGCGTCGTCGGCGCGGTCCGGCGCAATGCGCACCTGCGACAGGAACGTGCCAAGCGCAGCCACCGCCTCGCGCCCTTGCACCGTGATCGACGACAGCGCCCGCAGGTCTCCCTCCGGCCCCAGTGCCCCCGCCAGCGCCGCAAACAGCTTGCGCCGCAGCCGGTCGGCCACCGCCTGCGCGGCATCGAGCGCCGCGCCCTCGTCGGCCAGCAGCCGCCGATCCAGCCCCTCGGCCAGCGGCACCGGGCGCTCCGGCACCAGCCGCTCCACCAGCGCGGCAAAGTGCTGCGTCAGCGGCAGGAACACCGCCGCACCGATCAGGTTGAACCCGGTGTGAAACAGCACCAGCGCCGTCTGGTCATCCGCGCCCAGCCACGCGCCATGCAGCAGCGGCGTGACCAGGTCGAGCAGCGGAAACGCCAAGGCCGCCGTGGCGACATTGAACAGCAGGTTCGCCAGCGCCGTCATCCGCATCGCGCGCCCGCCGCCCAGCGAGGCCAGCAGCCCCGTCGCCGTCGTGCCCATGTTGAAGCCGATCACCAACGCCGCCGACTGCGCAAAGCCCAGCGCACCCGCGCCCAGCAACACCAGCACCAGCGCCAGCGCCGTCGAGGAGGACTGGATCAGCACCACGATCCCCGCCCCGATCAGCACCAGCAGGAGCCGCCCGCCCCAGCCATCCCCCGGCAGCACCTCCGGCGACAGCCACGCGCCGAGCCCGCCCGTCGCTGCCTGCATCATGTCCAGCCCGATGAACAGCAGGCAGAACCCGGCCAGCCCGCGCCCGGCCCGCGCCACACGCTCCCGCCCAAGCAGGATCAGCATGGCGGCGACAAAGAGCAGCGGCAGCGCCAGCGTCCCCAGCTTGAGCTTCAGCCCGAGGACCATGACGATCCAGCCGGTCATCGTGGTGCCGATATTGGCCCCGTAGAGCACGCCCAGGGACGCGCCAAAGCTCAGGATACCCGCGCCGACCGCGCCGATGGTGATGAGCGAGACGGCGGTGGAGGACTGGATCACCGCCGTGGCCGCCGCCCCCGTCGCCACGCCGCGCAAGGGCGAGGCGGTCAGCCGCACCAGCGCCTGCCGCAACTCGCGCCCCGCCACCTGGCGCAGCGCGTCGGTCATGATTTCCATGCCCAGCAGGAACAGCCCGACCCCGCCAAGCCCGGTTACGATATCGTTCACCATCTCGGTTCCCTGCCCCGTGCCAGAATGCGCCGGGGCCGATGGATTGACAAGCGGCGCGGGCGGCTGGCGCGTTTCGAATTTTCTGCGCTGCGCCTGCAATTTTCCTCTTGCAGCCCCAGCCGAGGCTTTGTATCTCCCACCTCACCCAAGGACGCGGGCGTAGCTCAGGGGTAGAGCATTACCTTGCCAAGGTAAGGGTCGAGAGTTCGAATCTCTTCGCCCGCTCCATTTTTCCCAAGACCACATCACGGGATTGACGGGGCGTACCGCCCTGCCCGGTCGGCGCTTGCCCCTTTCGCGCGGGCGCGGCCCGCAGTATAGAGCATCCACGCAATAGCGGAGGCCCCATGCGCAACGCCCGGATCACCCGAAAGACCGCCGAGACCGATATCACCGTCGAAGTCGCGCTCGACGGCACCGGTAGCTACGACAACCGCACCGGCGTCGGCTTCTTCGATCACATGCTTGACCAGTTGGCGCGCCACGCGCTGATCGACATGACCGTGGCTTGCAAGGGCGATCTGCATATCGACGATCACCACACCGTCGAGGACGTCGGCATCGCCCTCGGGCAGGCGCTCTCCCACGCCATCGGCGACAAGCGCGGCATCCGCCGCTACGGGGCTTGCCTGCTGCCGATGGACGACGCGCTCGTGCGCGCCGCGCTCGACCTGTCGGGACGGCCCTATCTGGTGTGGAACATGGACCTGCCTACCGCGAAAATCGGCACGTTCGATTGCGAACTCGTGCGCGAATTCTTCCAGGCGTTCAGCACGCATGGCGGCATCACCCTCCATGTCGAAGCGCTCGCGGGGATCAACAGCCACCACATGGCCGAGGCCGCCTTCAAGGCCGTCGCCCGCGCCCTGCGCGACGCGATGGAGAGCGACCCGCGCAAATCCGACGCGATCCCCTCCACCAAGGGCAGCTTGTAAATAATGACCACCGTCATCGTCGATTACGAGAGCGGCAACCTGCACTCGGCCCAAAAGGCGTTTCAGCGCATGGCGCGCGAGACGGGGACGGGCGAGGTCATCGTCACCGCCGACCCCGACACCATCCGCCACGCGGACCGGATCGTGCTGCCCGGTGACGGGGCTTTCCCCGCCTGCCGCCGCGAACTCTACGATCATCGCGGCGTCTTTGAGGCCATAGAGGACGCGGTCACGCGGGCGGGCCGCCCCTTCCTCGGTATCTGCATCGGCATGCAGATGCTGGCCACGCGCGGGATGGAATACGGCGAAACCCCCGGTTTCGACTGGATCGGCGGCACGGTCGAGGCGATCACCCCCGCCGACCCCGCGCTCAAGGTGCCGCACATGGGCTGGAACGATCTGGTCATCGACCACGCCCACCCGGTGCTCGACGGGATCGCGACAGGCGATCACGCCTATTTCGTGCATTCCTTCCATTTCCGTGTGGACGACCCCGCCCATCTCGTGGCGCATGTGGATTATGGCGCGCGCGTCACCGCCATCGTTGGGCGCGACACCATCCTCGGCACGCAGTTCCACCCCGAGAAAAGCCAGGCCACCGGCTTGCGCCTCATCGCCAATTTCCTGCGCTGGCGGCCCTGAATGGCCGTGGACACGGCACCAGATCCACTCCCCACGATCCTCCAAGAGATCGCGGCAGAGGCCCGCGCCAGCCGCGACCGCGGCAAGGTGGCCGACTACATCCCGGAACTCGCCGCCATCGACCCCGATCAATTCGCCATCGCCATCGCGCGGCCCGGGCGGCCCACGCTGACGGCGGGCGACGCGGCTGTCCCGTTCTCGATCCAGTCGGTCTCCAAGCTGTTCATGCTGGCACTCGCCCTGGGTCGGCTGGGCGACCGTTTGTGGAATCGCGTCGGGCGCGAGCCCTCGGGCCATTCCTTCGATTCCATGCTGCTGCTGGAGCTGGAGAAGGGCCGCCCGCGCAACCCGTTCATCAACGCGGGCGCCATCGTGACCACCGATGCCGTGCTCGAAGGCGCCACCCCGCGCGAGGCGCTGGGCGCGCTCCTGCGCTTCATTCGCGCGGCGGCGGGGGACGAGGCAATCCATATCAATGACCGTGTCGCCGCCTCCGAGACCGCCACCGGCCACCGCAATTTCGCGCTCGCCCACTACCTGCGCTCGCATGGCAACCTCAGCAACCCGCCCGAGATGACATTGGGCACCTATTTCCACCAATGCGCGGTCGAGATGACCTGCACGCAACTCGCCAATGCCGGGCTCTTTCTGGTGGGCGGCGCGGGCGCCCCCCGCCTCGTGTCACAGGCCCGCATCCGCCGCATCAACGCGCTGATGATGACCTGCGGGCATTACGACGGATCGGGCGATTACGCCTTTCGCGTGGGCCTGCCGGGCAAGAGCGGCGTGGGCGGCGGGATTCTGACCATCGTGCCGGGGGTGGCGTCGGTCGCGGTGTGGTCGCCGGGGCTCAACCACTACGGCAATTCCCACCTTGGCACACAGGCGATGGAACGGCTGGCCGCGCGCACCGGCTGGTCGGTCTTCGGCCCGGATGGCGAGGTCTGAAAGGCCGCACGCAACGCCGTGAGTGGACCTTGATCCGCAGGTGCCCGACACCCGGCACACTGGTGCCAAGTGGTGGTCTGGCGTGACACGCTGCGGACATGCGGCGGGGCGCGCGTCGCGAATGGCCTGGAGGGGATGTTGCCGTCTGGTCCCGGCGCGAATTCAAGGCCGAAGGCCGCCGCGCCATCGCATGTCCGCCCCCCGGACAGGCGATTTGGCTAAGCTATCGCGCCAATTGCATGTTTTTCGGAAAAGCAGAAATAAAGTGCCCTGAAAAACCGTTGGATCGCCTGCCCGCGGACATGCAATGGCGCGGCTCACTGCAGCGGCAGGAACAGGCCAGACCCAGCCCCCGCATGCTACCGCGCCCACAGTTTCGGCTCGGCCATCTCCAGAGAATTCCCCGCCGGATCGCGGAAATAGATCGAGCGCGCGCCATTCGGCCAGTGAAAATCCGCCTCGATCTCCACCCCCGCCGCCTCCAGCCGCGCGCGCCACGCGTCGAGCGCCGCGCCGTCCACCGCGAAACAGAAATGCCCCGGCCCCTGCGCGCCATGCGGCGGCACCGGCATGTCGGGGTTCGAGGGCGGCTTGCACGTCTCCCCGGGGTTGAAGATCAGCAGCACGCCGTCGCCCACGCGATAGAAAACGTGCCGCGCGCCCACCCGCACGACCCGTTCCAGCCCCAGCACCCCGCCATAGAACCGCTCCGCCGCGTCCAGGTCGGCGGCATAGAGCGCGGCTTCGAGAATGGCGGGCGCGGGCGCGGCGGGCAGGTCGGTGTCACTCATGACCCGATCATAGCGCGGCGGGGCGGCGCGCGAAACCGCGCGGCGCTCACTGCATCTTGCGCCAGGTGCCCCCGTCGCGGCAGATGAACATCACGCAGCCGCTGACCTCGAGGCGCTCGCCCTTCAGTTCCAGCTTGGAATTGTAGGTCTTGTCGCGGTCGGGGCTGTAGACCTTGCCCTTGTATTCGCCGCCGCCCACGGGGACTGTCTCGGAGATGATATTGCGCCCGATATTGTCGCTTTGCGTCTCGTTGCCGTTTTCGTCGTAGGACTTCACCAGCTTGCCGCACAGCTTGTTGCCGCAGGGGGCCACCTGGATGAGGCCGAAATGCCCGTTGTCATCCCTGGCCGTCTGCCACATGCCCAGAAGCGGCTCGGCAGAGGCCATTCCCGCACCAAGGCCCAGAACGGCCGCCATCATCACCAGTTTACGCATCTCGTCTCCTCCCTGAGATATCGCGCAAAGCTGAGCCCAAGGCCGGGGCCAAATCAAGTCTGACGTGGGGTCGCGTTGCAAATCCCGCGCCGCGCCTGCATAAGCGCGCCGGACACTGTCAGCGAAGGGCTCCGCCGATGATCCTCTACCCCGCCATCGACCTCAAGGACGGGCAGGCCGTGCGCCTCCTGCGCGGCGACATGGACCGCGCCACGGTATTCAACGACGACCCGGCGGCGCAGGCGCGCGCCTTCGTCGAGGCGGGCTGCGAATGGCTGCACCTCGTTGATCTCAACGGCGCCTTCGCCGGCGCGCCAGTCAATGCCGCCCCGGTCGAAGCGATCCTGGCCGAGGCCCGCGTTCCCGCGCAGCTTGGCGGCGGCATCCGCGACATGGCCACCATCGAGGCGTGGCTTTCCAAGGGGCTGGCGCGGGTCATCCTGGGCACGATCGCGGTCGAGAACCCCAGCCTCGTGCGCGAGGCCGCCCGCGCCTTTCCCGGACAGGTCGCCGTGGGCATCGACGCGCGCGCGGGCCGCGTCGCCACCAAGGGATGGGCCGAGGTGACAGAGGTTGACGCCACCGACCTCGCGCGCTCCTTCGAGGACGCGGGCGTCGCCGCGATCATCTACACCGACATCGAGCGCGACGGCGCCATGCAGGGCCCGAATATCGAGGCGACGGCAGCGCTTGCCCGCGCCGTGTCGATCCCCGTCATCGCCTCGGGCGGCGTGTCCTCGCTCGACGACCTGATCGCGCTCAGGGATTGCGGCGCATCGCTCAACGGCGCCATCTCGGGCCGCGCGCTCTACGACGGCGCGCTCGACCTGCGCGCCGCACTCGCCGCGCTCAAGGGCTGAGCGCGGCGCAAGGACGTTACTGCCCCGCCGCTTTCGCCGTCAGCTTGCCCAGCGCGCCGGTCATCATCTTGATATACTCGGCGTCATCGTCGATCGCGAGGTCGTCGAACATCTCCTTGGGGTCCTCGTAGGCGAGCCACACCTGCCCCGCCCCGTCGCGATAGACCAGCACTTTCATCGGCAGGAACAGCCCCGCCACCGGGTCGTCCTGCATCGCCTGCGTGCCGATCTTGGGGTTGCCGAAAATCAGCACCTGCGTGGGCGCAAGCTCCATATCGACCGACGCCGCGCCGGCGGCATGATCGACGCGCGCGAACACATTGGCCCCCGCGCCCGTCACCGCCGCTTCCAGCCGGTCCATCGTGGTGCCCACGTCCGAGAAGGACTTGACCTTGACGATATCGTCACTGCTGGCCAGCGCGGGAAGCCCCGCCATGATCATCGCCGCCGCCGCAAGAAAACGCTTCATGATAAACTCCCTCGATTCCGGAACAGATAATGCGCGCATCCTCTGGCATCCGGACCGGAATGCCCATAAACAACGCCGTGAAATTCCTGTAACGGCAACAATATGCTCAAAACCCGGATCATCCCTTGCCTCGACGTCGCCGATGGCCGCGTGGTCAAGGGCGTGAACTTTGTCGATCTGCGCGACGCGGGCGACCCGGTCGATGCCGCGCGCGCCTATGACGCCGCCGGCGCGGACGAGCTGTGTTTCCTCGACATCCACGCCACGCACGAGAATCGCGGCACCATGTTCGACGTGGTCCGCCGCACCGCCGAGCAATGCTTCATCCCGCTCACCGTGGGGGGCGGCGTGCGCACCCCCGAGGACGTGCGCGCGCTCCTGCTCGCGGGTGCCGACAAGATCAGCTTCAACTCGGCCGCCGTGGCCGACCCGGACGTGGTGGCCCGCGCCGCCGACCGTTTTGGCAGCCAGTGCATCGTGGTGGCCATCGACGCCAAGACCGTCGCGCCCGGCAAGTGGGAAATCTTCACCCACGGTGGCCGCAAACCCACCGGCATCGACGCGGTCGATTTTGCCCGGCTTGTCGCAAGGAAGGGCGCGGGCGAAATCCTGCTCACCTCGATGGACCGCGACGGCACGCAGCAAGGCTTCAACATTCCCCTGACCCGCGCCATCGCCGACGCGGTGGACATCCCGGTGATCGCAAGCGGCGGCGTCGGCACGCTAGACCACCTCGTCGAGGGCGTGACCGAAGGGCATGCCTCCGCCGTCCTCGCCGCGTCGATCTTTCACTTCGGCACCTATTCCATCGCCGAGGCCAAGGCCCACATGGCCGCCGCGGGCATCCCGATGAGGCTTTCGCGATGACCCTCGACGATCTCGCCCGCATCATCGCCGACCGCGCTGGCGCCGACCCGTCCGATAGCTGGACCGCGAAACTGCTCGCGAAAGGCCCCGAGAAATGCGCCGAGAAATTCGGCGAGGAGGCCGTCGAGGCGATCATCGAGGCGGTCAAGGGCGACTGCGAGGGCCTGACGGCAGAGGCGGCGGACGTGCTCTTTCACCTGCTCGTCATGCTGCAATCGCGCGGGGTGGCGCTGGATGACGTGATGACAGAGTTGGCGCGCCGCCAGGGCACATCCGGCCTGAATGAAAAAGCGTCCCGCCCGAGAGACTGAACCCATGATCCGCCATATCGTCTTCTTTTCCGCCACCAACCCGGAGGATGTCGAGCACATCCGCGAGGGGCTGATGATGCTCGCGGATATCCCGCATTCCAGCCATTTCGAGGTGGGCCGCAACCTCCAGAGCGACGCCATATCCGCCGACCGGGTCGATCTCGTCGTCTATGCCGAGTTCGACGACGAAGAGGCGCTCGCCGCCTACAAGGCGCATCCAGTCTATGCCGCCTGCATCGCCCGCGTGCGCCCGCTGCGCGAATTGCGCATCGCCGCAGATTTCAAGGCCGGCTGAGGGCCCGCGCGCCCCGGATTCTTGAAAAGAGTCCGGACCGGAAAATTTTCAATTTTCCGCGGCCATGCCGCCGCCAAGCGCCGCCTCCGCCGCCGCAGCGACGCGCAGCAGCCGCTCCTCCTGATTGGGCTTGCCGCACAGCATGATGCCACAGCTTGGCACCCCCGTTGGCAGCGTCACCGCGCATAGCCCCATCAGGTTACCCACCCGCGTGTTGCGCAGCGTCAGCAGGTTCTCGGTAACATAGTACTCGTCGTCGCGCATCAGCCGCGCCTGATCGGGCGGCAGGTTGGGCGCCGCGGGCATGAGCACCGCGTCATACCCCGCCACCCGCGCGTGCCACGCCGCGCGCAAGCTGTCGAGCTTGCGCCACGCGGCCACGTAATCGGCGGCGGAGAACGCCTTGCCGCCGCGGAACCGTTCGAGAATCGGCGCGAACATCTTCTCCGGTGCGGCCTCGATCTCGTCGCGCCACAGCCCATAGGCCTCGCCTGTATAAAGCACCGGCGACAAGGGCATCGCCTCGGCCACTTCTGGCGCGGCGATCTCGTCGATCACCGCCCCGGCCTCGCGCAGCCTCGCGATGGCGGCGGCGTGGGCGGCCTCGGGGCCCTCGCGCAGATCATCCATCACCACCGTTTGCAGCGCGGCAAACCGCGCGCCCTTCAGCGACGCGCCCCGCAAATCCGCCGCCCGTCCGCCCTCGATAGCCGCCAGGGCAAGCGCCGCATCCTCGACATTGCGCGCCAGCGGCCCCACCGTGTCGAAGCGCGCGCATAGCGGCACCACGCCCTCGCAGGACACCCGCCCCGCGGTGGTCTTTAGCCCCACCAGGTCGTTCCATGCCGAGGGGATGCGCACCGACCCGCCCGTGTCCGAGCCGATCCCGCAGGCAGCGAGGCCAAAGGCCACGCTCGCCGCCGCCCCCGAGGACGACCCGCCCGGCACGGCCTCCGCGTCGTTGACGCAGGGCGGCGTCGCGGTGACCGGGTTGAGCCCCAGCCCGGAAAACGCCAGTTCGCTCATATGCGTCTTGCCCAGGCACACCAGCCCCGCCGCCGTGGCGTTGCGCAGCACTTCCGCGTCGCGCCCCGGCACCCGGCCCTTCAGAAGCGCTGATCCTGCCTCGGTGGCCACGCCCGCGCTGTCAAAGAGGTCCTTCCAGCTCACCGGCACCCCGTCGAGCGGCCCGCGCCGCTGCCCGGCCTTCGCGCGCGCGCCCGCCGCCGCCGCCTCGGCGCGGGCACGGTCCTCGGTCACCGCGCTGTAGATGCGGTCGCGCGCGGGATGCGCGGCGATCGCGGCCAGGTAGGTATCGCACAGCGCCTCCGCGTCGATCTCTCCCCGACCGATCCCACGCCCCAGATCGCCCGCGCTCATCATCAGCCAGTCCTGCATCGCCCGCTCCCGTTTTTCGTGCTCCGCTCCTTGCTAGCGGCAGAGCGGCGCATGGACAATCCCGCGCGCACCGACATATTTAGGGGCATGGACCATGACAGCGATCTCCTCATCGTCGGCGGCGGGCTCAACGGCCCGGCCCTCGCGCTCGCGGCGGCACGGGCGGGGCTTTCCAGCACGGTGATCGACGCCCTGCCCGAACCCGCGCGCAAGAACGCCGCCTTCGACGGGCGCGCCTATGCGCTGGCGCTGGCCTCGGTGCGGCTCCTGCGCAATCTCGGGGTCTGGGAGCGGGTGGCGGAAAACGCCCAGCCGATGCTGGAAATCAAGGTCTCCGACGGGCGCGCGGGCCAGGGGGCGTCGCCCTTCTTCATGCATTTCGACCATGCCGAGATCGAGGAAGGCCCGATGGGCCACATGCTCGAGGATCGCTTCCTGCGCCGCGCGCTGATGGAGGCGATGGCCGAGGAGCCCCGCATCGCGCAGGTCTCGAATGACACGGTGACGGGGCAAGAGGTAGACGCCACCGGCGTGTCCGTCACCCTCGCCTCGGGCAAGGCGCTGCGCGGGCGGCTTCTCATCGGGGCCGACGGGCGCGGCTCGGGCACGGCCGCGCGGGCGGGGATAAAACGCACCGGGTGGGGCTATGGCCAGACCGCCCTCGTCGCCGCCATCGAGCACGCGCTGCCCCATCACGGCATCGCGCACCAGTTCTTCATGCCCCCCGGCCCGCTCGCCATCCTGCCGCTGCCCGGCAATGTCAGCTCCATCGTCTGGTCAGAGACCGACGCCACCGCCGCGCGCTTCGCCGCCCTCTCCGATGCCGAATTCATGGAGGTGCTGCGCCCGCGCTTCGGCGATTTCCTGGGGGACATCAAACTGCGCGGCAAGCGCTACACCTACCCGCTCTCGCTCACCGTCGCCCAGAGCTTCATCGCCCCCCGCCTCGCGCTCGTGGGCGACGCGGCGCACGGGATGCACCCGATCGCGGGGCAGGGGCTCAACGCCGGGCTGCGCGACGTGGCGGCGCTGGCGCAGGTCCTGACCGAGGCCGCGCGCCGCGGCGAGGATATCGCCGCGGCGGACGTTCTGCGGCGCTACCAGCAATGGCGGCGCTTCGACACGGCCACGCTGGCGATGGCCACCGACCTCGCCAACCGGCTCTTCTCCAACGACAACCCGCTCCTGCGCGCGGCCCGCGATCTCGGCATGGGCGCCATCGGCCACATGCCCGCCCTGCGCCGCGGCTTCATCCGCGAGGCGGCGGGCCTCACCGGCGACCTGCCCGCGCTGATGAAGGCGTGAGAGGGCAGCCGTAGCGCCAGCCGCCCGAGACGGACTACCGGCCCGCACGACCATGTGCGGGCGTGGGGAGCGGTGTGAATGGCCTGAAGCGGACGTTGCCGTACAACGGTTGAGGAACCGCGCAGCGCCCGACCGCCGGGTGGGCGCAATACCGGTTATGCGGCGCGATTTATGGTGCAAAATACTTCTGCAATCACCGCTACTTGCGACGTCGAGGAGCGCCCGCCCGAGGGGGCGGTCGGGCGCTGCGCGGCGGTGCTTTCAGCACCTTGATTCCGCGCATTGGCACCAAGGCCTGAACGACCGCTTCAGGCCCTTCTCCGTCCCCCCGCACCGCCTCATTGTCCACCACGTGCCCGGCCCCATCACCCGCCGAAATCTCCGCACCGGCTCGGTGCGCTCTTCCCTCCTGCCCCCTTTCCCCCTATCTCGAACCCATGATCGGGCGCGCCCTCCTCCTCTCCCTGTCCCTCACCCTCGCCGCCGCCCCGGCGCGGGCCGATTGCGTCGTGCTTCTGCACGGGCTGGCGCGCAGCGACGCATCCTTCCTCGTGATGCAGGAGACGCTCCAGGCACGCGGCCTCGACGTCTACAGCCCCGGCTACCCCTCCACCGAGGACCGCATCGCACGGCTGGCCGAGGACATCCTGCCCTTCGCCTTCCGCGTCTGCGGCGACACCACCACCCATGTCGTCACCCATTCGATGGGCGGCATCCTGCTCCGCGCCTGGCTGGCCGAGCAGCGCCCCGCCAACCTGGGCCGCGTGGTGATGCTCGCCCCCCCCAACCACGGCAGCCAACTGGTAGACGAGCTGGGCGGGCTGGAACTCTTTCGCTGGCTCAACGGCCCGGCGGGGATGCAGCTTGAAACCGGGCCCGAGGGCCTGCCCGAGACCCTGCCGCCGGTGGATTTCGAGCTCGGCGTGATCGCGGGCAACCGCTCGCTCAACCCGTATTTCTCCTCGCTGATCGCGGGGCCGGACGATGGCAAGGTCTCGGTCGCCTCCACCCGGGTAGAGGGCATGGCCGATCACATCACCCTGCCGGTCACGCATACCTTCATGATGAACAACCCGCTGGTCATCGCGCAGGTGACAGAGTTCCTCGCGCACGGCCGCTTCGATCCCGACCTGACGCTCGCCGACGTGATCTTCGGGCGCGACGAGAAATGAACCTGCCCGCGCTCACGCTGACGGGGGCCGAGTTCCTCTGGCCCGACGGCCCCGGCCCCGGCCCGCTCAGCCTGCGCGACGGGCTGATAATCGACGATCCCGCCCCGCGCCGCGTTGACCTGTCAGGCTTTCTCGTGCTGCCGGGGATGGTGGACGCGCATGGCGACGGGTTCGAGCATCACCTCGCCCCGCGCCGCGGCGCCCTCGCCGAGCCCGCCCTCGGCCTGCCCGCCGCCGAGGCCGAGCTGGCGGCAAGCGGCATCAGCACGGCGATGCTCGCGCAGTTCGTCAGCTGGGAGGGCGGGATGCGCGGGCCAGAGTTCGCCGCCCGGATGCTTTCAGCGCTGGATCATGCGCGCGACGGGCTCGCCACCGACCTGCGCGTCCAGCTTCGGCTGGAAACCGCGTTTCTCGATGCCTACCCCGCGCTCGAGGAAATGGTCGCGCGCCACCGCGTCGGCTACGTGGTGTTCAACGACCATGTCCCCCACGCGGCACTGGCTGCCGACAAACGCCCGCCGCGCCTCACCGGGCAGGCGCTCAAGGCCGGGCGCAGCCCCGAGGCGCATCTCGCCCTGCTCCAGCGCCTGCACGGCAACGCCGCCGAGGTGCCCGCCGCCCTCGACGCCCTCGCCGCGCGGCTCACCGCCCAAGGCGTGCGCCTTGGCAGCCACGATGACACCACCGCCGGGGATCGCCACGCCGCCCATGCCCGCGGCGCGCGTATCGCAGAGTTCCCCGAGACGGTGGCCGCGGCAGAGACCGCCCGCGAGTTGGGCGACGCGGTGGTGATGGGGGCACCCAACCTGGTGCGCGACGGATCGCACAAGGGCAACGCCGGAGCGCGCGAGATGGTGGCCGCCGGTCTCGTCACCGCGCTCGCCTCGGACTACCACCCGCCCTCGCTCGCCCGCGCGGCCTTCGCCCTCGTCGATGCCGGCATCTGCGACCTCGCGGCGGCATGGTCCCTCGTCTCACGCGGGCCCGCGCGGATGCTCGGACTCGACGACCGCGGCGAATTGCGCCCCGGCCTGCGCGCCGACCTCACGGTGATCGACCCGGCCACCCGCCGGGTCACGGCCACGATCAGCGGCGGGCGGGTGAGCTACCTCTCCGGTGAGGCGGCGGCGCGGTTCCTGGACTAGGGGCTATCGCCGGAGACGCGCGGCGTGACGGCGCCGAGGCGGCGCATGGTCTGGAGCGGAAGTTCAGGTCTTGGTGCCAATGCGCGGAATCGAGGCGCGGCACGCGCCGCCGCGCAGCGCCCGACCGCCCCCCGGGCGGGCGCATTTGTAACGCCTAAACCCGTACAATCGTTGAGGTGTGTTGCACCATAAAGCGAAGACCGCAGACGTTTGAGCGCCCGCCCGCGGTCGTGCGTTGCGCGGCTCCCCAAGCGTTGCACCAAACGACCGCTCGAGGCCGTTCACAACGTCACTCCCCCCACTGGACATCGCGCCCCACCCGCGCTCTACATGCCGCCATGACCGATCCGATCTATGCAATCCCCGACATCCACGGGCAGGACGCCCTTCTCGAAGAGGCGCTCGACCGCATCGCCCGCGATGGCGGGCCGGGCGCGCGGGTGGTGTTTCTCGGCGATCTCGTGGATCGAGGCCCCGACAGCCGCGCGGTGATCGAGCGGCTGATGCTGGGCCAGGCCGAGGGTCGCCCGTGGACGGTGCTACGCGGCAATCACGACCAGATGTTCCTGGACTTCCTCGACAGCGCGACACTGCATTCGCCGCGCGTGTCCTCGGGACTTGCGTGGCTCCACTTCCACCTCGGCGGGACCGCGACGCTCGCCTCCTACGGCGTCGCCGCACCCGACCCGGTGGTGGCCCATGCCGAGGCCCGGACCGAGGTGCCGCAGACGCATCGCGACTGGCTTGCCTCCCTGCCGCTCTGGCACAAGGCCGGGCCGCTGCTCTTCGTCCACGCCGGGATCCGCCCCGGTATCGCGCTCGACGCCCAGGACCCCGACGATCTGATGTGGATCCGCGCGGGGTTTCTCGACCACCCCGACCCGCACCCGTGGCTGGTGGTCCACGGCCACACCGCGCTCGACCACCCCGCCCATTTCGGAAACCGCATCGACCTCGACGGCGGCGCCGGGTTTGGCCGCCCGCTCTGGCCCGCGGTGTTCGAGGGCCGCGACTGCTGGCTTCTGAACGACACCGGTCGCGTGCCCCTCACTCCCGCCGCGAATCCGATTTCTTGAAAAGAAATCGGGCAGAAATCTTTTCAAGATTTCGAACAATCCGACCCGCCCTGAAGCATCACCTGCGCTGACGAGCATTCCGACAGGCGCACCTTACCCATTCCCTGACAAGCCGCGCGCTTCCCCCCGCGAACCTCCCGGTTCGTGCGCTGAACCTGCAGGTTCGCCCGATGTGCCCCCATGTCACCGTTGCCTTCGCGACCGCCCTGTGGCTACTCTCCGTGCAACCAGACAGGGAGGACCCCCATGACCGATATCGTGATTCTCGACGGCTGCCGCACCGCCATCGGCACGTTCGGCGGCAGCCTCGCGGGCACGCCGCCCACGACGCTCGGAACTATCGTTGCAAAAGAAGCACTTGCGCGATCCGGCGTCGAGGGTGGGCAGATCGGTCACGTGGTCTACGGCCATGTCATCAACACCGAGCCGCGCGACATGTATGTCAGCCGTGTCAGCGCCATCGACGCCGGCATTCCCGACACGGCGCCCGCGATGAACGTCAACCGCCTCTGCGGCTCCGGCGCACAAGCCATTGTTTCCGTTGTGCAATCCCTGATGTTGGGCGATGCCGATTTCGGCCTCGCCGGCGGTGTCGAGAACATGAGCCGCTCGCCCTTCATCATCCCCGATCAGCGCTGGGGAGCCAAGATGGGCGACGTAACAACGCGCGACATGATGCTCGGCGCGCTCAACTGCCCCTTCGGCACCGGTCACATGGGCGTGACGGCGGAAAATGTCGCGTCGGAACATGGGGTTAGCAGAACCGATCAGGACGCCTTCGCGCTCGAGAGCCAGCGCCGCGCGGCGCTCGCCATCGAAGAGGGACGGTTCAAATCGCAGATCGTGCCGATCGAGGTGCGCGTGAAGCGCGACATGGTCCCCTTCGACACAGACGAACACCCCAAGCCCACGACACCCGAGGCCCTCGCCGGTCTGCGCCCGGTGTTCCAGAAGGACGGCAGCGTAACCGCCGGAAATGCAAGCGGAATCAACGACGGTGCCGCCGCGCTCGTGTTTGCCCGTGCCGAGGCTGCGGAGGGCGCGGGCCTCAAGCCGCGCGCCCGGGTTCTGGGCTATGCCCATGCCGGGGTGCGCCCCGAGGTAATGGGCATCGGCCCAGTCCCGGCGGTGGAAAAACTGCTGGCGCGCACCGGGCTGTCGGCCTCGGATTTCGACGTGGTGGAATCCAACGAAGCCTTTGCAGCCCAGGCACTTGCGGTCAACAAGGGCCTCGGTCTCGACCCCGCCCGCGTTAACCCGAATGGCGGCGCCATCGCACTCGGCCACCCCGTCGGCGCCACCGGGGCAATCCTCACCGTCAAGGCGCTTTACGAGCTCGAGCGGACCGGGGGCAAACGCGCGCTCATCACCATGTGCATCGGCGGCGGTCAGGGCATCGCGCTGGCGATCGAGGCGCTCTGAGCCTTTATTTTCAAGCTTTAACCGCTTGTTCACGACGATGCCGGATTGTGAGATGACCACGATCCGGCGCGGCGGAGGGCGGGCATGAGCCTGGCAAACAAGCTGGCAGAGGAACGGCGCGCGCGCCTCGCCGCCGAACGTCTGCTGGAACAGAAACAGGCGGAACTGCACGCCGCCAACCGCAAGCTCGGGCTGCATGCCCGCGCGCTCAGTCACGAGATCACCGAGACACGCGCCGAAGTCCAGACCGTGCGCAACGAGAATCAACGCGTCAAATCCGATCTCAGCGTCGCCCACGAGAAAATCGAGATCGCAGAACGCCGGCTCTGGCACTCGATCCAGACCATCGAGGATGGCTTTGCCTTCTTCGATGCCGATAGCCGGATGATCGCCGCCAACGACGCCTGGCTTGCCGTGTTCGACGGGGTCGAGGCGGTTCGGCCAGGCGCTAGCTATATTGAGATTTTGCAGGTCATCACCGAGGAGGGCATCGTCAATATCGGCGACATGAGTCCGCATGCCTGGCGCGAGCGCATGCTCGACCGCTGGCAGGGTTCCGCCCCCGAGCCCGAAGTAATCCGGTTGTGGAACGGGCACTATATCCGCCTCACCGACCGGCGCGGCGCAGGGGGCGACATGGTTAGCCTGGTGCAGAACATCACCGCCACGATCCGCTACGAGAAGGAATTGAAAGAGGCCCGCCGCCGTGCCGAGGCCGCGAACCGCGCCAAATCCGCCTTTCTCGCCAACATGAGCCACGAAATCCGCACACCGATGAACGGAGTTGTGGGCATGGCCGACCTGCTGATGGAGGGCACGCTCGACGACGAGCAGCAGCTCTATGTCAACACCATCAAGCATTCGGCAGAGGCGCTTCTCGTCATCATCAACGACGTACTGGACTATTCCAGGATCGAGGCCGACAGGCTCGTCCTGCATCCAGAGCCCTTCGATCTGGAGCGTTGCATTCACGAGCTTGTCACGCTGATGCAGGCCCATGCTCGCGATCGTGGGATCGACCTGCTGGTGGATTACGACCTGTTCCTGCCGACGCGGTTCATCGGCGATCCGGGACGCATCCGCCAGATACTGACCAACCTCGTGGGCAACGCGGTCAAGTTCACCGAGGCCGGGCACGTGATGATCCGCGTCACCGGCATGCAGGCTAGTGAGGGGGCTGAAGCCGATATTCGCGTCACCATCGAGGATACCGGCACCGGCATTCCACCCGACAAGCTCGATCACATATTCGGCGAATTCAACCAGGCCGACGACGCGCAAAGCCGCAAGTTCGAGGGCAGCGGGCTCGGCCTCGCCATCTCGCGCAAGCTGGTGCGGCTCATGGGCGGCGATTTGTGGGTCGAGTCCGAACAGGGGCGCGGCTCGACCTTCGGCCTCTCGCTGTCCTTGCCCTCGGTCGAGGCCGGCATGCCTGAGGATATCCACCCCGACCCGGCGCTCACACGCGCGCTGGTGGTCGAGCCGCACGATACGTGCCGTGCGCTTCTAGAACGCCAGCTTGGCGCGCTCGGCATGCGGGTGACCACTTGCGCGGATGCCCGCGCCGCGCTCGATCTTGTCGCCGTCGATGCGCCCGATCTGGTTATCTGCGACCACCACATACCGGGTATGGACGGGTTCGAGCTTGCCACCGCGCTGCGCGCGGGGGGGTATGCCATGCACATCATCGTGCTGAGCACCAATTCCGGCAGCGCCGCCCAGGATCCAGCGTATGGCGACGTTCAGGCGGTGCTTCAGAAACCGGTGGCGCGGCGTGATCTCATCACCGCGCTTGCCGCGCTCTCCGCGCCGGATCCTGTCATCGCCTCAGCCGGTGACGGATTCGGCATGGATCGCGCCCCCGTCACACCGCGCGCGATGCGGGTGCTCGCCGCCGAGGACAACAAGACCAACCGCCTCGTCTTTTCCAAGATGGTTCAGACGCTCGATATCGACCTGACCTTCGCCGAGAACGGGCGCGAGGCGGTCGCGCTGTTTCAGAGCGTGGTGCCCGATATCGTGTTCATGGATATATCCATGCCCGAGATGGACGGCAAGGATGCCACCCGCGCCATCCGCATGATCGAGGCCAAAACGGGCGGGCACGTACCGATCGTGGCGATGACCGCCCATGCAATGTCAGGGGACGATGCCGATATCTTCGCCGCCGGGCTCGATCACTACCTGCCCAAGCCGCTCAAGCGCACGGCTATCGTCGAGCACATCACCGCGGCGGCAGACCCGGCGTTGCGCCCGCCCGAAGGCACGGCGGCTCAGGCAGCGGGTTGATCGCGCAGGAACACGGGCCGGTCGGGCGCTGACAAGGCGGGCGCGTGCCGGTAGCCACCGGTGTCGAAATCAGAGAGGCTCTCCGGGTCACACAACCGATTCTGGATGATGAAACGTGCCATCGCGCCGCGCGCGCGCTTGGCATAGAAGCTCACGATCTTTGGCTCGCCGCCCCGCTCTTCCATGAAAACCGGCGTCACCACCCGCAGCCCGAGCGCAGCCAGATCGACCGCGCCGAAGTATTCCTGGCTCGCGCAGTTCACAAGTGTATCGGTGCCGATCTCCTCGGCCTGCGCCTTGAGCGTCCGGGCAATCTTGTCACCCCAGTAGTCGTAAAGCGTCTTGCCACGATCAGTCGCGAGACGGCTGCCCATTTCCAGACGATAGGGCTCGATGGCATCGAGCGGACGCAAGAGACCATAAAGCCCCGACAGGATACGGAAATGATCCTGTGCCCAGGCCATCTCGTCCGGGTCGAGCGAGCCGGCCTCCAGCCCTTGGTAGGTGTCACCGGCAAAGGCGAGCGCGGCGGGCTTCACCTCCATCGTGCCGAAAGCGGAGAACCGGTCAACGTTAAGCCGGGCGAGGCTGTCGCTGATCTTCATCAGCTTTTGCAACTCGCCCGCGTCGAGCCCCCGCGCCACCTGCGCCAGTTCTTCGGCCTCGGCGCGAAAGGCGGGGCGCGTGGGCGTGATACCGTGAGCGGGACTCATGTCCATCTTCTTGGCGGGTGAGACGACAACCAGCATGCGCGAAATCCCTCTCGTGACGGCAACGGGTGTGAGTTAGCCCGCCATCCGCAGAACGTCCAGAAAGGCCGGGCCGAAACGTTCGGCCTTTTGCGGCCCCATGCCGGGCAGGCGTTCCAACGCCTCAAGCGTCGAGGGCCGCCGCTCGGCGATCTGGCGAAGGGTGGAATGGGTGCAGGACAGGGGGCGCAGCGTGCCACAATCGCCGCGCGCCAGGTCTCGCTGCACCTCGATCAGGCGGTCATAGACCTCGCCCGCCGCGCGCCCCGCCAGCTTGCGCCGGGTCGGATGCACCTCGTCCACCGCGCCGTTGATGACCTCGAGAAAGGCCGCGCCGTACCGCTCCAGCTTGGTCGCGCCCACGCCCCCGATCCGGGCCATCGCGTCGAGATCGGCGGGCCGGGTCTCGGCCATCTCGATCAGCGTGCGGTCATTGAAGACGATATAGGCCGGCACGCCCGCCGCCTCGGCAAGCGCGCGGCGTTTCGCCTTGAGCGCCGACAGGAGCGGCGCGTCCTCCTCCGAGACCAGCGCCTTGACCGCCGGTCGCGGCGTGCAGCCCGCCACCTCGCGGCGCAGGCGGATCGGGGTCTCGGCCCGCAGGACGGGGCGGGCGGCCTCGGTCATCACCAGGGCACCGTGCCGTTCGGGATCGGGGCGTACCAGATCGTGCCCCATCATCTGCCGGAACACCCCCTGCCAGCCGCGCCGGTCCATGTCGCGGCCCACACCAAAGGTGGGCAGATCGTCATGCCCGCGCGCGCGCACCTTGTCCGTCGGATTGCCCGTCAGGATGTCGATCAGATGCCCGGCACCAAAGCGTTCCTCGGTGCGCAGGATCGCCGAGAGCGCCTTTTGCACCGCCTCGGTGCCATCGAATGTCTCGGGCGGCGTCTCGCACAGGTCGCAATGACCGCAGGGCGCTGCCTGCTCGCCGAAGTAGCGCAACAGCGCTACCCGGCGGCATTCCAGCGTCTCGGCAAGACCCAGAAGCGCATTGAGCCGCCCGTGATCCGCCCCGCGCCGTTCAGGCGGGGCGAGTCCCTCATCGATTTGCGCGCGGCGCAGCCGGATGTCGTCGGGGCCATAGAGGGTGAGCGTCTCGGCCGGTGCGCCGTCGCGCCCGGCGCGCCCGATTTCCTGGTAGTAGGCCTCGATGGATTTAGGCAGGTCGGCATGGGCGACCCAGCGGATATCGGGCTTGTCCACGCCCATGCCGAAGGCGACCGTGGCCACCACGATCAGCCCGTCCTCGGTGTTGAAGCGGTGCTCGACATGGCGGCGCCGATCGGCCTCCATCCCGCCGTGATAGGCGCAGGCGTTGTGCCCGGTCTCGGAGAGCGCCTGCGCGAGGCTCTCGGTCTTGGCACGGGTGCCGCAATAGACGATGCCGGATTGTCCCTTGCGTGCGGCGGCAAAGCTCAGGATCTGCTGGCGCGGCTTGTCCTTGGCAGCAAAGGCGAGATGGATGTTGGGTCGGTCGAAGCCGTGCAGGAAGACCTGCGGCGGCTGTCCGTCGAAGAGCTTGGCCACGATCTCGTCACGGGTTTCGGCATCGGCGGTCGCGGTGAAGGCGGCAAGCGGCACATTGAGCGCGCGGCGCAGCTCCCCGATGCGCAGGTAATCGGGGCGGAAATCATGGCCCCACTGGCTGACGCAATGCGCCTCGTCCACGGCGATGAGGCTGACGCCAATGCGCCGCAGCATCCCGAGCGCCGCACCGGCGGCGAGCCGTTCGGGCGCGATGTAGAGCAGCTTGAGCCGCCGCCCCTCTAGCGCGGCCCAGACCTCGGCGGTCTCCTCCTCGGTATTGCCGGAGGTGAGCGCGCCCGCCTCGACCCCTGCCGCGCGCAAGGCCCGCACCTGGTCGCGCATCAGCGCGATGAGCGGCGAGATGACCACCGTCACCCCCTCGCGCATCATCGCAGGTAGCTGGAAACACAGGGATTTGCCGCCCCCGGTGGGCATGATGGCGAGCGTGTTGCAGCCGGTGGCGACGGTGTGGACGATCTCTTCCTGCCCCGGACGGAACGCGTCGAACCCGAAGACATCGCGCAAAAGCGTGGCAGCGCTCGGCATGGCAGTCCTGTAAGATTTTATTATCTGCTCTTACGGGAAGTGTTTCACACTAAGATTCGGTGAACAAGACCTTGCCTCAGTAAAACGCCGCCGCATTGTTCATCAGGATGATCCGCAGCGCGTAGACCCCGATCAGCACCACCAGCGGCGCGAGGTCGATGCCCCCCATGTTCGGCAGGATGCGACGCACCGGAGCATAGAGCGGCTCCAGCAGCCGGTTAAGCGCGTACCAGATCTGCGCCACCAGTTGCTGCCGGAGGTTCAGCACCTGGAAATTGATGAGCCAAGACATGACGACGTGCGCGATGACGAAGAACCAAAGCACATCGAGCAGCAGCATCAGGATCTGGAAAAGCGATTGCATGGTGGCCTGGCCCTCTTGTCTGAACGCCCCAAGACCTATGCGGGCTCGGACGCGAGCGCAAGCCTGACGCGCGGTCGCGGTTGACGCCGGGCCAACCGCCTGCCAAGGCCGCGCCGGAACCACCGGAGACGCCCCATGTATCCCGTCATACGCCTGTTTTGGCAACTTTGGCGCCACCGCAACGACCCGCCGCTGCCGGTCACCGGAACCCATGTTTCGCACCACACCTGCCTGCCCTGGGATATCGACCTGTGGCGCGAGCTCAATAATGGGCGCACGCTCACGCTCTACGATCTGGGTCGCATCCCGCTTGCCGGGCGCGTCGGGCTGATCGCGGTGCTGCGGCGCGAGCGCTGGGGGCTGACGATGGCGGGGGCGAGCGTGCGATATCGCCGCCGCGTCCGCATGTTCGACCGGATCGAGATGCAATCGCGGCTGTTGTCGTGGGATGCGCGGTTCATGTATCTTGAGCAATCCATGTGGCGGCGTGACGGAGAGTGCGCCAACCACATCCTCTACCGTGCGGCTATGACCGGGCGCGACGGGATCGTGCCGCCTGCCGACGTGCTGGACGCGCTTGGGCACCCCGGGCTCGCCGCGCCGCCCCTGCCCGGCTGGGTCCGAGCGTGGATCGAGGCCGATGCCGCGCGCCCCTGGCCGCCGATGCAGGACCCCGGGCAGGAATAGCTTGCCAGCCCACGCCCGGGCCTGTCTTATCGCGGAAAACGGGCGGGGGACGGCATGGCGGAGATATCGACGCGCAAGCGCATCTGGGGCTGGTTTTTCTTCGACTGGGCGAGCCAGCCTTATCACACGCTCCTCATCACCTTCATTTTCGGCCCCTATTTCGCCTCTGTCGCCGCCGAGTATTACATGAATACCGGCCTGCCCGAGCACGCGGCGGACGCGCGCGCGCAGGCGCTGTGGTCCACCGGGTTGACGGTCAGCGGGCTCATCATCGGGCTTGGTGCGCCAATCATGGGCGCCTTCGCCGACACCACGGGACGGCGGCTGCCGTGGATCATGGTGTTTTCGCTCATGTACGTGGTCGGGGCCGCGTCGATCTGGGGGATGATGCCCGACGGGTCGAACCTGTGGTTCGGCCTGCTGGCCTTCGGCCTCGGCTTCATCGGGGCGGAATACGCGCTCATATTCATCAACTCGCAGCTTCCGTCGCTCGGTAACGAGGAAGAGGTCGGCGCGCTTTCGGGCTCGGGCTTTGCCTTTGGCTACGCGGGTGGGGTGGTGTCGCTCCTGATCATGCTGCTGCTCTTCGTCGAACAGCCGAGCGGCAAGACCCTGATCGGCCTCGACCCGGCTTTCGGCCTGGATGCAGCGGCGCGCGAGGGGACGCGCTTTGTCGGGCCGTTCACGGCGTTGTGGTTCGCGCTCTTCATGGTGCCCTATTTCCTGTGGGTGCGCGATACCGGCCCGCCGCGGCAGGGGCGAGGCATGCGCGACGCACTCGAGCTTCTTGTCAACACGATCAAGGGCTTGCGCCATCGCCTGAGCCTGAGCGCCTATCTCGGCTCGTCGATGTTCTACCGCGATGCGCTCAACGGTCTTTACGGCTTCGGCGGCACCTACGCCATTCTCGTGCTCAACTGGTCGATCACCTCGGTGGGTATCTTCGGAATCCTCGGCGCGATCTCGGCGGCGCTGTTCAGCTGGCTGGGCGGCAAGCTGGATGCCCGCTTCGGGCCCAAGCCGGTTATTGTCGCGGCGATCTGGGGGCTGATCGCGGTCTGCGTGACGATCGTGGGGATGGACCGGAGCCAGATATTCGGCGTTCCGCTGGCCGAGGGATCGGCCCTTCCAGATGCTGTATTCTTTGGTTGCGGCGTGCTGATCGGGGGCTTGGGCGGCACGCTTCAGGCGGCGAGCCGGACCCTCATGGTGCGCCACACCGATCCCGCCGCCCCGACCGAGAATTTCGGGCTTTACGGGCTGTCGGGTCGGGCTACCGCCTTTCTCGCCCCGGCGCTGATCGGCCTCGTCACCACCATGTCAGGCAGCGCGCGGATCGGCATCGCGCCGGTCATCGGGCTTTTCGTGATCGGGTTGTTGCTGCTAAGATGGGTCAGGTCCGAGGGAGATCGCATATCATGAGATGCATCGCCGCACTCATCGCATCGCTGGCGCTTGGCGGGTGCATGGATGCGCAGGAACGCGCGCCCACCCCCGGCATCTTGTCGAGCCAGAGCATCCCCGCCTCGATGCAAGGGGTTCATGCCAAACAACTTTTTGGCGCACAGCCGCGCGGAAGCGAGCATGCGCCGGCCGCCTATGGCAGCTATGCCAAGGGCTGTCTCGCCGGGGCAGTGGCCCTGCCTGAAAGCGGCCCCACCTGGCAAGCCATGCGCCTGAGCCGCAACCGCAACTGGGGTCACCCTGAAACCATTGATCTCATTCGAAAATTATCCCGCCACGCCGCAGAGCAGCCGGGCTGGAACGGGCTCTACGTCGGCGATATCAGCCAGCCCCGCGGAGGGCCGATGCTGTCGGGGCATCGCAGTCACCAGATGGGGCTGGACGCGGATATCTGGCTACGACCCGCCGACGATCTGGCACTGAACCGCGCGGCGCGGGAGAATATCTCTTCGATTTCAATGAGAAGGGCGAATGGTGCCTATACCAACGGCAACTGGACACGCGCGCATCACGAGATCGTCAAGGCCGCGGCCAAGGATCGGCGCACTGCGCGCATCTTCATCTTTCCCGGGGCCAAGGTGCAGATGTGCAAGGATGAAACCGGGGATCGCGCCTGGCTGCGCAAGGTGCGGCCGTGGTGGGGGCACCATTACCATTTCCATGTGCGGCTGAATTGTCCTGAAAATGCAAGGGGTTGCGTGGAACAGGCCGCGCCGCCACCGGGCGATGGCTGTGCCGAGGCGCAACAATGGGTGCGCAACATCCTGAACCCGCCGCCGCCCGACCCGGACGCGCCCAAGCCCAAGCCCCGGCGCGAATTGACGATGGCCGACCTGCCGGGGCAATGCGTGGCGGTGCTGCAAGACCAATGAATCAGCATCCTGCGTCGGATTTTTCCCCCGCCACATGATTTTGTTTTGACATGGGCAGAATTTGTGGCACGCTTGTCTCAGGTTCAACAAAGCGAAAGGAGGTGGTCCAGTGTCTATAGAGGTATTGGAGCGAGGTGTCGGGACAGTCCGGGAGGCCGCCGTCTAGGGCAGCCCCAAGGCGAAAGCCACCCGGATTGGCGCGTGCCTGACCGGCCCGCCTCCGTGACTTCTGGAGGGCCGTCCCGAACCGGGGCGGCCCTTTTCAACCTGTAGGTTCGCGGCTCGAACCGCACGGTTCACGCCGACCTGCGACCGCCGCGTTAACCGGATCTGCCCATGCTGAGGATTACCGACGACATCGCCATCGAGGATTGGGAGCTGACCGAGCAGTTCATCCGCGCCTCGGGTCCCGGCGGGCAGAACGTCAACAAGGTGGCGAGCGCGGTCGAGCTGCGCTTCGAGGCGGACCGCTCGCCCAACCTGCCCGGCCCGGTGAAGGCGCGGCTCCGGCGGTTGGCGGGGCGGCGCTGGACCAAGGAGGGGGCGGTGGTGCTGCAATGCGACGAGACCCGCAGCCAGACCCGCAACCGCGAGATCGTGCGCGACCGGCTGGCCGAATTGATCCGGCAGGCCACGGTCAAGCCCAAGCGACGTGTCCCGACGCGGGTCTCGGCCAACCAGAAGCGCAAGCGCGTGGCGGCGAAGAAGCAGCGCAGCGAGGTCAAGGCGCTGCGCGGGCGCGTGGACGGCGAGGAGTGAGGGCCGGGCCAATTGAACCGGATACCAGGAATTGGTATATTGCGGTCAAAGGAGATGCCCCATGCCCCGCAACACCTCTGTCGTGCTCAGCGACCACTTCAACGAGTTCATCGCCCGCGCCGTGGAAAGCGGCCGCTACAACTCGGCCAGCGACGTGGTGCGCGCGGGGCTGCGGATGCTGGAGGAAGAGGAACACCGCCTCGACCGCCTGCGCGCCGAGATCATCAAGGGCGAGGAAAGCGGGCCGGCGGAACCTTTCGATTTCGATGACTTCCTGTCCGAGATGCACGCCAAGCACCTGTCATGAAGGGCCTAGAGTTCACGCCCAAGGCGCAGCGTGACCTGGAGGATATCTGGCGTTACAGCCTGTCCGAATGGGGCGTGGAACGGGCCGACAGCTACGTTGCAGAAATCCGCGGCGTGATCGACGGTCTGCGAACAGGCGGCACGGCTTCGCGCGACGCGGATTTCGTGCGGCGTGGCTACCGGACCGCGATGGCCGCCCGGCACCTGATCGTTTTCAGAGACAGCGCCGACACGGTCGAGGTGATACGGGTGCTGCATCAGCGGATGGATGCGGGGCGGTGGGTGTAGCTGGCGCGACGCGTCGCGTGTAGGCCACGTCACACCCATCCCGGCTTCTTCTTGGCACAAATACCCACACGGCGGGGCGCAGACCCGCCGCCGGTAACGCAGCGTTCACGGGTGACAAGCGCGCGCAGGCGAGGCATCACGGGGATAAGCCAAGGGAGAAAGCCATGACCGATTATCCGCATCTTCTCGCGCCCCTCGACCTGGGCCATGTCACGCTGAAGAACCGCGTGCTCATGGGCTCTATGCATACCGGGCTGGAGGAGACGCGCGACTGGAACCGGGTGGCGAAGTTCTATGCCGCCCGTGCGCGCGGCGGCGTCGGGCTGATGGTCACCGGCGGCATGGCGCCCAATCGCGAGGGCGGGGTGTTTCCGGGGGCGGCGGGGCTGTTCACCCCCGAGGATATCGCCAATCACCGCATCGTCACCGACCGGGTGCATGACGCGGGCGGGCTGATCGCGATGCAGATCCTGCATGCGGGCCGCTATGCCTATGGCAAGGAATGCGTGGCGCCCTCGGCCATCAAGTCGCCGATTTCGCCCTTCACACCGCATGAGCTGGACGAGGCGGGGATCGAGAAGCAGATCGCCGATATCGTGACAGCGGCGGAGCGCGCCCGCGAGGCAGGCTATGACGGGGTCGAGATCATGGGGAGCGAGGGGTATTTCCTCAATCAGTTCCTCGTCACCCACACCAACAAGCGCACGGACCGCTGGGGCGGCTCTTACGAGAACCGGATGCGCCTGCCGCTGGAGGTGGTGGCCCGGGTGCGCGCGGCGGTGGGCCGCGATTTCATCCTGATCTATCGCCTGAGCATGATCGACCTCATCCCCAAGGGCAGCACCCACGCAGAGGTGGTGCAACTGGCGCAGGCGGTGGAGGATGCGGGTGCCTCGATCCTCAATACCGGGATCGGCTGGCACGAGGCGCGGGTGCCGACGATTGCCACGAGCGTCCCGCGGGCGGGATGGGCCTGGGTCACGCAAAAGCTGATGGGCAAGGTGGGTATCCCGGTCATCACCTCGAACCGGATCAACACGCCCGAGGTGGCCGAGGGCCTGCTGTCGGAGGGCGTGGCCGACATGGTGAGCATGGCGCGGCCCTTCCTCGCCGATGCGGAGTTCGTCAAGAAGGCCGCCGAGGGGCGCAGCAAGACCATCGCTCCCTGTATCGCCTGCAACCAGGCGTGCCTCGATCACACGTTCAGCGGCAAGCTCACCTCTTGCCTCGTCAACCCGCGCGCCTGCCACGAGACAGAGCTGGTGATCGCGCCGACGGATGCCCCCAAGCGCATCGCGGTGGTCGGCGCAGGGCCGGCGGGGCTGTCGGCGGCGATCACGGCGGCGGGGCGCGGGCATGGCGTGACGCTATTTGACCGCGCGGGCGAGATCGGCGGGCAGCTCAACATGGCCCGCGTGATCCCCGGCAAGGAGGAGTTTCACGGGCTGGTGGACTGGTTCGGCGTGATGGTCGCCGAGGCAGGTGTCGAGGTGAAGCTGGGGCAGGATGTGGGAACCGATGCCCTGTCAGGCTTCGACGAGGTGATCATCGCCACCGGGGTGATCCCGCGCGACCCGGGCATCCCCGGACAGGATGGCCCCAACGTGGTGAATTACATCGACGTGCTGCGCGGAAAGGCAAAGGTGGGCAAGCGCGTCGCCGTGGTGGGCGCGGGCGGGATCGGCTTCGACGTGGCGGAATTCCTGGTCCACGCGGGCGAGAGCCCGACCGAGAATATCGCGCTCTGGCGCGAGGAATGGGGGGTGGGCGACCCGGCAGAGGTGCGTGGCGGGCTGGCCCCGCAAGGGCCGCAGCCCGAGCCGCCCGCGCGTGCCGTGACGATGTTGCAGCGCAAGGCCGAGCGGCCCGGCAAGCGGCTGGGCAAGACCACGGGGTGGATTCACCGCGCGGCGCTCCGGATGAAGGGGGTCGAGATGGTGAGCGGCGTCAATTACGAGCGGATCGACGGCGACGGGCTGCACATCAGTTTCGGCGAGGCACGGGAGAACCCGACGCTGATCGAGGCCGACACGATCGTGCTCTGCGCCGGGCAGTTGAGCGAGCGCAGCCTGGCCGATGCGTTGGAGGCCGAGGGCGTCACGGTCCACGTGATCGGCGGCGCGGATGTCGCCGCCGAGTTGGACGCGAAACGTGCCATAGACCAGGGCACACGGCTGGCCGCGGCGCTCTGACCGGCCCCCTCCGCGGGTGTATCGCCCGCGAAAGTGGAGGCGAAAGTGGAGGCGCTGGCCGACAGCGCGGCGGCGAATGTCACTACGATATGCGGTTTCATGGCATATCCGCCCTGAATGCGACCACAACTCGGGCAAAGCATACCCCCGCAGGACAGATCATCGCCTCAATTTGCCATGTTTCGGTGTTTCCCGTGCGGCGACGATTCCAACAACACCCCGATATTGTCAGTCGCGCGCCGCAGTTGCGCCTGATTTTTCCGCCACACCATCAGGTGATCGGAGAATGAGGTAGCAGTATGGATCGCCTGACGGAAATGGAGGCCTTTGCCACGGTGGTGGACCAGGGCGGGTTTACCGACGCGGCCCGCAAGATGGGTATTTCGAAATCCGCCGTGTCCAAGCATGTCTCTTCGCTCGAGGCACGCCTCGGTGCACGGCTTCTCAACCGGACCACGCGGCGGGTCAGCCCCACCGAGATCGGGCTGGCCTATTACGACCGGGCGCTCAGGGTGCTCAACGACGCGGGCGAGGCGGATGCGCTGGTAAGCTCGATGCAGTCGGACCCCTCGGGGCTGTTGCGCATCTCGGTGGCCACCGATTTCGGCGTCAATCACCTGAGCCCGGTTCTGGGCCAGTTTCTCGAGGATTTCCCGGATATCACCGTCAACATGGTGCTCAACAACCGCTATGTGGAGCTGATCTCCGAGGGCTTCGACATGGCGGTGCGGATCGGCGACCTGGAGGACAGCACGCTACGCGCGCGCAAGCTGTCGGAGACCACCCGCCGCATGATCGCGAGCCCCGCCTATTTCAAGAAATACGGACGGCCCCAGAAGATCGACGATCTCAACGAGCACAAGCTGTTGCACTATTCCAGCCAGGGCGGCAACGCGGTGTGGAAGCTGACCGCGCCCTCGGGCGAGAAGCGGCAGGTGCGCACCGCGGGGGGCCTCAGCGTCAATGACGGGCAATCGCTGCTCAACGCCGCGATCTCGGGCCTCGGGATCGCCTATCTTCCGTCGTTCCTCTATGCCCGGGCGCTGGCCGAGGGGCAGGTGGAGGACGCGATGCCCGACCTGCCGATGGAGACGCAGGGTATCTATGCCGTCTACCCGCCGGGCCGATTTACCCAGCCCAAGGTGCGCGCCTTCATTGACTTCCTTGTCCACCAGTTCGCCCAGAAAGGTCCGACGGACTGGTGAGGACAAGGCACCGGTGTCCTCCTCGTCAGCAATGACGACACCTCGTCCCGGCCCGCCCTCGTGCGGGCCGGTTTTTTTGTTTGGTGGGAGGCAAGCGGTGGCCTGACAGTCTTGCGCGATACGGTCAGATAGTGAGGTGGAGGGCGGGGTGTGGGTTATGACGGGTCGGAACAGCCGACAGGATTGGCCTGGAGGGGACGTTGCCGTCTGGTCCCGGCGCGGAATCAAGGGCGAAGCCCGCCGCGCCATCGCATGTCCGCCCCCCGGACAGGCGATTTGGCTAAGCCAATGCGCCGATTGCATGTTTTTCGGGAACGCAGAAATAAAGTGCCCTGAAAAACCGTTGGATCGCCTGCCCGCGGACATACGATGACACGGCTCACTGCAACGACCGCTCAAGGCCAATCACCCGCCTCACGACGCAATCTGCCACCGGCAACACAGTCCCGCCTTGCTGACCGTCAGTCCCGACCAAGAAACCGGATCACCGTGTCGCCGTAGCGCCGCTCTTCGATCAGGCGCAGGCCCTCGGGGGGGATGATGGGGGCGCTTTCTTCCCACACGATCAGCGCGTCGGCGGCGATCCAGCCGCCCGCCAGTGCCGCCGCGAGCGCCGCCTCGCCCAGACCCTTGCCATAGGGGGGGTCGAGGAAGACGAGGTCATGGGGGGCGTCCGGGTTGGGGCCGGGCCTTCGCGCATCGAGAGGGAACACCCGCGCGGCCTCCCCTGCCCCGCAGCGCCCGATATTGTCGCGCAGGAGCGACAGCGCCTTGCGCCCGCTCTCGACGAAGCTGGCTTGTGCCGCGCCGCGCGACAGCGCCTCGAGCCCGAGCGCGCCGGTGCCGGCGAAAAGATCGAGCACGCGCGCGCCGGTGACGGGATCGCCATAGCCGCCCGCCAGCACGTTGAAGAGCGCCTCGCGCACCCGGTCGGAGGTGGGGCGCAGATGCGCCGCCGCATCGCCCTTGCCGACGCTGGCCAGCGCCCGGCCGCGATGCGCGCCGCCGATGATCCTCACTTCAGAAGCGCCTTGAGATCGGTGGTGGGATCGGCGACGCGGTCCGGATCGGCGCTGCGCCCTGCCTCGATCAGCCGCTTGCCCACCATGTAGGCGCGCGGATCGTTCATGGCGTCCACCGCGAGCAGCCGGTCGCCCGCGTAGTACCAGAAGGACACCGCGTCACCGACCGCCCGCGTCACGATCCTGTCATAGCCGGTGCCAAGCCCGGCGATCTGGAGCTTCACGTCGTATTGATCCGACCAGAACCACGGTTTGGGCACGTAGTCCTGGCCCGCGCCGGTGATGTTGTCGGCCACGCATTCGGCCATGTCGATGGCGTTGGGCACGCTTTCCAGCCGCAGCCGTCCGTCACCGTATGGAAACGAGGCGCAATCGCCCGCGGCCCAGATCGCCGGGTCGTCGGTGCGGCCCTGCGCGTCCACGGCGATGCCATTGTCGATGGCGAGCCCCGCGTCCTCGGCCAGCGCGGTGTCGGGCACGATGCCGACGCCGACGATCACCATGTCCACCTCCAGCGCACTGCCGTCGGTGAGCCGGGCTCCCGTCACCTGCCCCTCGCCCACGAGCCGCTCTAACCCGACGCCCTCGCGGATATCGACGCCGTGGCGGGTGTGCAGCGCACGGAAATAGTCCGAGGTTTCGGGCGCGGCCACCCGTTGCAGGATGCGCGGGGCCATCTCGACGAGGGTGACGGACATGCCGCGGCTTGCCGCCACCGCCGCCGCCTCGAGCCCGATATAGCCGCCGCCGACGATCAGCACCCGCGCCCCCGGCACCACCCCCGGCGCCATCGCATCGACATCCGCCAGCGTGCGCACGACGTGCACGCCGCCCAGATCGCCGCCAATGGCCGCGGGCAGGCGGCGCGGGCGCGAGCCGGTGGCGAGCACCAGCGTGTCATAGCCGAGCCGCCCCGCGTCCATCACCACCTCTTGCGCGGCGCGGTCGATGGCGGTGACGCGGGTGCCGGTGCGCAGGTCGATCCCGGCCTCGGCATAGGCGCTCTCGGGGCGCAGGAAGAGGCGTTCGAGCGCCATCTCGCCCAGCAGGTATTTCTTGGACAGCGGCGGCCGCTGGTAGGGCGGCACGGGCTCGTCCCCGATGAGCGTGATCGCGCCGTCGAAGCCCTGGGTCCGCAGCCGCGTCACCAGCGACGCCCCGGCCTGCCCGGCCCCGATCACCACCACGTGCGTCATCCCCGTCTCCCGCCTATCTTTGCCGTGGCCTCTTGCCTAGCACCGGCCTATGGTTACATCAAACGGCAACGCGACAGGAGAAAGGAAGCGACCATGACCATATCCACCGGCGACAAGCTGCCCGACGCGGACCTGCTGAAACTGGGCGAGGGCGGCCCCGAAACGGTGAGCCTGTCGGCCCTGACGAAGGGGCGCAAGGTGGTGATCTTTGCCGTACCGGGTGCCTACACCCCCACCTGTTCCTCGGCCCATGTCCCGAGCTTCATGCGCACCAAGGACGGTTTCGACGCCAAGGGCGTGGACGAGATCATCTGCGTGAGCGTCAACGACCCGTTCGTGGTCAAGGCCTGGGGCGACACCACCGGCGCGGCGGAGGCCGGGATCACCATGCTGGGCGACCCGCAGGGCGCATTCACCAAGGCGATCGGCATGGATTTCGACGCGCCCCCCGCCGGGCTCATCGGGCGCTCGAAGCGCTATGCGATGGCGGTCGAGGACGGCCGCGTGACGGTGCTGCATGTCGAGGAAAGCCCCGGCACCTGCGAGGCCACCGCGGGCGAATCGCTGCTCGCGGCAATGTGACTGCCGGCGCTGGTGCGGGGGCGCTGATCCTCGCACCGCGCCCCCTTCTCGTGCCGTCAGGCCGGGGATATTTTCAGCAAGATGAAGCCGCGCCGGGTTTCTTCCTGGCCCAGATACTCGACCCCCCCGGTCTCAGTCCACAAGGCCGTCGAACTTGCGCGCGAGCTTGACGTCGAGCGCGCTCAGGCCGCCCACATCGTGGGTCGATAATGTGACCTCGACGCGGTTGTAGACGTTGAACCATTCCGGGTGGTGATTCCATTTCTCGGCCCAGAGCGCGGCGCGGGTCATGAAGCCCATCGCCTCGACGAAATCGCCGAACTTGTAGGTCTTGGCGATAGCGTCGCGCCCCTCGACCATCGACCAGCCGTTTTCCAGGAGCGGATCGAGGGTGGTCTTGCGGGCGGTGTTGCTGAGTTTCTCGGTCATTCGTGGTCCTCCATCGAGGTCTTGCGGAAGGGGCCGAAGCCGGTGAGGATCTCGATCTCTTCCTCGACGGCGGCGCGCTCGGCATCGAGATACTGTGCCACCGCCTCGGCGAAGCCCGGGTCGCGCAGCCAGTGCAGCGAATGAGTGGCCCGGGGCAGGTAGCCGCGGGCGAGCTTGTGCTCGCCCTGCGCGCCAGCCTCTACCCTTTGCAGCCCGTGTTCAATGGCGAAATCCATGGCCCGGTAATAGCACAGTTCGAAATGAAGGCAGGGGTGGTCCTCGGCGCAGCCCCAGTATCGGCCAAAGAGTGCCGAGCGCCCGATCAGGTTCATCGCCCCCGCCACCGGGCGGCCGCCGCGCAGGGCGAGCACCAACAGCACGTCGTCGCGCAGGCGGTCCTGTGCGAGATCGAAGAAGGCCCGGGTGAGGTAGGGCGTGCCCCATTTGCGCGCGCCGGTGTCCTGGTAGAACTCCCACATCGCCTGCCAGTGCGCGGGGCGGATGTCGTCGCCGGTGAGCGAGACGATCTCGCCGCCGAAGGCTTGCGCGCGGGCGCGTTCCTTGCGGATGGCCTTGCGCTTGCGCGACGAGAGATGCCCGAGGAAATCGCCGAAATCGCGATAGCCACGGTTGTGCCAGTGGTATTGCTGTGTCTGCCGGGCCAGGAGCCCTGCCCGTTCGCCCGCCGCTTCCTCGTCATCGGTGCAGAAGGTGACGTGCAGCGACGAAAGCCGGTTCTGCGCCGCCAGCGCCGTGGCACCTTGCAGGAGTGCTGCGCGCCCGTCGTCCTCGTTTCCCGGGCGGGTCAGCAGCCGCCGTCCGGTCACCGGGGTGAAGGGCACGGCGATCTGCGCCTTGGGGTAGTAGCGCCCGCCCGCGCGCTCGTAGGCATGGGCCCAGGCGTGGTCGAAGATGTATTCGCCCTGGCTGTGGCCCTTGAGGTAGAGCGGCGCACAGGCGATCACCTCGTCCGCCCGCGTCACCGTCAGGTGATGCGGATGCCAGCCGCTGCCGGGACCGACCGAGCCGCTGTCCTCGAGCGCTGCGAGGAAGCGGTAGGTGGTGAACGGATCCTCGGGGCGGCCGCCACCCTCGGCCTCGGGGCAGGCGCAGGCATCCCACGCCTCGGCGCCGATGGCGTGGATGCTGTCATGGGCGGTGACGGTCAGCTCGGTCTCGCTCATCCTCGCAAGTCCCCGGTTGCGTGCGGACGCATGTGTATCTGGCGCATCGGGCGCGCGCATCAAGCGGGCAGATCGGGGAGGTATCCCTCGAAGGTGACGGTATCGGCCACGCGGCGCGCGCGCGCCTCGGCCTCGGCGCTGCGCACGGTCCAGCACAGGATCGGCGCGCCGCGCGCGCGCAGGCGGGCGAGATGCGGGCTGTCGAGATCGCTCGCCTCGTGACTGACGAAACCCGCGCCCGCCGCGTCGTAATCGCGGATGGCGCGGAGCCGCGCGCGGGTTTCCTCGGGCAGGAGCGGCCAGTTTTCGGCAGAGAAGGCGCCGGTGACGAGACCGCGGGGGACCTGCGGCGCGCGCGCGGCCATCGCGATCATCATGTGCGGGTTGAAGGACATCACCGCCACCGGCCCCGCATAATCCGTAAGCGCCGCCACGGTGGCGGACTCGAGCGCACCGTCCGTCTCGCCCATCTGGCCATGCTGGTCCTTGAGCTCGACGAGGAGCGGCACCTGGCCGGCGACGAGGGCGAGGATCTCGGGCAGGTCAGGGATGCCCTCGTCGCCACCCTTGAGGCGGATTTGCGCAAGTTGGGCGGCGTCGCGCCGGCGCACAGGGCCGGTCTCGGACGTGAGACGCCCGAGGTCGTAATCGTGGAACACCATCGCGTGGCCGTCCCGGCTGGCTTGCAGGTCGATCTCGATTCCATAGCCTGCCGCGATCGCCGCACGGACCGCGGCGCGCGAGTTCTCGGGGCGGCCAGCATCGCGGTCATGAAGGCCGCGATGCGCCAGCGGCACCGCCAGGAACGCCTCGGGCAGCGGGGTCATCGGACGCGGAATATCCCGTCGATCTCGACCGCGACGCCGAAGGGCAGTGCCGCGGCAGAGACGGCGGCGCGGGCGTGCTTGCCCGCCTCGCCGAGCGCCTCGCCGAGGAAATCGGACGCACCGTTGATGACCTGCGGCTGCTGGGTGAAATCCGGGGTGGAATTGACGAAGCCGGTGAGCCGCACCACCTGCACCAGCCGGTCGAGGTCGCCGCCGCAGGCGGCCTTGACCTGTGCCAGGAGGGCGATGGCACAGACGCGCGCCGCCTCGGCGCCCGCCGCCACGTCCATGTCGGCCCCGAGCTTGCCGGTGAGCAGGCGGTCACCGTCCTTGGCGATCTGGCCAGAGACGTAGAGCATCTCGCCCACCTGCACGTAAGGCACGTAATTGGCGGCGGGCATCGGCGCCTCGGGCAGGGTCACGCCCATCTCGGCAAGTCTGGTTTCGAACTGGCTCATGTCGCTTTCTCCTGTGGCGCGATTTGCCCTGACGCTAGCGGCGGCACGGGGTAATGAAAAGCCCCCTCGGGACGTCTGCTGCGTGGCGCGGGTCTCAATGGGAAAGGCGTGCCTGCCCGGACCGGCGCATTAGCGTGACGTCAGGGCGCATGTCGCCATTCTGCCACAGGAATGTGACCGATCGTCGGTCAGGGGTGGGTTTGCGCGGGCGATCGGTTATGTAACAAAGCATTCGACTCAGGACGTGGATTTTTGCCGTGACCCCGCCGATTTCTTGCACCTTCCGCCGTGCCATCCCCGCCCTGATCCTGGCGGCCGCGACGCTCGTCGCGGGCTGCGCCGCGCAGGACCCGGCCGCCACGCGGGACGTGTTCGACCCCTACGAGACCGAGAACCGGCGCATGCACGAGTTCAACCGCGGGGTTGACCGGGTGTTGGTGCGGCCCGTGTCCAAGGGCTATACCAGCGTGGTGCCCGACGATATCGAGACCGGCGTGATCCGGCTCGCCGAGAACCTGTCGCTGCCCGCCGACATCGTGAACAACATCCTGCAGTTGAACATGCGCGGCGCGTTGCAGGACACCGCGCGGCTGGTGGTCAACACCACCGTCGGCCTCGGCGGCGTGTTCGATCCGGCCAGCGAGATGGGCATGGCCGCGCCCACCAACACCGATTTCGGCGAGACACTGCATGTCTGGGGCGTGCGCGAGGGCGCCTATATCGAGCTGCCGTTCCTCGGACCGTCGACGACGCGGCACACCTTTGGCATTTTCGCGGACCTGTTCACCAACCCGCTCACCTATGTGCTGGACAGCCCCGAGAACCTCGCCGGCACCGCGGCGGGCGTGGCCTCGGGCCTGTCGCGGCGCGAGCGGTTCACGGAAACGATCGACCAGATTCTCTACGAGAGCGAGGACAGCTACGCGCTGTCGCGCTCGATCTACCTGCAGAATCGACGGTTCAAGGTTGGCGGCACCACGGGTGCGGCCTATACCGATCCCTATGACGGCACGGCCGGTGGCGGTGCCGCCGCTTCGACCCCGTTGGAGGATCCTTATGACGAGTAAGCCGACACGACGTTTCTTTATGTCCGCCGGGCTGGCCGCGATGGGGCTGGTCGCGCTGCCCGACACCGCCCGCGCCCTGACCAAAGCGCGCGCCCGCACGCTCATCGACCAGGTTGTGAGTGACATCAACCGGGTGATCGCCTCGGGGCAGTCGCTGTCGCGGATGATCGTGGATTTCGAGCGCATCTTCGCGCGCTATGCAGATGTGTCAATCATCGCGCGCTCGACGCTGGGGGCGGATGCCAACCGCCTCTCCGGGGCACAGATGCGCGCCTATACCGATGCGTTCCGCGGCTACATCTCCCGCAAATACGGCAAGCGTTTCAACGAGTTCGTGGGCGGGCGGATCGAGGTCAAGGACGTGCGCGAGGTGAAATCGTGGCACGAGGTGCGCTCGATGGTCTACCTGCGCGGGGAATCGCCCTTCGAGGTGAGCTTTCTGGTGTCGGACCGCTCGGGGCAGGATTTGTTCTTCGACATGGTAATCGAGGGCATCAGCCTGCGGCTGAGCGAGCGCACCGAGATCGGGGCGATGCTCGACCGCCGAAATGGCGATATCGGTGCGCTGATCACCGACCTTAAGAAGGCGGGGTAGCCAAAAGCCGCGCGAGGACCATGCTTCGGCGCGGGGCAACTCGCCGATCATCCGGCCAAGGCCAAACCTCGCTTGCGCGCGCGCTGTCCTGCCTGCAAACCCGGCATTGCATAATCCCGACCCCGACGCGCCGCACCGTGCGGCCGGGAGTGGAAGGGTGTGTCATGCGCCGCACTGGTTGAGGGGCCTCGCGGGAACCTGACGGCGGGCGGGCGCCTGTCGCCACGTCTCGCTTTACACCTGAACCGAACGGTTTATCCTTTCGCGTGAGAGCACCGGAAAGGACCCCTGCATCATGCGCCTGACCGTGAACGGCACCGAGCACACACTCGACGAGCTGGAGCCGGAGATGCCGCTTCTGTGGGCGCTGCGCGACGTGCTGGGCGTCCACGGGCCGAAATACGGCTGCGGGATCGCGCAATGCGGGGCCTGCACGGTACATATCGACGGGCAAGCCGTGCGCTCCTGCCAGGTGCCGGTGGGCGATGTCTGGGGCGATGTGACCACCATCGAGGGGCTGGGCACGCCCGGGGCGCCGCACCCGGTGCAGGCGGCGTGGATCGAGGCACAGGTGGCGCAATGCGGATATTGCCAGTCGGGACAGATCATGCAGGCGGCAAGCCTGCTGGCCGAGGTGCCGGAGCCGAGTGATGCCGAGATCGACGACGCGATGTCGGGCAACCTGTGCCGTTGCGGCACCTATCCGCGCATCCGCGCGGCGGTTAAGGCGGCGGCCCGCACCATGCGCGAGGGCACCTGAGATGGGGCGGGCAAAGACCATCGCGCGGCGGACATTCCTGGTCGGGTCGGTGGCCGTCGCGGGCGGCGTGGCCTTTGGCGTCTGGCGCATGCGGACGCCCTATGACAACCCGCTCATGGCCGATCTGCCCGAGGGGGCGGCGGCGCTGACGCCCTATGTGCGGATCACCGGGGATGCGATCACCCTCATCACCCCGCGCGCCGATGTGGGCCAGGGCGCGGTGTCGGTGCAGGCGATGCTCATCGCCGAGGAGCTGGACGTTGACCCGGCGCAGGTGGCGACGGAGTTCGGACCGCCCGACCGCGCCTACTGGAACACCGCGCTGTCGGACGAGGCGGTGCCGTTCCGGTCCACCGACCAGGGCTGGCTGGCCGAGAGCGCGCGCGACGTGATGGACGCGCCGATGAAGCTATTGGGCATGCAGATCACCGGCGGCTCGACCACCGTGCCCGACGGGTATGAAAAGCTGCGCCGCGCGGGGGCGGTGGCGCGCGAAACGCTGAAGGCGGCGGCGGCGCGTCTGCATGACCAACCCGTGGACCGGCTCGGCACAGAAGGCGGCGCGGTGATCCTGCCCGATGGCACGCGGTTGCGCTACGAAAGCCTGGCCGCCGAGGCCGCGCGAACCGAGCCGGTGACGGATGTGGTGCTGCGCGACCCGTCGACGTGGCGACTGGTGGGACGGCCCGTGCAGCGCATTGATATCGTGGCGAAATCCACCGGCCGCCAAGCCTATGGCATCGACGAGGAACAGCCCGGGATGCTGCATGCCGCGATCCGGCTGAACCCGGCGCAGGGGGCAGGTTTGCGTGGCCTTGACGCGCGTGAGGCCGAGGCGATGCGCGGCGTGGAAAAGATCGTCGAGGTGCCTGGCGGCGTCGGCGTGATCGCCGACAACACCTGGCGCGCGATGCAGGCAGCGCAGGCGATCAAATGCGACTGGGCCCCGGCCCCCTACCCCACCGGGATGGAGGGCCATTGGCAGGCGCTCGCGGAGGGTTTCACCCCCGAGCGGCAGGACAGCCGGTTGCGCGACGACGGCGATGTGGAGGCGGCGCTGGACGGGGCTGCGGATATCGACGTGGAATATCGCGCGCCCTACCTCGCCCACGCGCCGCTGGAGCCGCTCAATGCCACCGTCCGCTATACCCCGGAGCGCACGGATATCTGGACGGGCACGCAGGTGCCCCGCTTCGTGCAGGGCAATGCCGCCGCGATCACCGGACAGGATGCGGACGACGTGCATGTGCATGTGCGCGTCGCCGGGGGCAGCTTCGGCCACCGGCTGGAGGACGCGGTGGTGCGTCACGCCACGCACCTGGCCATGGCGGTGCCGGGGCGGCCGGTGAAGCTCACCTATTCGCGCGAGGAGGATATGGGCCACGAGTTTCCCCGTCAGATCGCGATGGCGCGGGGGCGCGGGCGCGTGTTGGGGGGCCGCGTCATGGCCTATGATCTGGGGATCGCCATGCCCTCGATCATCGCCTCGCAGATGGGACGGCAGGCGATCCCCACGCCGGGGCCCGATCTGCAGATCGTCGCAGGGGCGTGGGATCAGCCTTTCGCTATCCCCGATTACCGGGTGACGGGATACCGCGCGCCGGCGCTTGCGCCGGTCTCAAGCTGGCGGTCGGTCGGGGCATCCACCAACGGGTTCTTTCACGACTGCCTGCTCGACGAGTTGATCCACGCCGCCGGGGCCGACCCGCTGGAAGAGCGGCTGCGGCTGTGCAGCCACGCGCCCTCGC
This sequence comes from Roseovarius sp. B-10, assembly GCF_056859295.1. Lineage (NCBI taxonomy): Bacteria > Pseudomonadati > Pseudomonadota > Alphaproteobacteria > Rhodobacterales > Roseobacteraceae > Roseovarius > Roseovarius sp. B-10. Next base: position 66,374 of record NZ_JBSXOE010000044.1, on the reverse strand, counting down.
GCGCGGTGCTGGAGGCGGTGGGCGAGATGTCGGGCTGGGGCGGCGCGCTGAACGCCGGTCAGGGGCGCGGCATCGGGTTCTGCCTGTCGTTCGGGGTGCCCTGCGCGCAGGTGGTGGAGGTACGCGAGACCGGCGACGGGCTGCGGATTGCCCGCGTCTGGGTGGCCGCCGACGTGGGACGGATCGTCGATCCGGTGAATTTCGAGGCGCAGATGCAGGGGGGCGTGGCCTGGGGCCTCGGCCACGCGATGCACGGGGCGCTCACCTATGCGGATGGTGCGGTGGAGCAGCAGAATTTCGACACGTTCCGGTCCATGAGGCTCCGTGAGTGCCCGGAGATCGCGGTGCGGGGGCTGGAGACCGCCGGGAAGATCCGCGGGATCGGCGAGCCGCCGGTGCCACCCGCGGCGCCGGCGCTTGCGAACGCGATCTTTGCCGCCACGGGGCAGAGGCTGCGCGAGATGCCGTTTGACTGGGAGGTGGCGTTTGTCGGCTGAGACGGGGGGCAGGCCGGCGGGCGCGGGTTGTTTTGGGCTGGAGCGGACCGACCGGGGCTAGGTGCCAATGCGCGGAATCGAGGCGTGCTTGCACGCCGCCGCGCATCGCCGGGCCGCACCCACGGCACGGCGATGTGGCTGTAACCTGCGCGCCGCTCGACTCTTTTTCGGATTTGGCCGCCATTAAGCGCGGCAGCAAGAGCGTTGGATCGCCGCGCCGCGGCCCGTCAATGCACGGCTAACTCGAATGTCCCCTCCAGGCCAGAACCACCGCGCCCGCCGTCGCCCCCTTGCCCCTGCCCCGCGCCGGTGGTTCAAAGGATCATGCCACAGATTCTGACCACCCTCGCTCTGCTGGCGCTTGCTGTCCTCTGGGGGCTGGCGGCGCGGGCGGTGGGCACGCCGCTGCCTTTCATGCTGGGGCCGCTCGTGGGTGCGGCGTTCATTGCCACAGTGCTGCCGCACAGGCTGCCCGAGGGTTACCGGTTCCCGACAGCGCTGCGGATCGGCTTCATCGCGATCATCGGGTTGATGATCGGGGCGCAAGTGACGCCTGCCCTCTTTGCCGAGGCGCGGAACTATGCGCTGAGCTTCGGGGCTGTGACGCTGTTCGTGGGGCTGGCGCACGGGTCGGGCTATGCGATCTACCGCCGCCTCGGCGGATATGACGCCGTCACCGCGTTTTACGCGAGTGCGCCCGGCGGGCTCTACGAGAGTATCGAGATGGGCGCGGCGGCGGGGGCGGACGTGACGCGGCTGATGATGCAGCAATTCCTGCGCATCATCGTGGTGGTGACGGTGCTGCCGCTGGGCCTGTCGCTGTGGCTGGGCGGGCCCGTGGGCTCGGCTGGGGGCGTGACGCTGGCGCGCGGCGATGTGCCTTGGTCCGACCTGCCGGTGATCGCGCTGGCGGTCCTCGGCGGCGTGGTGCTGGGCCGCGTGCTGCGCCTGCCCGCCGGGCAGATGACCGGGCCGATGGCGCTGGCGGCGGTGCTGTCGCTCACCGGGTGGCTGAGCCTCGAAGTGCCGCAATGGCTGGTGAACGTGGCACAGATGGTGTTGGGCACGGCGCTGGGAATGCGGTTCACGGGGATGAGCCGGGCGCTGCTGGCGCGCGGGACGGGGCTTGCGCTCATGGCCGTGGGGGCGATGCTGGCCATCGGGGGCGCGCTGGCGGCGGGGCTGCACGCGCTTACCGGCGAGGCGGTGGACGTGCTGGTCATCAGCCTCGCGCCCGGGGGCGTGACGGAAATGGCGCTGGTGGCGCTGAGCCTCAACGCCAATCCGGCATTTGTCACGCTGCACCATATCTACCGGATCGTGCTGACCGTGCTGGTGATCGGGGTGCTGGCGCGGTTCACACCCGGACGCCGCGACGCCCCGCGAGATCGGTGAAGAACTGCCACGCCACGCGGCCCGAGCGCGCGCCGCGGGTGGCCTGCCATTCGATCGCCTCGGCGCGCAGGGTGTCGTCGTCGATCTCGACCCCGTAGGCATCGCAATAGCCCCGGATCATCGACAGGTAGGCATCCTGATCGCAGGGGTGGAAGCCGAGCCATAGGCCGAACCGGTCCGACAGCGATACCTTTTCCTCGACCGCCTCGGAGGGGTTGATCGCGGTGGAGCGTTCGTTCTCGATCATGTCGCGGGGCATCAGGTGGCGACGGTTGGAGGTGGCGTAGAACAGCACGTTCTCGGGCCGTCCCTCGATCCCGCCGTCGAGCACGGCCTTCAATGATTTGTAATGCTCGTCGTCATGACCGAAGCTGAGATCGTCGCAAAACAGCAGGAAGCGTGCATCCGAGCCGCGCAGAAGATTGAGCAACCGGCCCACAGAGGGCAAGTCCTCGCGCTGCAATTCCACGATCTTGAGCGGCAGCCCCCCGGCCTGCACGGCGGCGTGCACGGCCTTGACGAGGCTCGATTTCCCCATGCCGCGCGCGCCCCAGAGAAGCGCGTTGTTGGCGGGCAGGCCGCGGGCGAACTGGCGTGTGTTCTCCAACAAAGTGTCGCGCGCCCGGTCGATCCCCACGAGGAGCGACATGTCCACCCGGTTGACCGTCGCGACGGGCTCCAGCCGGTCGGGCGAGACGTGCCAGACGAAGGCGTCGGCCGCGTCGAAATCCGGTGCGGTGAGCGGCGCGGGGGCCATCCGTTCCAGCGCCGCAGCGATCCGGTCGAGCGGGTCGGTCGTCATTCAGGTCTTGTCCTTGTCCTCGTCGGTCCCGGCGAGCGGATCGTCGTCGACATCCTCATCGTCGGTGACATCTTCGTCGTCGTCATCGTCGAACCAAAGGCCCTGTTCGCGCAATTCCGCCTCGCGCTTCTTCTCGACGCGGGCGACAAGCTGGATCGACACCTCGTAAAGGCCGTATACCACGACGAAGAGGATGATCTGGGTGATGACATCCGGCGGCGTCACCAGCGCGGCGAGGAGCAGGATGCCCACAACCGCGTATTTGCGCACCGAGCGCAGGCCCGGCGCGCTCACCAGCCCCGCCTTGCCCATCAACGTGAGCAGCACCGGAAGCTGAAAGCACAGGCCGAAGGCGACGATGAACTTGATCGTGAGGTTGAGATATTCCTGCGCCGAGCCCTGGAACACCACCGAGAGCGGCGCGGCATTCTGCCCGCCCTCCACGGCCTCGCCCTCGCCGCCGAATTGCTGGAAGCCGAGGAAGAAGTCATAGGCCAGCGGCGTCACGACGTAGAAGGCGAACGCCGCGCCAAGAAAGAACATGAACGGGGACGCGATGAGGAACGGCAGGAACGCGCCCTTTTCCGAGCGGTAGAGCCCCGGCGCCACAAAGCGCCACATCTGGTTGGCGATATAGGGAAAGGCGAGGATGAACCCGCCCAGAAGCGAGACCTTGATCGCGACGAAGAAGCCCTCTTGCGGCGAGATGAAGATCAGGTCGCAATCCTGCCCCCGATCGGCCAGCACCTGGCACAGCGGGGCGGTGAGGAAATTGAAGATCGGGGTGGCGATGGTGAAACAGATCACCATGCCGACGATGAAGGCCAGCACCGAGTGGATGAGGCGCGTGCGCAGCTCGGCCAGGTGTTCGATCAGCGGGGCGCTGCTGTCCTCGAGCTCGTCGTCGCGCATGCTCATGCCTTGTTCTTGGCCTTGTTCTTGGCCTTGTTCCCGGCCTTGTCCCCGGCGCTGTCATCAGCGGGCGCGGCGGTGGCGGTTTCCGTCGCAGTGTCCGAAGGCGCAGCCTGCGCCTCTGCCTTTGCCTTTTCCTCGGCCTCGGCGGCGCGACGGGCGTTGGCCATTTCGGTGGATTTCTCGCGAATCTTGTCAGCGGCGGCCTGACGCTCGGGATCGAGCGGCGGGCGGGCGGCCTTGTCGATGTCGCTGGCCACGCCGTCGGTGGTCTTCTTGACCTCGTTCATCGCCGTCTTCATCGGGTTCGAGGCGGCCCTGAACGATTTCTGGATGTCGCCCACGCCAGATTGATCCGCGGCATCGTTCATCGCACGGCTGAAATCGCGCGCCATGCCCTTGGCCTTGCCCACGAACTTGCCCAAGGCCTGGAACATGCCGGGCAAATCCTTGGGGCCGACGACGATCAGCGCGACAATGCCGATGAGCAAAAGCTCGGTCCAGCCCAGGTCGAACATGGGGGTATCAGACCTTGTCTTTTTCTTTGCCCTTGTCCGCAGGCGTCACGTCGCGCGCGGTCTCGGTGGATTCGGTCTCGTCCTCGAGCTCCTTGGTGCCCTCGGACACGCCTTTCTTGAACGAGGTGATCCCCTTGCCGACCTCGCCCATCAGCGACGAGATCTTGCCGCGCCCGAAGAGCACAAGCACCACCACAGCGATGAGCAGAAGGCCAGGAAGGCCGATATTGTTGAGCATCTCTCTTCTCCCTAGTCACGGGGGACGCACCCCCGGCAACATCATTGGCCTTATCTAGACATTCACTGCGGCGGATGAAAGCACCAATCGGCGTCCGCCTCCACGAATCCGCGGCGCTCAGTCCTCTCCCTGTGCCTCGGCGCGGCTCTTGCCCGAAACGTTGAGCGCGAGGGTCGCGGCCATGAACGGGTCGAGATCGCCGTCGAGCACGCCCTTGGTATCCGAGGTCTCGTGCCCGGTGCGCAGATCCTTGACCATCTGGTAGGGCTGCAACACGTAGGACCGGATCTGGTTGCCCCAGCCCGCGTCGCCCTTGCTGTCATGGGCCTCGTTGATGGCGGCGTTGCGGCGATCGAGTTCCTGCTGGTAGAGCCGCGATTTCAGCGCCTTCATAGCGATGTCGCGGTTCTGGTGCTGGGATTTCTGCGAGGACGTTACCACGATGCCGGTGGGGATATGGGTGATCCGCACCGCCGAATCGGTGGTGTTGACGTGCTGCCCGCCCGCGCCCGAAGAGCGGTAGGTGTCGATGCGGATGTCGGCGGGGTTCACCTCGATCTCGATATTGTCGTCCACCACCGGGTAGACCCAGACGGAGCAGAACGAGGTGTGCCGCTTGGCCGCCGAATCGAAGGGCGAAATGCGCACCAGCCGGTGCACGCCCGATTCGGATTTCAGCCAGCCATAGGCATTGTGCCCCGATATCTTGTAGGCGGCGGACTTGATCCCGGCCTCTTCGCCGGGCGATTCCGACTGCAATTCGACGGTATAGCCGCGCTTTTCCGCCCAGCGCACATACATCCGCGCCAGCATCGCCGCCCAGTCGCAACTCTCGGTGCCGCCGGCCCCGGCGTTGATCTCCAGGAACGTGTCGTTGGCATCCGCCTCGCCGTCGAGCAGCGCTTCGAGCTCCTTGGCGGCGGCGGTTTTCGCGAGCGCGCGCAGTGCCTCCTCGGCCTCGGCCACCACCTCCTCGTCGCCCTCGGCCTCGCCCAGCTCGATCATGCCAAGCTGATCCTCGAGCTCCTGCTTGATGGAATCGTGGGTGGTGAGCGCATCCACCAGCGCCTGCCGGTCGCGCATGAGCTTTTGCGCCTGCGCGGGATCGTCCCAGAGCGTGGGATCCTCGACCCGGGCGTTGAATTCCTCTAGCCGGTGGCGCGCGGTCTCCCACCCCAGCCGCTGGCGCAAAAGCTCCAGCGACTTCTCGATCTCGGTCACAAGGGTCTGGGTCTCGGCGCGCATCGCATCCATCCTGTCGGCTCGGGTGGCGGTGATAGCCCAGCACGCGGGGCTGAACAAGGTGGCGTGGACACGGGGGCTTTGAGCGGACTGGCGGGGCACAGCAATGAGCCGCGCATTGGCACCAGGCTGCGGCCCTCCGCTTCAGGCCCAGACACGGCCTTCGCTGCCCCCCGACCGCTAATTCCCGAACAGGCTGCGCAGGATGGTCTCGATCGGGTTGCGACGGTCCACCGGCGCGCGCTGTTGCGGAAGCGGCTCTGACGAACTGGAACGGGGCGCCGGGCGCTGCATCGGCAGGGGCTTGGGCGGCAGGCCCTCGTGGACGCGCGTCATCGTCTCGCGCCAGATCTCGGCAGGCAGTCCGCCACCCGTCACCCCGGTGAGCGGGGTATTGTCGTCATAGCCCATCCATACGCCCGCCACGTAATCGGCGGTGAAGCCCAGGAACCACGCATCGCGGGCGGCCTGCGTGGTGCCGGTCTTGCCCGCCACCTCGCGGCGCGGAAGGCGCGCGCGCTGGCCGGTGCCCGCCTCGACCACGCGGCTCATCATGTAAACGAGTTCGCGCGCCGCGCTCTCGCGGATTACCCGTTCGCCGATCCCGGTCTCGCGCGACATCAGCGGTGTCTGCTCGCCCATGAGCCGCAGCTCGGTCAGGCCATAGGGCGTGACCGAAGAGCCGCCGTTGAGGATGCCCGCATAGGCGCCGGTCATCTCAAGCAGCGTGCTCTCGGAGACACCGAGCGCCAGCGCCGGGCCGTCCGCGAGATCGCTTTCGATGCCGAAGTCGCCCGCCACGCGGCGCACCTTGTCGAGGCCCGCGCGCCTGGCGATCTTGACCGCGGGTACGTTGATCGACTGGGCCAGCGCCTGCGTGAGCGTCACCCGGCCCTTGTAGTCGCGGCTGTAGTTTTCCGGGCACCAACGGCCCGAGCCGGGGATATCGAGGCAGTAGGGCTCGTCCATCACCACGGTGTTGGGGTCGAACCCCAGCTCGAGCGCGGTGGCATAGACGAAGGGCTTGAAGGCGGAGCCGGTCTGGCGTTTCGCCATGGTGGCACGGTTGAACGCGCCGATCACGGTCGTGTCGCGCCCACCGACCATCGCGCGCACCGCGCCGTCCGCCGACATCACCACGATGGCCGCCTGCGCCTTTGATTCCTCGCGCACCTTGTCGGTGAAGGTACTCTTCATCGCCGTTTCGGCGGCGCGCTGTATGCGCTGGTCGAGCGTGGTGCGGATGATGACATCCTCGGTGGTGTCGCGGGTCAGGAACTCGGGCCCGGAGCCCATCACCCAGTCCGCGAAATAGCCGCCGGCCTGCTGCTCTGCCGCCTCCGAGAGTTGCGCGGGGCGGGCCAGCGCCGCCTCGGCCTGGTCCGCGCTCAGATAGCCCTGCTCCCGCATCAGCCCGATGACCACCGAGGCGCGGTCCTGCGAGCGTTCCAGATTGGCGGTAGGGGCCAGCGCCGACGGCGCCGTCAGAAGCCCCGCGATCATCGCTGCCTCCGACGGGTTCAGCTCGGCCGCGGACTTGCCGAAATAGCGCTGCGCCGCGGCCTCGGCACCGTAGGCCCCTGCCCCCAGATATGCGCGGTTGAGATAGATCGTGAGGATCTGATCCTTGGTGTATTTCGCCTCCATCGCCAGCGCGTAGACGGCTTCGCGCACCTTGCGCCAGATCGAGGTGCGCCGGCAGTAGGAGACATACTCGGCCTCGCTCTTCCAGCGGGTCTCGTCATAGGTCTCGCCGAAGCACAGCAGCTTGGCGGTCTGCTGCGTGATGGTCGAGCCACCGTTGCCGGAGAGCGGCCCCCGCCCCTCGCTCAGGTTGATGCGGATGGCGCTGGCGATGCCGATGGGATCGACGCCGGGGTGGTAGTGAAAGCGGCGGTCCTCGGTCGCGATGACGGCATCGCGCAAATGCGGGCTGACCGTGTCGACGGTGACAACGCCGCCGAACTGGTCCCCGCGCCATGCGAACACCTCGCCATCGCGATCGAGAAGCGTCACCGAGCCGCGCGCACGCCCGTCCATCAGGGTCTGGTAGGCGGGCAGCGTGGTGTAGGTATAGGCTACCGCGAGCCCGGTAACGAGCAGCACGACCACGCCCACGCGCCAGCCGATGCCCCAAACCAGCCGCCACAAGAGCCGCAGCACCGTCCGCATCAGCCGCACCAGCGGGTTGCGCGACCGCCTGCGCGGCGCGCGGCGCGTGCTTTTGCGCGCACGCCCCCCGCCTGCGCGTGAGCGTTTGGGGGCCGCGAGCGGCGGTTTTCGTCGTCCTGAATTACCCATGCCTGCCCTGCCCGGCCGCGTTTCTCTGCACGCACTCTAGCGCGGGCGCACGGGAATGTAGAGACCCCGGCCCGCGTTGCGTGCGTTCTCATTATGCATAAAAATTAAGCATATCATTCATTACGCCCAAATTTTGAACAATTCAAGCGCATCCCCGCGCCGGAAATCCCTCATTTCCCTTTCCCAAACAGGGGCAGAACGATTTTTCTGCACCTGCAAAGCGCACGGATCACGCGCGCCAACCGAAAGGGGAAGACGTGAAACTCATCATCGCAACGATCAAACCATTCAAGCTCGAGGAGGTCCGCGAGGCGCTCACCGGCATCGGTGTCCGCGGCATGATGGTCACCGAGATCAAGGGCTTCGGCGCACAATCGGGCCACACCGAGATCTATCGCGGGGCCGAGTATGCCGTGAATTTCGTGCCCAAGATCAAGCTCGAGGTCGCCGTGTCGGCCGGGATGGCCGACCAGGTCGTGGAGACCATCACCAAGGCCGCGCGCACCGGCAAGATCGGCGACGGCAAGATCTTCGTGCTCGACATTCAGCAGGCCCTGCGCGTGCGCACGGGCGAGACCAACGAGGACGCGCTTTAAGAGCGCGCGAGGGAAAGGACAATAAACATGAAACCGACACTGAAATTCGGCCTTGCCGCGACGCTGTTGGCGCTGCCCTCGATGGGGCTCGCACAGGAGGCGGCAGAGGCGGCCGCACCGGGGTTTGACGAGATCGGCCCCTATATCATGACCACCCTGCTGTTCTGCATGGCGGGTTTCCTCGTGTTCTTCATGGCCTGCGGCTTTGCCATGCTCGAGGGCGGACTGGTGCGCTCGAAGAACGTCACCATGCAGATGACCAAGAACATCGCGCTCTATTCGGTTGCTGCGATCATGTACTGGTTCATGGGCTTCAACCTGATGTATCCGGGTGACTTCAACGGCTACGTCGGCAGCTTCTTCGTGCCGACAGTATTGGACCCGGTGGGGGTGGCCGCCGCCGATGCCGCACTTGATTATGCGTCGATCGGCTCGGACTTCTTTTTCCAACTGGTGTTCGTGGCCGCGACCGCCTCGATCGTGTCCGGTACGCTGGCCGAGCGGATCAAGTTGTGGCCGTTCCTGGCCTTCGTGGTCGTGCTGACCGGCGTGTTCTACCCGATCTCGGGCTCGTGGCAGTGGGGCGGGGGCTGGCTGTCCGAAGCGGGCTTCTCGGACTTCGCCGGCTCGACCATCGTGCACTCGGTGGGTGGCTGGGCCGCGCTGGCCGGTGCCATCGTTCTGGGACCGCGCATCGGCAAATACGGCAAGGATGGCAAGGTCATCCCGATCCCGGGCTCGAACCTGGCACTGGCGACGCTGGGCACGTTCATCCTGTGGCTGGGCTGGTTCGGCTTCAACGGCGGCTCGCAGCTGGCGATGGGCACCGTGGGTGACGTCTCGGACGTGAGCCGCATCTTTGCCAACACCAACATGGCCGCCGCGGCCGGTGCCGTGACCGCGCTGATCCTGACGCAGGTGATGTATAAGAAGCCCGACCTGACAATGGTGCTCAACGGTGCGCTGGCGGGCCTCGTGTCGATCACCGCCGAGCCGCTGGCACCGACGCTGTTTGGCGCACTGTGGATCGGGGCCGTGGGTGGCGTGATCGTGGTCTTTGCCGTGCCGATGCTCGACAAGCTCAAGATCGACGACGTGGTCGGGGCCATTCCGGTGCACCTGTTCGCGGGCATCTGGGGCACCATCGCCGTGGTCTTTTACAACGGTGATGCCAGCCTCGGCACGCAGCTTCTGGGCATCGCCGCCTACGGTGTGTTTACCTTCGTGGCCAGCTTGATCCTGTGGTTCATCCTGAAGGCTGCCGTCGGTATCCGTGTCGGCGAAGAGGAAGAGATCAACGGTCTCGACATGGCCGAGCTGGGCATGGAGGCCTACCCCGAGTTCTCCAGGGGCTGAGACCTCCTCTTCCCTGTCAGCCCTGAGAGAAGCCGGCCCCGGGCGTTCGCGCCCGGGGCCTTCTTCCGTGTCCGGCAGGCTGGCAGAATCGCCCGATGTCATGCTAAGTATTGCGGCATGAACAGGCCGAACCCCAATATAAGCGCCCAACGTCCCACGATTCGCCAGCTCGACGAGGCCGCGATCAATCGCATCGCCGCGGGCGAAGTGATCGAGCGGCCCGCCTCGGCGGTCAAGGAACTGGTGGAGAACGCGCTCGACGCGGGCGCGCGCCGGATCGAGATCGCGCAGGCCGATGGCGGCAAGACGCTGATCCGCGTGAGCGACGATGGCTGCGGCATCGCACCCGATGACCTGGCCCTCGCGCTGGCACGCCACGCCACGTCCAAGATCGACGGCTCTGACCTGCTCGACATCCATTCCTTCGGCTTTCGCGGCGAGGCGCTGCCCTCGCTGGGCGCGGTCGGACGGCTGAGTGTCGCCGCGCGGGCCGAGGGGTTTGATGCGGCCGAGATCGCCGTGGCGGGCGGGCGGATGGGTGCGGTAAAACCGGCGGCGCGCGGGCGCGGCACCACGGTCACGCTGCGTGATCTGTTCTATGCCACGCCCGCGCGGCTCAAGTTCCTGCGCTCCGAACGCGCCGAGGCGCAGGCCATTTCCGACACCGTCAAGCGGCTCGCCATGTCCGCACCGCAGGTGGGATTTGTGCTGCGCGACGTGTCCGGCGGCGGCGAGGGGCGCGTGACCTTTCGCGCCGACGCTGAGCCGGGCGACCTCTTCGACGCGCTGGAGGGGCGGCTGCGGCGTATCCTCGGGGCCGAGTTCGCCGATAACGCCATCCGCATCGACGCCACGCGCGAGGGGTTGCGGCTGTCGGGATTCGCGGCGCTGCCCACCTATTCGCGCGGCGCGGCGGTGGCGCAGTACCTCTTTGTCAACGGACGGCCCGTGCGCGACCGGATGCTCATCGGCGCGCTGCGGGCGGGCTACCAGGATGTGCTGGCACGCGACCGGCACCCGGCGGCGGCGCTGTTCATCGACTGCGAGCCAAGGCTGGTCGACGTGAACGTCCACCCCGCCAAGGCCGAGGTGCGGTTCCGCGAGCCGGGGGTGGCGCGGGGCCTCGTCGTCTCGGCGCTGCGGCACGCGCTGGCCGAGGCGGGGCATCGGGCGTCCTCGACCGTGGCGGGGGCGACGCTGGGCGCGATGCGGCCCGAACCGGCGGGCGCGCGCGTCTACCAGATGGATCGCCCCTCGCCGCAGGCGCGTGGGGCCGCCTACCAGGCGCAGGCGCCGGGATTCGCCGAGATGGCCGGGGACTGGAGTGCACGGGTCGAGGACACGGCCCCGGCGACGGATATCACACCCGCCACCGCCCTCCCGCTGGGGGCCGCGCGCGCGCAGGTGCACGAGAACTATATCATCGCCCAGACCGACACCGGCATGGTCATCGTCGATCAGCACGCCGCCCACGAACGGCTGGTCTACGAGCGGCTGAAGGCTCAGGCTGCGGAGAGGGGCATCGCCGCGCAGGCGCTGCTCATTCCCGAGGTGGTGGAATTGTCGGAAGCCGACTGCGCCCTGCTTGGCGAGCATGCCGGCGATCTCGCCACGCTCGGCCTCGGGATCGAGCCCTTCGGCCCCGGGGCCATCGTTGTGCGCGAGACACCCGCGATCCTCGGCGAGGTGAACGCCGAGGCGCTATTGCGCGACATAATCGACGAGTTGCACGATGGAGGCGCAAGCGGTCTGCTCGGCGCGCGGATCGACGCGGTGCTGTCGCGCATGGCCTGCCACGGGTCGGTGCGCTCGGGCCGCCGGATGAGCGGCGACGAGATGAACGCACTCCTGCGCGAGATGGAGCGCACGCCGCTCTCGGGCCAGTGCAACCACGGGCGGCCCACCTATGTGGAGTTGCAACTAACTGACATCGAACGGCTTTTCGGGAGGAGTTGAATTGTATAGAGACATCAGAAGAAGGCCCCCCAATCCAGATGTGCTGGGTGCTGAAGTTGAACTTCATGACTACAACGGTCAGGGCAGAGTTTTGGTCGAACTACCGATAGCCTTTGCCCGAACGATTGCTCAACAAGCTGTTGGCAATAGAGGCGCAATCGGACTTACAATCCGCTTGGCAGGCTACGGCGAACAGCAAGGGCAGGCAATCGCTGCTAGAGTTGATGACTTCGAGCATCCTAGAGTTCCTGGAGGGCAGCCTGTGCATTCTGATCCTCCCCTTCCCGCATTTCGAAATTTCCGGACACGGCGGTGATCCAGATCGGTCCCTATTCGCTCGACCCCGCCGAGCCGCTCACCCTTGCCGCGCTGATCGGCGGCGGGGCGTTGTTGCTGATCCTTCTGCTGCTCCTCCTCGCGCTGCGCGCCGCCGCGCGCACGGCGCGGATGACCGAGCCGCTGGCCTGGCAGATGACGCATCTGGGAGAGCGGGTGCAGGGGCTGTCGGACGGGCAGCACCAGTTGGCCGGGGGGCTTAACCACGTCTCTGAGGCGCAGGCGTCGGCGCAGGCGCACATGCTGCAACTGATGGAAAAGCGGCTGGCGCAGGTGACCGAAAACATGAGCGAGAACCTGCAGGGCTCTGCCCGGCGCACGGCGCAATCCCTGGGCGAATTGCAGCAGCGATTGCAGGCGATCGACAAGGCGCAGGACAACATCACCAAGCTGTCGGGCGACGTGCTGTCGTTGCAGGACATCCTCAGCAACAAGCAGACGCGCGGGGCATTTGGTGAAATCCAGCTCACCGATATCGTGACCAAGGCGCTGCCGTCGGACAGCTATGCGCTGCAGGCGACGCTATCCAATGGCAAGCGCGCCGATTGCCTGATCCACCTGCCGAACCCGCCCGGGCCCATCTGCATCGACAGCAAGTTCCCGCTGGAGGCCTACGAGGCGCTGCGCCGGGCCGCCACCGATGCGGAGGTGACAGAGGCCGGGCGGTTCCTGCGCAACTCTTTGAAAAAGCATATAAAGGATATCGCGGAGCGCTATATCATCGAGGGCGAGACCGCCGATGGCGCGCTGATGTTCCTGCCCTCCGAGGCGGTCTATGCCGAGTTGCACGCCAATTTCCCGGAGGTGGTGCGCGAGGGGTTCGCGGCGCGGGTGTGGATCGTGTCGCCGACCACATGCATGGCCACGCTGCACACCATGCGCGCCATCCTCAAGGACGCGCGGATGCGCGAGCAGGCGGGGGCAATCCGGCGCGAGCTGGGGCTCTTGTTCGCGGATGTGGACCGGCTGGGCACGCGGGTGGAGAACCTCGACCGGCATTTCCACCAGGCGGCCAAGGATGTCTCGGAGATCAAGATTTCCGCCGACAAGGCCGGGCGGCGGGCGCGGCGGCTCGATAATTTCGACTTCGAGGAGCTGGCCCCCGAGAGCGAGAGCGCGCTGCCGGTGCCGGGCGCGGGGACGGCGGGGGACGGGTGAAAACCGCCGGCTGTGGCGCGTCGGTATTCCGTCGGTATCGCGTCGGTGGTGGGCGCACGGGGGCGAACTTGTCCCATGATGCTTCCTCCCATTCCTGAGACAGGATCGCACCATCAAACCGTGGGATCAAACACCGAGGCCCCACCATTTCTCGTTCAGGTGTTGTTACTCAGGGACCGGGTCCGTTCACAGGATCACCTGTTGTTCGGTTTCGCGAAACCCGCCCTCGCGCGCCGCCGTTTCCCGATCCGTGACGCGATGAAGGCTCCGACAAACGCGCCTGCCCCGTCGGCCAGCAGATCGCCCCATGACGCCGCGCGGCCCATGAACGGCTGCACGATCTCGATGATCCCGCCATAGGCGAGCGCGGCGAGTGCCACGCCCCGCCAGAGGTGCGGGAAACGCCATGCGAGCGGCGCGCTCACCACGGCAAAGGCCACGAGATGCGCCAGCTTGTCGACTCCGGGTATGCCCACCGGCCCCGAGGCCTGCGGGATGAGGGTCAGCAGTGCGATGACGAAAACGATAAGGACGGTCAGGGCGTAGGCCATGACCGCCTTGCTAGTCGTCCCCGGCGTGCGGGGCAAGCGGGGCTTTAGAAGTCGAACAGGTCTTCGAGGAAGCCGCCACGTTTTTTGCGCGGTTTGCCGCCGTGATCGTCCCGATAATCGCCGCCGCGGTGGTCGCGTGGCGGTGGCGCGTCCGCCACGGCCGAACGGTCGATGATCTTGTCAAGCTCGCCCCGGTCGAGCCAGACGCCGCGGCACTTCGGGCAATAGTCGATTTCGACCCCGGCGCGCTCGGCGAGAACCAGTTCGGTTCCGTCAATCGGGCATTGCATCAGTATCCTCCTGTCCGTGTTGGTCAACACGTCAGGTGGTGTCCGGGCGGCTGTTTGGCAAGCCCACCGGTCAGCGTATCACATGCACCGCGCAGGCGGCGTGACGAACCACCTTGGCCGCGGTAGAGCCCAAGAGCAGATCCTGCATGCCGGGGCGGTGGCTCGCAATCACGATGCAATCGGGGGTGTGGCTCTCGGCCCAGTCCAGAATGGTGCGCCCCGAATGTCCTTCGATCACGTGGGTGCTCGCGTCCGGCAGGCCGTCGGCCAGTTCCGCGAGGCGCGTTTGAATGGTTTTGCGCGTCTCGCTCTGGTAGCCGGCGGGCAGGTAGGAGGCGGCGTAGGCGGGCACCTGCTCGATCACGTGCAGCAGGCTGATATGGCCATTTTCGTCCGCCAGAAGGCGCGCGACGGCAAGGGCAGCTGCGCTGTCGCGCTCGGTATCGAAGGAAACGGGCACCAGAACGTGGGAATACATGGGGTGGTCCTTTCGCGTTGATTTGCCGCAGTCTTGCGCGAATGGGGCCTTGTCGCCTTGATCCAGATCACGGCTCGCGCGCTCACTCCTGCGCGGCGCGCATCTGTTCGGCGATCTGCGCCGCCCATTCGCCGATGATCGGCAGGAACTCGATCTGGCTGAGCGACCAGACCACCACCGACAAGAGCACCGTCGCGCCCAGAACAGTGCCTAGCCCCACCGCCAGCCCGCGCGCGAAATTGAATGCGAGCAGGCGCGGCAGGTTGTTGTGGATGCGCACGAAGCGGTGGGTGTTGAGGCGTGCCAGTTCGGTGCGCAGGGCGCGAATCTCGCTTGTGAGATCGTCGTTTTCCGGCGGCTGTCCGCTCATCAAAAAACGGCCGCCACGTCATACATGACCGGTTCGAATCCCTTGCACAGTTCGTTGATGTGGCGGTTGCGCCTGCGCATCTCCTCGCCGCGCAGCATCGCCTGAAAATCCGCGCGCGCGCGCCATTGGGAATAATTGGCGATGCGGGTCTGCGCGTCGTTCACGTGCAGCGCCGCGGCGATGAAGCCGGGCTGTTTCGAGATCACCTCGCGGTAGGCATCGGTGAGCAGGTCGAGCAGGTCCTGGCAGGTGCCGGGGGTGACCTCGAACGTGGTGAGCACGGTCTGGTGGGTGTTGTCGGAACTGATGGTGAGCATGGCGCTGTCCTCCTGTTGACTGGGTAGCACGCCCCGGCGTGCCGGTAAATTCCGCGCCGGTCTTAACCTTCGGTTTACCCTTTTTGACGACGGTCAAGGTGGAGGTTGCCATGCCCGGACGCTTGCTTGCCATTCTCGCGCTGCTGCCGTGGCTTGCCACGGCGGTCCTTGGCGGGGCATGGCCGCGCGCCGAGGGCGAGGGGTTCCTCGCGGCATCCGGGACGGTTGAGGGGCCAGATGAATTCGGCCTCTACAGTCAGAGCTTCAGCGTCTTTGCCGAATACGGGGCCACCGAGCGGCTTACTTTGGGGGTCGATCTCGGCGGCGACGCGGGGCGCATGTCCAAGGCCATCGCCTTCTTGCGCTGGCCGTTTGGTCGCTCCGAGCGCCAACTCCGGGTGGCGTTGGAGGTCGGCGCGGGCCAGGTGGATCAGGAAGCCGCCTTGCGCCCCGCCTTCTCGGTCGGGCGTGGCATTTCCATCGGTGAGCGCCACGGCTGGCTCAATGCCGACACCCGGGCGATCCTTTTCGAGGGTGGCACGACGGCCTACGAGACCGATGTTACCGCCGGGTTGTCTCTCGGTGACCGCGTCAAGGCGCTGGTGCAGCTTCAGGCGGGGACGCCGGCACAGGGGCGCGACTATCTGCGCCTTGCTCCCTCCGTCGTCTACGAGGCGCGACCTGGCACGCAGATCGAACTCGGGCTGACCGAGCCGCTAACGGGCGGCGGCGAGCGTGGGTTCAAGCTTGGCCTGTGGCGCACCTTCTGACGGCTCAGAGCGCGTCGTCGATGCGCACCTTCAGGATCACCTTGCCCGATACAGCCTGAGGCCAGTGCAGGTTGATCCGGTCGTTTTCCGGCCCCTGCCGCCCCTCGAACCAGGGGCTGGCATGCACCGCATCGCCGATACCGTTGCGCAGCGCGCCCTCGGGCAACACCGATTCTACTACCTGCGCCCACGCCCCGAACGGCAGCCGCGGCGCCGGTGTCACCACCCACGTGGCCGCGGCGCTGGCCTCGACATGCTCCATCACCAGCGGGCTCTGCGCGTGAACCTCCACGTTGTGAAAGCTGTTCTCGGCAAAGGTGATGTTGCGCACGCGGTCGTAATCGAGATCGGCAAAGCTCGTATCCACGGCTTCCACCCGGTTGATCGAGCCAATGGCGCGGAACGTGTTGCCGGTCACCGTCATACCGTCGAGGAAATGCCCCGGCCCGTGCGGCTTGACCGTGATGTAGGTAAACCACGGCGCCATGTCGCTGGCGAGAAACACGTTGCCGGTGATGCTCAGTGCGCTGAACGAGAATTCGCTGGCGAAATCGGGGGCGAAATCGTGCTCGTTGCCCCATTCGATGAAACAGTTGTCGATATAGTTGCCGGTGATCGTGCCGCGATTGTTGGTGCGGGTCAGCACATAGCCCGCGCTGCGCACCCCACCCGAGGCGGAATCGCCCTGGAAAACATGATTGCCGCTGATGAGCGAGCTTGATCCGGCGAGAACCGCGAAATGCCGGAAGAAGGTTGCGCGGTTGTCGCGCACCTTGATGTCATTGGCATTGGCGTTGAAACCGATGGTGCGCCGCTCGCTCACCAGCAGCGGGGCCTCGTCCGAAATGAACTGGCAGCGGTCGATCATCATGCCCTGGTCGCCCTCGCCGTGGCTGGTGATGCCGCGGTCCTTGGGTCGCGTGACGAAACAGTCGCGGAAATGGTTGGCCGAGCCCTGTGGCGGTAACAGCACGCCGCTGCAATCGCCCGCGCATTGGAAATCCACCTCCGAGAAGACCATCCGCGACACGTCTTGAAAGCCGCTGAAATCCAGCATGTACTTGAACCGCCGGAAGGTGAAGACCTGCGTGCCCGCCGCGTCAAACAGCGGCTGGCTCAGCGTGATCCGCCCCGCCGCCACGTTGCGCGCGGTGACATAGACCTCGCGGCCCACGCCGTTGCCCTCCACCAGCGCGCCCACCGGCACGTTGGCCACGTCGACCACGTCGGTCAGCTCCTTGACGGCGGTTTCGGGATTGTAGGTCGCCTGCGAGGTGACAACCTCGGTATCGAAGGCGGGCGTGGGAAAGACCGAGAATTGCCCGTTCTGGATCACGTGGCGCTGGTTGTAGGTGGTGCGGTTGCCGACGGCGGCGGCCATGTCCACCGGTTCGCGCAGCGCGATCTTGCGCCCGGCAAGATCGAGCGTCACATGGCCCGCGTTGTTCAGGAGCGCCTGATACGCCTTCTTGAAGGCCAGTTCGCTGTCGCCGAAGGCGTCGATATAGGCGGGCAGGTCGTAATTCTTGGTCAGCGCGAGGATCGCCTCGTCTGGCATGACCAGCGTTCCCTCGAAGCGGATGCGGCTCTGGATCGTGGTGCTCTGGCCCAGGAAATAGGTGCCCGCGGGCACGATGATCTCTCGGCCGCCCGCCACCGTATCGGCGGCCTCGAACGCGGCGTGATCGTCCGTTACCCCGTCGCCGATGGCACCAAAGTCGCGCACGTCCACGGTGGCGATCACGTCACGCAGGAAGAAGCGGCTCACGTCCTCGATCTCGATATCGTCGATCCGCACGACCCCGCCCGAGGGGCCGGTGAGGTCGATCCCGAAATGGCCGAAAATGGCCTGTGGGCCCCAGACCATGTCCACGCCAGCGCGCTGCCCGGTGCCGACGATGGCCGTGATCTCGACCACCTCGCCATACGTGGTCAGCGTCACCTGCGGCCCGGTCACCACCACGCCGGGCAGCGCCCCGCCGCCCGCATCCCCGGCGAAGGCGGCGATGCGCACATCCGGGAGGTTGCCCGCGACCGCCTTCACACGCGCGCGGACGCGCAGGTAACAGCCCGGCAGGATCGGCGTCTCGCCCATGTAGCGCAGGCGCTGAACGCTTTCGACCTTCTGCAATTCCAGCGCGCCGCCGAAATCCTGATCGGCGGGCACAAAGGCCGCGTTGGGCGCGTTCTCGTAAGTGTCGGATCCGGGTCGGCCATCGCCGCTCGACCATTGATCGAGCCCCGCCCCAAAGGGCTGGGGCATGAAGACGATGCCTTGGGTGATTGCCTTGTTCATGGGGGTCCCTTTCCATCTGCCGCTTGCGGGCCGCGTGACCGGAAAAGGAGCTATCAACGCCCGGTTAACCGGGTCTCAGGCCACCGTGACGGTGCCCCGCGCGGCGTTCACACACTCTGTTCTGGGGCCTCGCGGATGCGCACGCCATTGATGCGTAGCTCGCCGTCGACCTCGACCAGCTCGTATTCGGCGATCCAGCCGCGCCCCGCGGCATCGCGCAGGAATACCTCCTGCCACAGCTTTCCGCCGATCTCGCGTGCCTCGAGGAACGTCACCTCCGAGGGCCGCCACACCATCGGATAGCCCTCGCGCACCATCCGGCCGAATGTCTCTGGCGTCTGGAATTTCTCTTGAATGAAGGGGCTTGCGAACCCGAAGGCGCGGCCAATCTCTTCGGTCCCGAAGGCCGAAATCTGCCCCGAGATGACATCGCGGGCGGCCTTCTCGTCGGCCCTGAGCGGCATGGCGGCCAAGATCGTCAACAAGATGGACAAGATGACAGTACGCATGGTTTCTCCTCCGCTGTTTGGGGCGGAGATAGTGCGATCTACCCGCCCTGCAAGCTTTCGAGATAGGCCAGAAGGTCGGCCATCGGCTGCGTGCTATGCAGCGTCTCGCCGGTCTCGTCGCGGATATCGAGCGTGTCGCCCGCCAGCAGGTCGCCGTAGACGGGCATCTCGTTGCCATGCGCGAGGATCGGGTCGCGCCCGTCGATCCGCCAGATCACCCTGCGGCGCGGGAACGTCCCGCCATTTTTCGCGGCCAGCCGCGTGAGGTCTGGCGGGTGCGGCGTCAGCACCCGCTTCATCGGGCCGTCGCCCTTGCCCGTTTCGCCGTGGCAGGCGCTGCAATAGCGGGCGTAGAGTTGCTCGCCGATGCGCACGTCCTGCGCGGCGGATGCGCCCGCAGCCACGACTGCCATTGTTGCAACCAGCCACTTCATTCCGTCACCACCCTGCCCTTGTCGAGCCGTACGACACGGTCCATCCGTGCCGCGAGATCGAGGTTGTGCGTGGCAATGAGCGCCGCCAGCCCCGCGTCGCGCACCAGCCGCTCCAGCGCGGCAAAGACCTGGTCGGCGGTGCCGGGATCGAGGTTGCCCGTGGGCTCATCGGCCAGCAGCAGGCCGGGCCGGTTCGCCAGCGCCCGGCAGAACGCCACCCGCTGCTGCTCGCCCCCCGACATGGCCGCGGGGCGGTGATCCGCGCGGTCGGCGATGCCTACTTCGTCGAGCAATTCCCGCGCCCGCGCCTCGGCCTCGCCGCGCCGCACGCCATTGGCGAGCTGCGGCAGCACCACGTTCTCCAGCGCCGAGAACTCCGGCAGCAGGTGGTGGAACTGGTAGACGAACCCAATCCCGCGCCGCCGCAGCGCCGTGCGCCGCCGGTCGCCCAGTCCGGTGGCCGTCTGTCCGCCGATTTCGACCACGCCGCCGTCGGCGGTGTCGAGCAGCCCGGCGATGTGCAGAAGCGTCGATTTGCCCGCCCCCGAGGGGGCCACCAACGCCACCATCTCGCCGCGCCGAACCTGTAGGTTCACGCCCTGAAGCACGAGGATCTCGCCCACGCGGCCACGGTTGTATCCCTTCTCCACCCCTTCGAGACGCAGCATCGGCTCACTCATAGCGCAGCGCCTCCACCGGGTTCATCCGCGCCGCCCGCCGCGCCGGAAAGATCGTGACGACAAAGCTCAGGCCGAGCGACAGCGCCACCGCCGTCAGCACGTCCCCCGCCTCCAGCCGCGCGGGCAGGTGATAGATGCCGCGGATCGACGGGTCCCACACCTGCCCGCCCATCATCACGTTCACGAAACTGAAGATCGGGTCGATGTAGATGGCAAAGAGACAGCCGAGGATGACCCCGAAAACCGTGCCCAGCAGGCCGGTCAACGCCCCGCAGATAAAGAATATTCTCAGGACTGAGCCCTCGCTCAGCCCCATCGTGCGCAGGATGCCGATATCGCGGCCCTTGTTCTTGACCAACATGACGAGGCCCGAGGTAATGTTGAGCGCCGCGATCAGCACGAGGATCGACAGGATGACGAACATCACGTTATCCTCTACCTCCAGCGCCCTGAGGAACGCACCGCTGGAATCGCGCCACGTCCAGACCAGCGCGCGCTCGCCCGCCGCGCGCAACAGTGTGGGCGTCATCGCCTCGATGCGCTCGGGGTTGGACACCATAACCTCGATCTCGTCGGCCCGCCCGTCACGGTTGAAGAACCGCTGCGCCTCGGCGAACGGCAGGTAGACGCGCACCCGGTCGATATCGTAACGCCCGGCGGTAAAGATATAGACCACATCGTAGGCGTTGATCCGCGGCGAGGTGCCCAGCGGCGTCTTGACCCCGTCGGGCGAGATGATGCGGATGCGGTCGCCAACGCCCAGGCCCAACTCGCGCGCCACGCCAGAGCCGATGGCGATGCCCTCGGGGAAGCGCGAGAGGTCGCCCTGCGCGGTATCGGGGTCGGCCACGCGCGGGATGGTGGCGAGGTGCTCTGGCGCGATGCCGAACACCTCGACACCCGCGTTGCGCCCCTCTGCCGTGGCCATCACCTGTCCCTTGACGAGCGGGGCCGCGCGGGTGACGCCGGGCACCGCGCGCAGGCGCTCGGCCATCGCCTCGTAATCGGCGATGGTCCGGTCGACCCGGCCCGTGACCGCGTCCGCCTCGCCCGCCACATAGACCGTGGCATGGGCGTTGGCCCCGAGGATGGTGTCGACGAACTCGGCGCGAAAGCCCGAGCGCACCGACAGCGTGGCGATGAGCGCAAACACCGCCAGCGTGATGCCCAGGAGGCTGATCCAGGTCATCACGCTGACCCCGCCCTCTGCCCGGCGCGCGCGCAGGTAGCGCCACGCGATCAGCCATTCGAAAGCAGCGAAAGGGGGGGGCGTCGCGGCCATGTCGGCTCCTTGCGGGAAATCGCGCGGACAGTGCGGTTTTCAAAGGGGGGCGTCAAGGGCGCCCTCAGCGCCCCAGGAAGCTGCGGATGAGCGCCACCACCACCGACAGCACGACCGAGACGAGGATCGCGCTGGTGACGGGGATGTAGAGGGTGAAATTCTCGCGCTCGACCACGATGTCACCCGGCAGCCGCCCCAGCCCCAGCCGCGACAGCGGCCCCCAGAGAAGGCCGATAACGATGAGCACGATGCCCGCAAGGATGAGAGTGCGCGCCATGACGGAGAGATAGGGGCACGGGTGTGTAGGGGGCGAGGCAGGGTATGCGGGTCCCGGCAACCGTGGCGGCGATGAAGGCGTTCGGGTGAGGGCAACCCACCCTGCGGGTTCTTACCTTATTCCGTCGCCGTCAACTCGAGTTCGAACTCAAAATCTTCAAGCTGTTTGGCATCGGAATTGCTGTCGGCTTCCCAAATCGCGCCGTCTTCGAAACGCACTATACCGACATGAGCCAGGGTCAGGACCCGTAGTCAATAGATGACGATTGCGGCGAGGGCTATTGCCGAGAGGAAGGCCTTTGGGAAACGATCATACCGGGTCGCGACACGCCACCCATCGTTCGGCCGACCAAACATGATCTCGATACGGTTATGGCGTTTGTGTCAGGCAGGTTGTCGGCCATCGCGGCGCGGTGGTAATAGACAGCGCCACGGCGATACAGACGGGTATGTCCGGGAATGTTTTCGAGGGGCTTCACTGTAACGCCTCAGCGAAACGGTTCCCGAAATTTACCACGGAAAATCACCAACTTACTGACATCAAAAGGTTTTGGTGGTGATTGGTGGAGCCTAGGGGGATCGAACCCCTGACCTCTTGCATGCCATGCAAGCGCTCTCCCAGCTGAGCTAAGGCCCCGATTTTCCGGCCCTTCCAGACCGTGCGCCGCTGTTAGACAAAGCGGCGAGCGGGATCAAGAAGAAAATCCCGCCCTCGCGGCATTACATATCTTCGTCGGATTCCACGTCCGCGATATCGTCGAGCGATACCGTGTCCTCGTCGTCATCCTCGAGCAGGTCGTCGTCAAGCTCGACATCCACCGCGTCGTCCTCGATCACGTCACCGCTCTCGTCATCCTTGGCCTTCGTCTTCAGCTTCTTGGTAGCCGCGTCCTCGGCATCGGGCGTCATGGCGCGCGACTTGCCCGAAACGATCTCGACCACCTCGCCCGTATAGGGGCTGACGATCGGATCCTTGTTCAGGTCGTAGAAACGCTTGCCGGTGGTCGGGCAGACACGCTTGACGCCCCATTCTTCCTTGGGCATGGGTGATCCTCTTTCAACTGTCGATCTTGCACGCGATCCGGCGCACCTGCCATAACCTTCGGCAACTGTCAAAGGCTTTGAAGCGGGTGCGGCGACGCGCTCATCGGAGGCTATATGGGCCAGCATCTCATCCCCGGCAACCCCCCTGTTGCGGTCACCCTGCGACGCAGTGCGCGGGCGCGGCGGTTGTCGCTCAGGGTCTCGGGGCTCGACGGCGAAGTGACGCTGACGGTGCCGCGCGGGGTGAGCGAGACCGAGGCGCTTGGCTTTGCACGGAGTCGCGAGGATTGGCTGCGCCGGGCGCTGGCCGCGCATCCCGGTCGCGTGGCCGTCGCGCCCGGCGTGACATTGCCCATCGAGGGCACGATGCGGCGGATCGTACCGGGCCCCGGACGGCAGGTGCGGCTCGACGGGGACGAGGTCGTGCATGTCCCCGGCCCCGAAGAGACGATGCCCGCCCGCCTGCGCGCGTGGCTCAAGGCGCGGGCGCGCGATCGGCTGGCGGCGGCATCGGACATTTACGCGGCGCGGCTGGGGCTGGGCTACAGTCGGCTGACGCTGCGGGACACGCGCTCGCGCTGGGGGTCGTGCTCGGCGCGGGGTGGGCTCAGCTATTCCTGGCGGTTGATTCTCGCGCCGTCCGATGTGCTCGACTACGTGGCCGCGCACGAGGTGGCGCATCTGGCCGAGATGAACCACTCGCCCGCCTTCTGGGCGGTGGTGGCGCGGCTGCGGCCCGAGTACGAGACCCCGCGCGCGTGGTTGCGGCGCGAGGGGGCAGGGCTGCACCGATATCGTTTCGATTGACCGTCGCGTGATTTGTGATCACATAAGGCCATGTTGATCTCGCCCCGCCCAGATCCGGCCCCGGCGGCCCATGACCGTATCTATCGCGGGCTGCGCACGCGCATCATGCATGGCGAGATCGCCCCCGGGCAGGCGCTCACCCTGCGCGGCATCGCCGCCGAGTTCGGCGTGTCGATGACCCCCGCGCGCGAGGCGCTGCGGCGGCTCGCCGCCGAGGGCGCGCTCACGCTGTCGAGCTCGGGCCGCGTCTCGACGCCCGAGTTGGGCAACGATCGGATCGAGGAGCTGGCGGCGCTGCGCTCGCTGCTGGAGGTCGAGCTGGCGAGCCGCGCCCTGCCGCGCGCGCATATCGCGCTCATCGACCGGCTTCAGACGATCAATGCGCGCATCACCGAGGATATCGCCCGGCGC
Organism: Roseovarius sp. B-10; assembly: GCF_056859295.1. Lineage (NCBI taxonomy): Bacteria > Pseudomonadati > Pseudomonadota > Alphaproteobacteria > Rhodobacterales > Roseobacteraceae > Roseovarius > Roseovarius sp. B-10. Next base: position 42,552 of record NZ_JBSXOE010000044.1, on the reverse strand, counting down.
GACGCGGTCGGGTATATCCGGCGAAACCTCGAATTTCACCGCACCCTCTACCTGCGCGCGCAGGCACCCGCGATGCTGGCGATGGCCGAAACGGTGTGGCTGCAACTCGGCCCCACGATGCGCGCGCTCTATGGCCGGCTGCGGCAAAAGGAGCCGCCGCATTTCCACCGCCTCATCATCGCCGCGCTAAAGGCGGGCGACGAGCCGGGGCTGCGCCTCGCCGTGCGCTCGGACGTGACGCAGGGGCTGCGGATGCTGGTGGGCTGAGGCATGGAGTTCGGCCCCGTCCTCATTGCGCTCGGTGTGCTGTTTCTCGTTGGTCTCGCCGCAGACGCAATCGGAGAGCGCACGCGGCTGCCGCGGGTGACGCTGCTGCTGATATGCGGAATCGCGGCGGGTGGGGCGGGGCTAGATGTCATCCCGGCGGATTTGAGCGCGTTCTATGACATCCTGTCGGTGACAGCGCTAACGATGGTGGCCTTCCTGCTGGGCAACGCGCTAACCGGCGAAACACTGCGTCGGCACGGGCGCGCGATCCTGTCGATCTCGATCATGGTGGTGCTGGCCACGGTGGCACTGGTGGCCACGGGTCTGTGGCTCATGGGCGTGCCCGCGCCGGTGGCGATCTTGCTCGGGGCGATCGCGACGGCGACCGATCCGGCGGCGACGCAGGACGCGCTGCGTCAATCGGGCGCGCACGGCGCGTTTCCCAACCTCCTGCGCGGGATCGTCGCCGTCGACGACGCCTGGGGGGTGCTGGCCTTTGCGCTCGCCGTGGTGGTGGCCGGCGGCATCGCGGGCGGCGCGGATATTGCCCATCTTGGGCGCGCGCTGTGGGAGATCGGCGGCGCGCTGGGACTCGGGCTGCTGGTCGGGTTGCCCGCGGCGCATCTCACCGGGCGCCTCGCCCCGGGCGAGCCACAACTCACCGAGGCGCTGGGGGTGGTGTTTCTGACCGCCGGACTGGCGCTGGTGGCAGACGTGTCGTTCCTGCTGGCTGGGATGGCGGCGGGGGCCGTGATCGCCAACCGCGCGCATCATCACGAGCGCGCCTTTCACGAGATCGAACATGTGCAGTGGCCGTTCATGATCCTGTTCTTCGTGCTGGCGGGGGCCTCGCTCGATCCGGCGCGCATCGCCACGTTCGGGCTGATCGGGGCGGCCTATGTCGTGCTGCGCATCGGCGGGCGGCTGGCGGGCGGATGGATCGGCGGAACGCTGGCGGGAACACCGGCAGCACATCGCCCGTGGTATGGCGTGGCGCTGCTGCCGCAGGCGGGCGTGGCCGTAGGTATGGCGCTCATCGCCGCGCGGGAATTTCCCGACCACGCCGATCTGATCCTCGGGTTGACCGTGGCGACCACCGTGATCTTCGAGGTGATCGGCCCGCTGGCGACGCTGCTCGCCGCGCGGCGGGTGGGCACAGGCGACGGCTGATCCCGCTCAGGCCGCGAGCCCCTTGGACCCCAGCTTGAGAAACTTCTCGCGCCGGTCGCGGATGAGCGCGGCGCGATCCTTGGCCGCCAACCCGTCGATCATTGCAGAGATCGCTGTGCCGACCGCCGCGATGGCGGCCTCTCGGTCGCGATGCGCGCCGCCGAGCGGCTCGGGGATGATGCGATCCACGACGCCCAGCTTGGCGAGGTTCTGCGCCGTGAGGCGCAGCGCCTCTGCGGCCTCGCGCATCTTCTCGGCATCCTTCCACAGGATCGAGGCACAACCCTCGGGGCTGATGACCGAATAAACCGAATGTTCCAGCATCGCCACGCGGTTGGCGCTGGCAAAGGCCACCGCGCCGCCCGATCCGCCCTCGCCAATGATGACCGAGACGAGCGGAACACCGATCTGCAGACAGGTCTCGGTGGCGCGGGCGATGGCTTCGGACTGCCCGCGCTCCTCGGCGCCCTTGCCGGGATAGGCGCCGGGCGTGTCCACCAGCGTGACCACCGGCAGGCCAAATCGGTCGGCCATCTCCATCAGGCGCACAGCCTTGCGATAGCCCTCGGGGCGGGCCATGCCGAAATTGCGGGCAAGGCGGCTCTGGGTGTCGTGTCCCTTCTCGTGGCCGATCACCATGACCGGGCGATCCCCCAGCCGCGCCAGCCCGCCCATGACGGCGGCATCCTCGCCAAAGGCGCGGTCCCCGGCCAGCGGCGTGAACTCGGAAAAGAGCGCGGCAATATAGTCGCGGCAATGCGGGCGTTCGGGGTGGCGCGCCACCTGGCATTTGCGCCACGGCGTCAGCGACTTGTAGAGGTCGCGCAGCATGTCCGCCGCCTTGCGGTCGAGCGCGCCGGCCTCTTCCTCGACATCCATCTCCTCGTTGGAGCGCGCGAGCGCGCGCAGTTCTTCGGCCTTGCCCTCGATCTCGGCGAGGGGTTTTTCGAAGTCGAGGTAATGGGTCATCGCGCTCAAGCCCTCCGGTCTGCCGCCCGGGTATATGGCGGGCTTGGCCGGGATTTGCAATCGCAACCGCGCGGGCGACGGCTCATAGCGGGCCCGCGCGGGCAGTATCGGCGGCTCCTGGCGTGAAGCGGACCCTTACAGCTTGGTCCCAATGCGCGGCCCTCCCTAACGGCGGCAAAAGGCCAAGGGCCTCCCCTCTCAGCCCACCGGCCACAGCACCGGCACAAGGGTCGCCACCAAGAGCACCGCCATCACCCAGTTGAAAACCCTGAGTCGTGCCGGGTTCTTCAGCAACCGGCGCACTTGCTGACCCAGAACCGTCCAGCTTGTCGTGCTGATCGCCGACACGGCCACGTAGACCCCCGCCACCCACAGCACCGCCATCAGGTCGCGGCCCGTGGCGTAGAGCGTGATCGCCGAGAGCGCCATGCTCCACGCCTTTGGGTTGACCCATTGGAACGCCGCCGATTGCAGAAAGGTGAGCGGCCTGCCCTCCGCCGGCCCGTCCGCCGATGCGGGTGGTGCCGCGTTGGCGATCCTCCACGCGAGATACAGCAGATAGGCCACCGACACGGACTTGAGCAGGGTGTAGCTGAGCGGCCAGAGGTCGAAGACCTGCATCACCCCCAGCCCCACGCAGGCCACCATGAGCGGAAAACCCAGACCAATCCCCAGCATGTGCGGAATGGTCCGCACGAAGCCGAAATTCGTCCCCGACGCCATGAGCATCAGGTTGTTGGGCCCCGGCGTGATGACCGTGACGAGGGCAAAGGTGGCGAGCGCGGCAAGAAGATCCAGTGTCATGCAAGCAACCTTATGCGATCATTGGCGCATTGGAATTGCGTTTTATTGTGTTTTCAAATGATCTATGCAATCAATTCTTTTCATGGACGACATAAACGAACGTATATTGCGTGAATTGTCACGAGACGGGCGGGTCAGCAACCTCGAACTGGCCGACCGGGTAGGTCTCTCTCCCTCGGCCTGCCTGCGCCGGGTGCAGGAACTCGAGCGGCGCGGCGTGATCGCGGGCTATCGCGCGGTGCTTGATCGCGCGGCGCTCGGGGTGGGGTTCAGCGCCTATGTCACCGTGGGGCTGAGCAGCCACACCAAGGCCAGCCAGGAGGCATTCGAGCGGGCGATGGACCGCGCGCCGGAGGTGGTGGAATGCCACAATATCACCGGCGCGGTGGAATACCTGTTGCGCGTCGAGGTGGCTGACCTGCCCGCCTACAAGAGCTTTCACACCGAGGTGCTCGGCACACTGCCGCAGGTCAACGCGATCACATCCTATGTCGTGATGGGCTCGCCCAAGGACGGTCGCGCGTGAGACACCTGTCCAAAATGAACGGGGGCCGTTGAATCGGCCCCTCGTCCATACCTGCCGCCATTAACCGGTGGATCGCATCGCGACCTCTCGCCCCCAGATATAGGGCAAATCCCGGGAATCAGTCAACAGAGAGTGATTCGCCTCGCCGGATTTTTCACGCCGCGAGGCCCCGCCCCCGCAGAAGCGCCGCCACCCCGGGCATCCGCCCGCGAAACGCCTCGTAGAGCGCGCCCGCCTCCTCCGAGCCGCCCCGCGACAGGATATGACGTTCCAGCGCCTGCGCCTGCCCGGCATCGAACGCGCCACCCGCTTCCTCGAACGCGGCAAAGGCGTCGGCATCCATCACCTCGGACCACATATAGCTGTAATAGCCGCTGGAATAGCCGTCACCGCTGAACACATGCGCGAAATGCGGGGTCGCGTGGCGCATGGCAATGGCGCGCGGCATGCCGATCCCGGCCAGCACCTCCGCCTGCCGCGCCATCGCGTCCTCGGGCGGCGCGCCCTCGTGAAAGGCGAGGTCCACCAGCGCCGAGGCCACGTATTCCACGGTCTGGAACCCCATGTCGAAATTGGCCGCCGCCAACACCTTGTCGCGCAACTCGCGCGGCATCGGCGCGCCGGTCTCGACGTGGCGGGCGTGGGTGTCGAGCACCTCGGGCACCTCCAGCCAATGCTCGAAAAGCTGGCTGGGCAGTTCCACGAAATCGCGCGCCACGTTGGTGCCCGACAGGCTCTCGTAGGTGACATCCGACAGCATCTGGTGCAGCGCGTGGCCGAACTCGTGAAACAGCGTCCGCGCGTCATCGTAGGACAGAAGCGCCGGATCGCCCTTGGCGAAATTACACACGTTGATGACCACCGGCCCTTGCACTTGCGGCCGTTTCGCCTGCCCGCGCATGGCCGAACACCACGCCCCCGACCGCTTGGACGCGCGGGCGAAATAATCGCTGATAAAGACGGCGACGTGGCGGCCTTGCCGCGTCACCTCCCACGCCCGGCAATCCGGGTGATAGAGCGCCACGTCGAGCGGGCGGAATTCGAGACCGAAAAGCCGGTGCGCGCAGTCGAACGCCGCCGCAATCATCGCGTCGAGGGACAGGTACGGCTTGACCGCCGCCTCGTCCAGATCGTGCTCCGCCTGCCGCCGCTTCTCGGCGTAGTGGCGCCAGTCCCACGGTTCCAGATCACCGTTGACCCCGTCTTCGCGCATCATCGCGGTGAGTACATCGGCATCGCGGTCGGCCTGCGCGCGCGCGGGCTCCCAGACTGCCATCAGCAGGTCGCGAACGGCCTCCGGTGTCCCGGCCATCTGCGTCTCGAGCTTGTAGGAAGCGAAGCTGTCGTAGCCCAAGAGCGCCGCGCGTTCGCGGCGCAGGGCGAGGATTTCGGCGGCGATCGCGCGGTTGTCGGTGTCGCCGCCCCCGGCCCCACGCGCGGCCCAGGCCTCAAACGCCCGGCGGCGCAGGTCACGGCGGTTCGAGAATTGCAGGAACGGCACGATGAGCGAGCGTGACAGGGTAATCACCGGTCCCGAGAGCCCCGCCTCACGCCCCGCCGCCCGCGCATTCGCCACGACGAAATCCGGTAGCCCGTCAAGGTCGCCCTCGCCCAGCTCCATTCGCCAGCTCGCCTCGTCGGCGAGCAGGTTCTGCGTGAACGCCGTGCCCAATTCGGCGAGCCGCGCCATGATCGCGCGCATCCGCGCCTCCGCCTCGCCGGTGAGCGCCGCCCCGGCCCGCACGAAGGCCCGGCGCGTCAGCAGCAACAGCCGCGCCTCCTCTTGGGCGAGCCCGAGCGTGTCGCGCGCCTGCCACAGCGCCTCGATCCGGGCGAAAAGCGCCTTGTTACCGTAAAGCTCAGACGACCACGCCGCCAGCCTCGGCGCGAACTTCCGCTGAAGGTCCTGCCGCGCCGGATTGCTGTCGGCTCCGGCCACCGTAAAAAATACCGACAGCACCCGGTCAAGCGTACGGCCGGAAAATTCCAGCGCTTGAATCGTGTTGGCAAAACTGGGTGGCTCTGGATTGCCGGCGATCGCCGCGACCTCGGCCCGCGCCTCGGTCAGCGCAGCCTCGAAGGCAGGCGCAAAATCCGCGTCCGCGATCTCGTCGAACGGCGCGAGAGCAAAGGGCGTGGCCCACTCAGCCAGCAGCGGGTTGGTCATCTTCGTCTCCTTGGTTGCCACAGACCGGGCAATCGGCGCGGCGATTGAGCGCGATCTTGCGGCTTTCGCCATAGAGCGCGTCGTAGATCAGCATCTCGCCCCTGAGCGGCGCGCCCGCGCCGGTGATGATCTTCACCGCCTCGACGGCCATCATTGCCCCCACCACACCGGGCAGCGGCCCGAGCACGCCCGCCTCGGCGCACGAGGGCGCAAGCCCCGGCGCCGGCGCCTCGGGAAAGATGCACTCGTAGCAGGGCGTACCATGGGCGGGATCAAACACGCTCAATTGCCCCTCCCATTGGGACAGGGCCCCGGAAATCAACGGCTTCCCATGCGAAGTTGCAGTGGCATTTGCGAGGTAGCGGGTGTCGAAATTGTCGGTGCCGTCGAGGATCAGATCGTAATCGGCAAAGAGATCGGCAGCGATCTCGGGGCTCAGCCGCCGCTGGTAGGGGCGCACCACGACATTGGGGTTCTGCTCCTGCATCGCCCGCATGGCCGATTGCACTTTTGGTAAACCGATATCGGCATCCCGGTGGATAACCTGTCGTTGCAGATTGGAATTGTCCACTTCGTCATCGTCGATCACGCCGATCGTGCCAACCCCGGCGGCGGCCAGGTACAAGAGCGCGGGCGATCCAAGCCCCCCCGCGCCGATCACCAGAACGCGCGCCTGCTTGAGCGCCTTCTGCCCCGGCCCACCCAGTTCGCGCAGCACGATGTGGCGGGCATAGCGGTCGAGTTCGGCCTCGGAGAAGAGCGGCGCGGGGCCCGTCTCCGCCGCCTTGGCCGCGCGCGCCCCGGCCCGTGCGCGCAATCGCCCAAGCCCCGCGCGGTAGATCAGCACCAGCGCCGCCGCGCCGCCCAGCATCAGCCACAGCGCCGCGCTCTCGCCGGTCGCGGCCCGAATGGGATGACCCAAAGGCAAGACCAGATGCGCCAGTGTGACGGCAGCCCACAACCCCGCGATCATCCCCCAGCGTAGCCGCCGGGGTGTGCCCATCGCCGCGCCGATCCCCCACAGGGCGGCGGCCATGACCAAAACCAGAAGCATCAGCCCACGCCCGTCGAGCCAAAGCCGCCCGCGCCACGCGCGGTGTCGTCAAGGCGCTCCACCATCTCGAACCGCGCGCGCGCCACCGGGGCCACCACCATCTGCGCGATCCGCGCACCGTGGGTGATCTCGAACGGCTCGGTCCCGGCATTCATCACGATCACCCCCAGCGGCCCGCGATAATCGCTGTCGATCGTGCCGGGGCTGTTGGGCAGGGTGATCCCGTGTTTCAGCGCGAGCCCCGAGCGCGGCCGCAACTGCACCTCGTATCCCGCGGGCACCGCCAGCCGCAGCCCCGTGGGCACCAGCGCCCGCGCGCCCGGTGCCAGTGTCACCGCACCGCGGTCGGGGAAATTCGCGCGCAGATCGGCCCCCGCCGCCCCCGCCGTCTCATAGGCGGGCAAGCCCAGCGCGCGGTCCGCCCCCTCCTCCCATTGAAACGCGACGATCAGCATGCGTCCCTCTTCATCTTGCCAGAAATATCCAGGTTCCTCAGGCCAGCGCCCGCGCGACCCGCTCGGCCAGCTTGCGTGCCACCTCGCGCTTGCCCATGCGCGGCCACTCTTCCTCACCGTCCCCGGTGATGAGCGTAACGGCATTCTCGGTTCCGCCCATGATCCCGGTAGCGTGGCTCACATCGTTGGCAACGATCCAGTCACAGCCCTTGCGCGCACGCTTGGCGGTGGCGTGGCCGATCACGTCGCAGGTCTCGGCGGCAAAGCCCACGACGAGACGCGGGCGCCCCGCCTCCATCGCGCTCACCGTCGCGAGGATGTCGGGATTCTCGGCAAACTCCAGCGCCGGGGTACCCCCTGCCCCCTTCTTGATCTTGCGGGTGCTTGCCCCCACCACGCGCCAGTCGGCCACCGCGGCGGCAAAGATCGCGGCATCGGCGGGCAGCGCGCCCTCCACCGCCGCTAGCATCTCCTGTGCGGTCTCCACCCGAATCACGTCCACCCCACCGGGCGGCGGCACGGTGGCAGGGCCAGTGACAAACACCACCTCGGCCCCGAGCGCGGCCAATTCCCGCGCAATCGCAGCACCTTGCGCGCCGGAGGATCGGTTGGCGATATAGCGCACCGGGTCGATGGGCTCGTGCGTCGGCCCCGAGGTCACCAGCACGCGGCGGCCCGCGAGCGGCCCATCGGCCAGCGCCGCCCCGATCGCGTCCACGATCTGCGGCACCTCGGCCATGCGGCCCGGCCCGTGCTCTCCACACGCCATGTCGCCCACGTCCGGGCCGACAAACCCGATCCCGTCGGCCTTGAGCGTCGCGATATTGCGCTGCGTCGCGGGATGCTGCCACATGCGCACGTTCATCGCGGGCGCCAGCAGCACGGGCGTGTCGGTGGCCAGCAGCAGCGTCGAGGCCAGGTCATCGGCATGGCCATGCGCCATCTTCGCCATCAGGTCGGCCGTGGCGGGGGCCACCACGATCAGGTCGGCGGACCGGCTGAGCTCGATATGCCCCATCTCGGCCTCGTCGGTCAGGTCGAACAGATCCGTGAACACCTTGCGCCCCGCCAGCGCCGAAACCGACAGCGGCGTGACGAATTCCGCCCCGCCCCGCGTCAGGACCGGCACCACCTCCGCCCCGCGCTCGCGCAGCCGCCGGATGAGGTCGAGCGCCTTGTAGGCGGCGATCCCGCCGCCGACGATCAGAAGAATGCGCCGTGAGGCCAGCATGGCCGTGTCTCCCGCCAATTCGGAGCCGACAGTATGGCGCGGCGCAGGGCGGTGCAAGGTCGCGCGGCTCAACGCAAGGCGGCGCAGGGATCGGGGCGCTCCGCCGCCGGGGCCGAGATCACCTCGTCAAATCCGCTCGCAAGCGGCGCGCCGTCCTCGGTCTGGCCCAGCACGTATACCGTCAGATCGGGAGCGACGCGGGCAAGATAGGCGGGCATGCCGTGGTCGCGCCGCGCATGGCCGTTGCCGGTGATGACCGCCACCGGTCCGCCGGTCTCTTCCATCGCCCGGACCACGGCGCGCGCCAGCACCGCGTCGCGCAGCCGCTGCACCGCCACCATGCCGGGCAGCGCCTCCTCGGGCAGGGCGTTGCAATGGGCTTCCTTCTGCATCGCCTCGCGCCCCGCCTGCTCCGCATCAGACAGCGGCTCGGTCAGACCATAGGCCGCGGCCCCTGGCCCAAACGCCTCTGCTGCGCCGACCTCGAACACGCCCCGCGCCGCTTCGCGCGGCACCTGCGCGCCGTAAACGGTGGCCTCGGGGGCGGCGGCAAAGATCGGGTGATACATCGAGAAATCCGGCCACCCGCTCTCGGCCCAGTCAAGCGCCTCTTCCATCGCATCCGCGTCGGCGATCAACGCGGGCGTCACGCGCGCCGCCTGCTCGGGCGTCAGCATCTCGAAGACGAGCGCGCGGGGCGCGAGCGCGGCCACGCGACGCGCCTGTTCGGCGTGGTGGGCGGGGTTGTCATGCACCTCGCCGAGGACCACAACGTCCTGCGCCGCCACCGGTAGGGCAACCAGGCTCAGGACAAACGCGAGGGCAAGGCGCAGGCTCATGCGAGCAGGTTCTGCACCTCGCCGGCGTGTCTTTCAAGATAGCGGCGCATTTTCTGGAACGCCGCCGCCTCGATCTGTCGCACCCGCTCCTTGCTGAGGTTGAGCTCCTCGCCCAGGCTTTCGAGCGTGCGGGGCGCCTCGCGCAGTTTGCGCTCGCGCACGATGAAACTTTCGCGCTCACTCAGGTGGGTCATCGCCTCGGCGAGCCAGCCACGCAGCGCGCCCATGTCGAGATCGTGCTCGACACCCACATCGCCGCGCGCGCCCTCGTCCTCGATCGTGTCGATCCACTCGCGCCCGTCCTCCTCGGTGGATTGCGTGGCGTTGAGCGAGAAGTCGGAGCCCGACAACCGCCCTTCCATCATCTCCACGTCCCGAAGCGGCACGCCCACCTCGTGCGCGATCATCTCGCGCAGCTGGTAGCCGTCAAGCTCCTCGCCATTGGCCATCGCCTCGCGCTCCAGCCGCGCCTGCACGCGGCGCATGTTGAAGAACAGCGATTTCTGGCTGGAGGTCGAGCCGGTGCGCACCATCGACCAGTTGCGCATCACGTAATCCTGGATGCTGGCCTTGATCCACCACACGGCATAGGTCGAGAACCGCACGCCGCGATCGGGGTCGAACTTGTCGGCAGCCTTCATCAGGCCCAGCCCCGCCTCCTGGATTAGGTCGTTCATCGGCGCCCCGTAGCGGCGGAACTTGGATGCCATCGAGATCGCCAGCCGCATATAGGCGTTGATGAGCCGATGCAGCGCCTGCTCGTCGCGATGGTCGCGCCACGCATGGGCAAGCGCGAGTTCGGTTTCTGCGTCCAGCATCTCCGCCTTCATCGCGGTGCGGGACATGGAACTTGTCTGCGGTGCATCGAGCGGCATGTGATCCCCCTGTCATGCGTCTGGTGCGGATGCGCTCTTTCCGAGCAATTCACTCAGTGCTACGCAGACAAGAGGTGATCGGATCACAATATGGAGAGTTTGTGACTCATGTTATCACGGCTCAGCCTCGTTCTCGGCGGCGCGGCCTCTGGAAAATCCGTTTTCGCAGAGGGGCTTGTCGCCGCAGTGGGCGGTGCGAGGCTCTATCTCGCCACGGCCGAGGCGCATGACGCCGAGATGCGCGCCAAGCTCGACCGCCACCGCGCCCGGCGCGGCCCCGCGTGGCGCACGCTCGAGGCGCCTCGCGATCTCGCCCCGGCGCTCGGCGCGGCGCGGGTGGACGAGGTGGTGCTGCTCGACTGCGCGACCATGTGGCTGTCCAATCACCTGCTGGCCGACAGCGATATGGTCGAGGCCGAGGCCGCGCTGTTCGACGCACTCGACGCCTGCGCGGCGCCGGTGGTGGTGGTCTCCAACGAGGTCGGCCTGTCGGTGGTGCCCGAAAACGCGCTGGCGCGGCGGTTTCAGAACGCTCAGGGCGCACTCAACCAGCAGCTCGCAGCGCGCGCGGGGCTGGTGGTCAACGTCATCGCTGGCCTGCCGCAGGTTCTCAAGGGACACCTGCCATGAGCCGCGTCTTCTGGGTCCGGCATGGGCCCACCCATGCGACCGACATGGTCGGCTGGTCCGACCTGCCCGCCGATCTGGGCGATACCACCCGGCTCGCACGGCTCTCGGCACACCTGCCGGGGGACGCGCTGGTGATCTCCTCCGATCTCGCCCGCGCGCGGGCCACCGCCGACGCCATCGCGGGTCCGCGCCCGCGCCTTGCGGACGACCCGGACCTGCGCGAGATCCACTTCGGCGACTGGGAATTGCAGCCCTTCGACACCATCCCCGACCAGCCCCGCCTGCGCGCCTTCTGGGACGCGCCGGGCGATGTGCGCCCACCCGGCGGCGAAAGCTGGCACGAGGTATCCGCCCGTGTCGGGGGTGCGGTCGCGCGCCTGCGTGCCGCGCATCCCGGGCGCGATATCGTCGCCGTGGCGCATATGGGCACCATCCTGACACAGGTGCAGGCGGCGCTCGGGATCACGGCCTACGAGGCGTTCGGCCACCGCATCGACCCGCTGTCGGTGACGGACCTGCAGTGGCACGGGCAGGGCTGGCGGGTCGGGAACGTGAACCACTGCCCGTGAAAGGGTGCCACGCAGTGAATACGCGCAAAATTTGCACCCTCATCAAGTCAAATGCACCTCATTATCAACAACAACAGAATATTTACCGTTGCCACACGCGTGTTTGATCGCAAAGTATGGTTGCAGCACAGTCCCCCTATCGACGCGAACCACGGGGCTGGTCTAGGCTTAAGACGCAAACGGCCCGTTGAAAGGCCGGCTTGGGGAGACACGACGGCATGTACGGGCTGATCGCACGGCGTTTCGCGCTCGGTCTGGTGACCGTGTGGCTGGTGTCCGTCATCATCTTTCTCGGGGTCGAGGCGCTGCCAGGCGATGCCTGCACCGCCATCCTCGAACGTGACGCCCATGGCGAGGCGCTCGCTGCCTGCCGCAAGGCGATGGGGCTCGATACCCCCGCCCTCGCCCGCTATGCCGAGTGGGCGGCAGGTGTCGTGCAGGGCGATTTCGGCATGTCGGCGGGCGGACAGGAAAGCATCGCCCAGATGGTCGGCTACCGGGTGCGCAACTCGCTGCTGTTGGCGGCGGGTGCGCTGGCCGTCGGCATCCCGCTGGCGATCACGCTGGGGGTGGTGGCGGGGCTCACCCGCGACCGCTGGCCGGATCTCTTGTTTTCCACCGGCGTGATCCTCGCCATGACGATCCCCGAATTCGTCGCCGCGACGGTGCTGATCCTCGTATTCGCCATCTGGCTGGGATGGGTGCCCGCCATCGTGCTCACCCCCGCCGACGCGCCGCCGCTGGAGTTCTTTCCCGAGTTCATCCTCGCCTCGACGGTGCTGACCATGCTGATGATCGCCCACGTGATGCGGATGATCCGCGCCTCCGTGATCGAGGCGATGGCCTCGGACTACGTGCAGATGGCCACGCTCAAGGGCGTGCCCTACTGGCGAATCGTGTTCCGACACGCGCTGCCCAACGCGCTGTTGCCCGCGATCAACGTGATCGCGCTCACCGTGGCGTGGCTGCTGGGTGGCGTGGTGGTGGTGGAGGTGGTGTTCAACTATCCCGGCCTCGGTCGCCTGCTGGTCGATGCCATTTCCGACCGCGACCTGCCGGTCGTGCAGGCGATCACGATGATCGTCGCGGCGACCTATGTCGGCGTGAACCTCGTGGCCGACATCCTCAGCCTGGCGCTCAACCCGCGCCTGCGCAGCCACCGCGCGAGGCAGCGATGAGCGGCGCGGCGCTCTCTACCGCCGGGCGCGCGCGCGGCGTGCTGCGCGACATGATGGCGCGACCCTCGGGGGCGATCGGGCTGACGCTGGTGACACTTCACCTTGCGCTGGCGCTCACGAGCCCGTGGATCGTGCCCTACGATTACAAGTCGATGGACGCCACCGGTACTCTTACAGGGCCCTCAGCCGCGCATTGGCTGGGCACCGATCACCTCGGGCGCGACGTGCTGACCCGCGTCATGCTGGGCGGGCGCGAGGCACTGGTCATCACCGGCATCGCCACGCCGGTGGCGATGATCTGGGGCGGGCTCACCGGCGTGTGGCTGGGGCTGCGCGGCGGCTGGCCGGACGAGGTGGCGATGCGGGTGGTGGACGCATTCCTCGCCCTGCCCGGCATCCTGCCGCTGCTGGTGCTCATCACCGTGTTCGGCACCGGCGGCGAGGTGCTCCTGCCCACGCTTGCCTTCTTCTTCGGCATCCCGGTGATCCGGGTGGCGCGCGCCGCCGCGCACGAGGTGGTGGCGCGCGATTTTGTCTCGGCGGCGCGGGCGCGCGGGCATCGCCCGTTCGATATCGTGCGCCGCGAGATCCTGCCCAACGTCACCGACACGCTGCTGGTGGAGGGCGCGATGCGCTGGTCGTGGATGCTCCTGGGCTTCTCGGCGCTGTCGTTCCTCGGCTTTGGCGTGGCCCCGCCGCGCCCTGATTGGGGGCTGATGGTGTCGGATGCGCGGGTCTACATGTCGCTGGCGCCGCTGGGCGTGATCGCGCCGGTGGTCGCACTTTCGACCCTCATCATCGGCATCAACCTCACCGCCGACGCGCTGGCCAAGACGCTGGGGCTGGACCGCAGCCGCAAGGCAGTGATCTGAGATGAGCGCACAGCCCCCCCTCATCGACATTTCCGGGCTCAGCGTGGGCTTTCGTGGGCGGTCAGGGGCAATGCTGCCGGTGCTGCACGAGGTCGATCTGGCGGTCTGCCGGGGCGAGAGCGTGGGCATCGTGGGCGAGAGCGGCTCGGGCAAGAGCACGCTGGCACTGGCGGCGATGGGCTACCTGCGCCACGGGCTGGCGCGGCTGGGTGGCGCAGCGCGGTTCGACGGGCAGGACATGTTCGCCCTCGCGCCCCCTGCCCTCGCGCGCATCCGCGGCGGCAAGCTGGGCCTGATCCCGCAGAACTCCGGGCAGGCGCTGACACCCACGCAGCGCATCGGCACGCAGATCGCCGAGGCGCTGCGCCTCCATTGCGACCACGACCCGGCCACCCACCGCACGCGCGCACGCGACCTGCTCGCGCAGGTGCGCCTGCCCGATCCCGACACGATCCTGCGGCGCTACCCGCACGAGCTCTCGGGCGGGCAGCAACAGCGCGTGGCCATCGCGATGGCACTGGCGGGCGAGCCCGAGGCCCTGCTGCTCGACGAGCCCACCACCGGGCTCGACGTGACCACGCAGGCCCATATCCTCGCGCTGCTGCGCGGGCTGGCGCGCGAGCGCGACATGGCGATGGTCTATGTCAGCCACGATCTCGGTGTGATCGCGCAGGTCTGTGACCGGGTGCATGTGCTCTACGCGGGCGAGACGGTGCTCGCGGGCCCGGCGAGGTCGGTGCTGACCGCACCCTCGCATCCCTACGCGGCGGCGCTGCTGGCGGCGATCCCCCGGCTCGGCGCGCGCACCCTGCCTCGCGCACTCGATGGGCGACCGCCCACGCCCGACATACCGCGAACGGGCTGTGCCTTTGCCCCGCGCTGCACCCTCGCGACCGATGACTGCCGCGCCGCGCCCCCGCCGATGGCCGAAACGCGCGACGGCCAGCGCGCGCGCTGCCTCTATCCCGAAAAGGTGGCGTCCCCCGCCCCGTCAGAGAGCACCGCACCCGGCGCGGCAACCGACGGCCCGCCGCTTCTCTCCACACGCGCGCTCTCGGTGCGCTATGACAGCCCCGGCCTTCTGGCGCGGCTCCGTGGTATCCCCCGCCCCCCGGCCACTGTCGAAGGCATAGACCTCACGCTCCGGCACGGCGAGACGCTCGGCCTCGTGGGCGAATCGGGTAGCGGAAAATCCACCATCCTGCGCGCGATCGCCGGGCTATTGCCGCCCGCCAGCGGGCGGATCGCGCTGGAGGACGGAACCGATCTGACCACCTCGGCCGAACGCCGCCGCCCCGAAACCCTGCGCCGCATCCAGATGATATTCCAGAACCCGGACGAAAGCCTCAACCCGCGGCAGTCCGTGGGCGACATCCTCGCCCAGCCCCTGCGGCTCTATTTCGGGTTGCGCGGACAGCCCTGCCACGACCGCGCCGCCGAATTGCTCGAGACCGTGCGCCTCGGCGCGCATTACCTCGACCGCCTGCCGGGGCAGCTCTCGGGGGGCGAGAAACAGCGCGTGGCGGTGGCGCGCGCCTTTGCCGCCGGGCCCGAGGCCGTGCTGTGCGACGAGATCACCTCGGCGCTCGACGTCTCGGTGCAGGCCGCCGTGCTCGAATTGCTGGGCGATCTCAAGGCGCGCCACGGCACCGGCTTCATCTTCGTCAGCCACGATCTGACGGTTGTGCGCGCGCTATCGGACCGGGTCGCGGTGCTCTACCAGGGGCGCATCTGCGAGGCGGGGCCGACCGAGGCAGTCTTTGCCCCGCCCCATCACCCCTATACCGATGTCCTGCTCGGCGCGGTGCTCGCCCCCGATCCCGACCACGCACCGCGGCTTTTGGCCGAGGACGCAGTCGAGCTTGCGCCGCCCGCGCGGGGCTGCCCGTTCCAGCGGCGCTGCCCGGTGAAACGCGGCGCCATATGCGAGACAGACACGCCGCCCGCGCGGCAGACGGCAGACGGTCACGTCATCCATTGCCATATCCCGCTCGACGAACTGCACGCGCAGGGCGCGGCGCGGGCGAAATCCTGAAGGGATCCCGATCCGCTTTCATTGAATGAGAGCAGGGCCCGAAACGCGAAAAGCCCGGCCAAACGGCCGGGCTTTCCTGTCTCGTCTGACCGAGGTGATCAGTCCTCGCGGCCCTCCGGCGTTTCCACGAAGTTGTCGAACACGTCGTCCGCGCTCACATCGTCATCCACGACCGGCGCGGCCAGCGCGGCGGCGGCTTCGGCCTCCTCGCGGCGGGCCTCGATCACGACATTGTCGCGGCTCTGGGCGACGCGGCGCACCTCTGCCGTGGCCCGGCCCGTGCCCGCCGGGATCAGGCGCCCGACGATCACGTTCTCCTTGAGCCCCACGAGCCGGTCACGCTTGCCCTGCACCGAAGCCTCGGTCAGCACGCGCGTCGTCTCCTGGAACGACGCCGCCGAGATGAACGAGCGCGTCTGCAACGACGCCTTGGTGATGCCCAACAGGATCGGCGCGCCGGTGGCAGGACGTCCGCCACGGGCCTCGGCCTTGGCATTGGCCTCTTCGAACTCGACCTTGTCGAGATGCTCGCCCTTGAGCAGCGTCGTGTCGCCCGACTCGTCGATCTCCCATTTCTGGAGCATCTGGCGCACGATGACCTCGATGTGCTTGTCGTTGATCTTGACGCCCTGCAGACGATAGACCTCCTGCACCTCGTCGATCATGTAGTTGGCCAGCGCCTCGACGCCCAGGATCGCCAGGATATCATGCGGCGCCGGGTTGCCGTCCATGATATAGTCGCCCTTCTGGACATAATCCCCCTCCTGCACCGGGATGTGCTTGCCCTTGGGCACCATGTATTCCACCGGCTCGCGGCTGTCGTCGGAGGGCTGGATACTGATGCGGCGCTTGTTCTTGTAGTCCTTGCCAAAGCGCACATAACCGTCGATCTCGGCGATGATGGCGTGATCCTTGGGCCGGCGCGCCTCGAACAGTTCCGCCACCCGCGGCAGACCGCCGGTGATGTCCTTGGTCTTGCCGCCCTCGCGCGGGATGCGCGCCACCACGTCGCCCGCCTCGACGGTCTCGCCGTCCTCGACCGACAGGATCGCATCGACGGACATCGGGTAGATCACCGGGTTGCCCACGTCGTTGCGCACCGGCTCGCCATCCGCTCCGATGATGAAGATTTCGGGCTTGAGCTCGTTGCCGCGCGGTGCCGCACGCCAGTCGGTCACGATCTTCTGGGTCATGCCGGTGGCCTCGTCGGTGACATCGCGCACGGCGACGCCGGTGACGAGATCGACGAACTTGGCCTTGCCGGGCTTCTCGGCGAGGATCGGCAGGGTGTAGGGGTCCCACTCAAACAGCTTCTGGCCACGGGTGATGCGTTCGCCTTCCTCGACGAACAGCTTGGTGCCATAGCCCAGCTTGTGCCCGGCAAGCTCCACGCCGGCATCGGACATGATGCGCAGCTTCATGTTGCGGCCCATCACCAGTGTCTCGCCACGCGAATTGACCAGCGTTTGCGCGTTCTCGAACGCGATCACGCCCTCCTGGCTCGATTCCTGGAACGATTGCTGCCCGCCCTGCGCGACACCGCCGATGTGGAAGGTCCGCATGGTAAGCTGCGTGCCCGGCTCGCCGATCGACTGCGCGGCGATGATGCCCACGGCCTCGCCGATATTCACCAGCGTGCCGCGTGCCAGATCGCGCCCGTAGCACATGGCGCAGACACCGTCATCGACCTCGCAGGTCAGCGGCGAGCGCAGGCGCACGGTCTGCACCGCCGTTTCGTCGAGTATGTCGGCCATGCGCTCGTCGATGAGCTGACCGGCAGAGACCAGAACGCGTCCCGACACCGGATCGACGATGTCATCGGCGGCGACACGACCGAGGCTGCGCTCGGCGAGCGAGGCGATTACCTCGCCGTCATTGACCGCTGCCTCCACGGTGATCGCGCGTTCGGTTCCGCAATCGTGCTGGCGCACGATGCAGTCCTGCGACACGTCCACCAGACGACGGGTCAGGTAGCCCGAGTTCGCCGTCTTGAGCGCGGTATCGGACAGGCCCTTACGCGCGCCGTGGGTCGAGTTGAAGTATTCGAGAACGGTCAGGCCTTCCTTGAAGTTCGAGATGATCGGCGTCTCGATGATGTCGCCCGAGGGCTTGGCCATCAGGCCGCGCATGCCCCCCAGCTGCTTCATCTGCGTGACCGAACCACGGGCACCGGAGTGGGCCATCATATAGACGCTGTTGGGTTCCATCACGCCGCCGTCTTCGTCGCGCTTCTCGGCGGAAATGGCGTTCATCATCGCCTCGGTCACCTTGTCGTTGCACTTCGACCAGGCATCGACGACCTTGTTGTACTTCTCGCCCTGCGTGATGAGACCGTCCATGTACTGCTGCTCGAATCCCTTCACGAGCGTGCGGGTCTCCTCGACGATCGGCCATTTCTGCTCGGGGATCACCATGTCGTCCTTGCCAAAGGAAATCCCGGCCTTGAACGCCTCGCGGAAACCCATGGTCATGATCTGGTCGCAGAAGATGACCGATTCCTTCTGACCGCAATAGCGGTAGACGGTGTCGATGATCTGCTGCACCTCCTTCTTGCGCAACAGCCGGTTCACCAGGCTGAACGGCGCCTTGGCGTTGGGCGGCAGCAGTGCGCCGAGCTTGGCGCGCCCCGGGGTGGTCTCGACGCGGGCAAAGGTCTCGTTGCCTTCCTCGTCGATCTGCGGGGCACGGACGGTCACGCGCGCGTGCAGGTGGACCTCGCCCGCGTCGAGCGCATGCTGCACCTCATCGAGCGACGAGAACACCATGCCCTCGCCCTTCATCCCCTCGCGCTCCAGCGTCACGTAGTAAAGCCCGAGGATCATGTCCTGCGACGGCACGATGATCGGTGCGCCGTTGGCGGGGCTGAGCACGTTGTTGGTGGACATCATCAACACCCGCGCCTCGAGCTGTGCCTCGAGGCTCAGCGGCACGTGCACGGCCATCTGGTCGCCGTCGAAATCGGCGTTGAACGCGGCGCAGACCAGCGGGTGAAGCTGGATCGCCTTGCCCTCGATGAGCATCGGCTCGAACGCCTGGATGCCCAGCCGGTGCAACGTCGGTGCGCGGTTGAGCATCACCGGGTGTTCGCGGATCACCTCGTCGAGGATATCCCAGACCTCGGGGCGCTCTTTTTCCACGAGTTTCTTGGCCTGCTTCACCGTGCTGCTGAGGCCCTTTGCCTCGAGCCGCGAGTAGATGAACGGCTTGAACAGCTCCAGCGCCATCTTCTTGGGCAGGCCGCATTGATGCAGCTTGAGCTCCGGGCCGGTCACGATCACCGAGCGACCCGAGAAATCGACCCGCTTGCCCAGCAGGTTCTGGCGGAAACGGCCCTGCTTGCCCTTGAGCATGTCCGACAGCGACTTGAGCGGGCGCTTGTTGGCGCCGGTGATGACCCGACCGCGGCGACCGTTGTCAAACAGCGCGTCCACCGCCTCCTGCAGCATCCGCTTTTCGTTGCGCACGATGATGTCGGGCGCGCGCAGCTCGATCAGCCGCTTGAGGCGGTTGTTGCGGTTGATGACCCGGCGATAGAGATCGTTGAGGTCCGAAGTGGCGAACCGGCCACCGTCGAGCGGCACAAGCGGGCGCAGTTCCGGCGGGATGACCGGCAGCACCGTCATGATCATCCATTCCGGGCGGTTGCCGGATTCGAGGAAAGATTCCACCACCTTGAGCCGCTTGATGATCTTCTTGGGCTTGAGCTCGCCGGTCGCTTCCTTGAGATCGGCGCGCAGCGTCTCGGCCTCGTTCTCGAGGTCGATATTGGCCAGCATCTCGCGGATCGCCTCGGCGCCGATATTGGCGGTGAAGGCGTCCATGCCATAGGCGTCCTGCGCGTCCATGAATTCTTCTTCCGACAGCATCTGGCCATAGGTCAGATCGGTCAGGCCGGGCTCGATCACCACGTAGTTCTCGAAATACAGCACCCGTTCCAGATCGCGCAGCGTCATGTCGAGCATCAGGCCGATGCGCGACGGCAGCGATTTCAGGAACCAGATATGCGCGCAGGGCGCGGCCAGTTCGATATGGCCCATGCGCTCGCGCCGGACCTTTTGCAGCGTCACCTCGACACCGCATTTCTCGCACACGACGCCGCGGTACTTCATGCGCTTGTACTTGCCGCACAGGCATTCGTAATCCTTGATCGGGCCAAAGATGCGCGCACAGAACAGGCCGTCACGCTCGGGCTTGAACGTCCGGTAGTTGATGGTCTCGGGCTTCTTGATCTCGCCATAGGACCAGCTGAGGATACGCTCGGGGCTGGCAAGGCTGACCTTGATTTCGTCGAACACCTTGGCCGGGGCCGCGGGGTTGAACGGGTTATTCGTGAGTTCCTGGTTCATTTTAAAATCCTTAGAGGCTGGCGGTAGAGAGAGGAACAGCGCCGTCTTCTTGCAAAGAAAACGGGCCGGACCCTTTCAAAGGGTCCGGCGCGCGGCGCTTACTCATCCTCCTCCGCATCCAGGAGTTCCATGTTGAGGCCGAGACCCCGCACCTCTTTCACGAGCACGTTGAACGATTCCGGCACGCCGGCCTCGAAATTGTCCTCGCCTTTCACGATGCTCTCGTAGACCTTGGTGCGGCCCGCCACGTCGTCGGACTTGACGGTGAGCATCTCCTGCAGCGTGTAGGCGGCGCCGTAGGCTTCCAGCGCCCAGACCTCCATCTCGCCGAAGCGCTGGCCGCCGAACTGCGCCTTGCCGCCCAGCGGTTGCTGGGTCACCAGGCTGTACGGCCCGGTCGAGCGCGCGTGGATCTTGTCGTCCACCAGGTGGTGCAGCTTGAGCAGGTACTTGACGCCCACGGTCACCGGTCGCGAGAACTGCTCGCCCGTGCGCCCATCGAAGAGCTGCGACTGGCCGCTCTCGTCAAAGCCCGCACGCTTGAGCGCGTCGTTGACATCGGGCTCCTTGGCGCCGTCAAAGACCGGCGTCGCGATCGGCACACCGCCAGTCACGTTGCTCGCCGCCTCGACAAGAGCACCCTCGTCCATGCCGGCGATGCCCTCCTCGTAGACCTCGTCGCCATAGGCGATACGCATCGCCTCGCGCACCGGGGTCAGATCGCCGCTGCGGCGATAGTCCTTGAGCGCCTCGTCGATCTGCAGCCCGAGGCCGCGCGCGGCCCAGCCCATATGCGTCTCGAGGATCTGGCCCACGTTCATCCGGCTGGGCACGCCCAGCGGGTTGAGGCAGACATCGACCGGCGTACCATCGGCGAGGAACGGCATGTCCTCCATCGGGATCACCTTGGAGATCACGCCCTTGTTGCCGTGGCGCCCGGCCATCTTGTCGCCGGGTTGCAGCTTGCGCTTGATGGCGATGAAGACCTTGACCATCTTCATCACGCCCGGTGGCAGGTCATCGCCGCGGCGCACCTTCTCGACCTTGTCTTCGAAGCGGGCCTCGAGCGTGCGCTTCTGCACCTCGAACTGCTCGTGCAGCGCCTCGACCACCTGCGCATCCGCCTCGTCCTTGAGCGCGAGCTGCCACCACTGGCCGCGGGTCAGCGTGCTGAGCAATTCCTCGGTGATCTCGGAATTGGCCTTGACGCCCTTGGGCCCCTTGACCGCCACCTTGCCGAGGATAAGCTGCTGAAGACGCGCGTAGATGTTGCGCTCGAGGATCGCCATCTCGTCATCGCGGTCACGCGCCAGACGCTCGACCTCCTCGCGCTCGATCTGCAACGCGCGCTCGTCCTTTTCCACGCCGTGGCGGTTGAACACGCGCACCTCGACCACGGTGCCGAAATCGCCCGGCTTGACGCGCAGCGAGGTGTCGCGCACGTCGCTCGCCTTCTCGCCAAAGATCGCGCGCAGCAGTTTTTCCTCGGGCGTCATCGGGCTTTCGCCCTTGGGGGTGATCTTGCCCACCAGGATGTCGCCGGGCTGCACGTCGGCCCCGATATAGACGATCCCCGCCTCGTCGAGGTTGCGCAGCGCCTCCTCGCCCACGTTGGGAATGTCGCGGGTGATCTCTTCCGGTCCCAGCTTGGTGTCGCGGGCGGCAACCTCGAATTCCTCGATATGGACAGAGGTGAACACGTCGTCGCGCACGATCCGTTCCGAGATCAGGATCGAGTCTTCGTAGTTGTAGCCGTTCCACGGCATGAACGCGACGATCACGTTCTTGCCCAGCGCCAGCTCACCCATGTCGGTGCAGGGGCCGTCGGCGATGACCTCGTTCTTTTCGACCGTGTCACCCACCTTGACCAGCGGACGCTGGTTGATGCAGCTGTTCTGGTTCGAACGCTGGAACTTGCGCAGCCGGTAGATATCGACACCGGGATCGCCGATCTCGAGATCCTCGGTGGCGCGCACCACGATGCGCTGCGCATCCACCTGGTCGATCACGCCCGCGCGCCGCGCCATGATGGCAGCGCCGGAATCCTCGGCCACCTTGCCCTCGATGCCGGTCCCCACGAGCGGCGCCTCCGAGCGCAGGGTCGGCACCGATTGCCGCTGCATGTTCGAGCCCATGAGCGCGCGGTTGGCGTCGTCGTTTTCCAGGAACGGGATCAGCGAGGCAGCCACGGAGACGAGCTGCTTGGGGCTCACGTCGATCAGGTCCACGTGCTCCACGGGGGCGAGCATGTATTCGCCCGACCGCCGCGTGTTGACCATCTCGTTGACGAACCTGCCATCCTCATCGAGCGTCGCGTTGGCCTGCGCCACGGTGTGGCGCATCTCCTCGGTGGCGGACATGTAGACCACCTCGTCGGTGACCTGCCCGTTCTCGACGCGGCGATACGGGGTCTCGATAAAGCCGTACTTGTTGACCCGCGCGAATGTGGCGAGGCTGTTGATGAGACCGATATTCGGCCCTTCCGGCGTCTCGATGGGGCACATGCGGCCGTAATGGGTCGGGTGCACGTCGCGTACCTCGAACCCCGCCCGCTCGCGCGTCAGACCCCCCGGCCCAAGCGCCGAGAGGCGCCGCTTGTGGGTGACCTCCGACAGCGGGTTGGTCTGGTCCATGAACTGCGACAGCTGCGAAGAGCCGAAAAATTCACGCACAGCCGCCGCCGCGGGCTTGGCGTTGATGAGATCCTGCGGCATCACGGTGTCGATCTCGACCGAGCTCATCCGCTCCTTGATCGCGCGCTCCATCCGCAGAAGACCCACGCGATACTGGTTCTCCATCAACTCGCCCACCGAACGCACCCGGCGGTTGCCGAGGTGGTCGATATCATCGACGTCACCCTTGCCGTCGCGCAGCTCCACCAGCGCCTTGACACAGGCCACGATATCGTCGCGGTCCAGCGTGCGCTGCGTGTCGGGCTTGTCGAGGTTGAGGCGCATATTCATCTTGACGCGGCCCACCGCCGAAAGATCGTAGCGGTCGGAATCCGCGAACAGCGTGTCAAAGAGTGCCGTCGAGGCCTCCTCGGTGGGCGGCTCGCCGGGGCGCATCACGCGATAGATGTCCATCAGCGCGCTCTCGCGGCTCATGTTCTTGTCCACCGCCATCGTGTTGCGGATGTAGGGGCCCACGTTGATCCCGTCGATGTCGAGCACCGGGATATCGGTGATCCCGGCGTCGAGCAGCGCCTGAAGCGTGCCGCCGGTCACGGTGCCGTCCTTGTCGTACTCCAGCGTCAGCTCATCGCCCGCCTCGACATGGATCGCGCCGGTTTCCTCGTCGATGATGTCGCGCGCAACGAACTTGCCCACGATCTGGTCGAAGGGCACCAGCAGGTTGGCAACCTTGCCCTCGTCGATGAGCTGCTTGACGGCGCGCGGCGTGACCTTCTTGCCCGCTTCGCAGATGACCTCGCCGGTCTTGGCGTCCACCAGGTCATAGGTCGGGCGCGTGCCGCGTACCCGCTCGGGGAAGAACTTGGTGACCCAGCCCTTCTTCTTCTTCAGCTTGTAGTCGACGGTGTCGTAATAGGCATTCATGATGCCTTCCTGATCGAGACCGAGCGCATAGAGCAGCGTCGTCACCGGCAGCTTGCGGCGCCGGTCGATGCGGGCATACACGATGTCCTTGGCGTCGAACTCGAAATCGAGCCACGAGCCGCGATAGGGGATGATGCGGCAGGTGAACAACAGCTTGCCCGAGCTGTGCGTCTTGCCCTTGTCATGGTCGAAGAACACGCCAGGGCTACGGTGCATCTGGCTGACGACCACGCGCTCGGTGCCGTTGACGATAAAGGTGCCGTTATGCGTCATGAGCGGCATGTCGCCCATGAACACGTCCTGCTCCTTGATATCCTTGACGGATTTCGCGCCGGTATCCTCGTCCACATCGAACACGATGAGCCGCAGCTTGACCTTGAGCGGCGCGGCATAGGTCATGTCGCGCTGCATGCACTCCTCGACGTCGTATTTCGGCTTCTCCAGCTCGTAGCTGACGAACTCGAGCACGCTGGTCTCGTTGAAATCCTTGATCGGAAAGGCCGATTGAAAGACGCCCTTGATCCCCTCGCCGTCCTGCGGCTCCGGCTGGTCGCCGGAATTAAGGAACAGGTCATACGAGGATTTCTGAACCTCGATGAGGTTCGGCATCTCCAGAACTTCACGAATCTTGCCGTAATACCTGCGCAAACGCTTCTGGCCGAGGTAGGTCTGAGCCATGATTGATCTCACCTTTCGTTTCTCACCGGCCGCCTACGCTGTCGGGCTACAGCGCCGCGGTCTTCCGAGAGGGCGGGGCGATCCATTCCCGGCCTCTGTCCCACCAGAGGCCTCCCGATCGCACGAACCTCGCCTGAAAGAACCCCCGGCACGGCCAGGGCCTCTCTGAGACAGGTTCGGCCGGGCCCGGATTTTCCGGGCCCAGCCTATGGTCATGCCACACGTTGTGCGGCGATCACTTGAGTTCGACCTCGGCGCCGGCTGCTTCCAGCTTGCCCTTGATCTCTTCGGCTTCGTCCTTGGAGACCTGCTCCTTGACGGCCTTGCCACCGGCCTCGACGAGGTCCTTGGCTTCCTTGAGACCAAGGCCCGTGATCGCGCGGACCTCCTTGATGACGTTGATCTTCGACGCACCGGCCGATTTCAGGATCACGTCGAATTCGGTCTGCTCCTCGGCGGCTTCGCCACCGGCGTCGCCTGCGGGGCCGGCCATCATGACCGCGCCGCCGGCGGCGGGCTCGATGCCGTACTCGTCCTTGAGGATGGTTTTCAGTTCTTGTGCTTCGAGAAGCGTCAGACCGACGATCTCTTCCGCGAGTTTTTTCAGATCAGCCATTGTTCAGCTCTTTCCGTATCTAGATGTGTTCCAACGTCGGGGCACCGCCCCACACGCGTTTGACAGTTTGCCTCAGGCCGCTTCGGCCCGTTCCTCGATCGTCGAGAGGATGCTCGCGATGTTCGAGGCAGGTGCGCCAATGGCCCCCGCGATGTTCGAGGCAGGTGCGCCGATCATGCCTGCAATCGTCGCGATGAGCTCATCGCGCGACGGCAGTTTCGACGTGGCCTCGACACCGGCACGGTCCAGAGCCGTGCTGCCCATTGCCCCGCCAAGGATCTCGAATTTCTTGTTATCCTTGGCGAAATCCTCGGCCACCTTGGCTGCTGCCACGGGGTCCTCGGAAAAGGTCAGCACGGTCATGCCCGAGAGGTAGTCAGCAATGCTTGCGCACGGCTTGCCCTCAAGGGCGATCTTGGCGAGCCTGTTCTTGGCGACGCGGACCGATGCCTCGGCCGCACGGGCACGGGCACGAAGATCCTGCATCTCGGCAACTGTCAGACCCGTGTAGTGGGCAACCACCACGACGCCAGAGCTTTCGAAGATCTGGCCGAGTTCATCGACCACTTTCTCTTTCTGGGCTCTATCCACAGTTTCACTCCAAATCTGGGGGTTTCCCCCCGGCTCAGTTGTGCCACCCTCCACGGGGCGGCGTTCGGGTCCAATGTCAGGGTCCCGAGGCCAAGATCACCCGAGAGCGAATGCCGCCGCCGGAAATCTCATCTCGTTCCCCATCTCGGGAAGGATTTATTCACCGCGGCTGCGATGAACCCTCCGTCTCGGACAGGACAGGGCCGGGATACGGCCCCGCCATTCGGCCCGGATCACCGATCCGGGCGCGAATTCTTACTCAACAGCGGCGCTGTTGATGTCGATCGACACGCCCGCGCCCATCGTGGACGACAGCGAGATCTTCTTCACGTAGGTGCCCTTGGCCCCCGCCGGCTTGGCCTTCTGCACGGCAGAGACAAAGGCGCGCACGTTCTCGGCCAGCTTCTCGGCGTCGAACGACGCCTTGCCGACGCCCGCGTGCACCACACCGGCCTTCTCGGCCTTGAACTGCACCTGTCCGCCCTTGGCGTCCTTGACGGCCTGCGCCACGTCCATCGTCACCGTGCCGACCTTGGGGTTCGGCATCAGGTTGCGCGGGCCCAGCACCTTGCCCAGACGGCCCACGACGGGCATCATGTCGGGCGTGGCGATGCAGCGGTCAAACTCGATCGTGCCGCCCTGGATGGTTTCCATCAGGTCCTCGGCACCCACGATGTCGGCGCCCGCGGCCTGTGCTTCCTCGGCCTTGGCCCCACGGGCAAAGACCGCCACGCGCACCGTCTTGCCGGTGCCGTTGGGCAGGCCTACGACGCCGCGCACCATCTGGTCCGCGTGGCGCGGGTCGACGCCCAGGTTCAGCGAGATTTCAACCGTTTCGTCGAATTTCGCGGTGGCGTTGCCCTTGATGAGCGCGACCGCGTCCTCGACGCTGAGATTGTCCTTGCCAGCGGCAGCTTCGCGCAGCGCGCGAGTACGTTTTCCAAGCTTTGCCATCACTTCACCTCGATGCCCATGGAGCGCGCGCTGCCCAGAATGATCTGCATGGCCGCCTCGACAGAATTTGCGTTGAGATCCTGCATCTTGGCCTCGGCGATCTCGCGCACCTGCTTGGTGCTCACGGTGCCCGCGGTGGCACGGCCCGGGGTCTTGCCGCCGGATTTCAGCTTCGCCGCCTGCTTGAGATAATGCGACGCCGGCGGCGTCTTGATCTCCATGTCGAACGACTTGTCCTGGTAATAGGAAATCACGGTCGGGCACGGCGCACCGGGCTCCATGTCCGCGGTACGCGCGTTGAACGCCTTGCAGAATTCCATGATATTGATGCCGCGCTGGCCCAGTGCCGGGCCGACGGGTGGGCTGGGATTGGCTTGCCCGGCTTTCACCTGCAGCTTGAGCTTCCCGATCAGTTTCTTGGCCATATGGCCTCTCCTTCGCTTCCAACACCGTCGGGGCGCGCCCCTCCGGCTCTTGCGTTGTGTGGTCCGGTCCGGCGGCCGCGGCCGCCTCGCCTCCCACGGCTCACATCGTCAGGTCTGCTTGGTGACCTGCGTGAATTCCAGTTCGACCGGCGTCTCCCGGCCAAAGATAGACACCGACACCTTCAGACGCTGGTTGTCGTCGTCCACTGCCTCGACCATCCCGTCGAAATCCTCGAACGGGCCGTCGTTGACCTTGACCCTCTCGCCGATCTCGAAATGGATCAGCGTGCGCGGGCTCTCCTCGCCTTCCTGAACGCGGTTGAGGATCGCGTTCACCTCGGCATCGCGCATCGGCATCGGGCGGCCCTGCGGTCCCAGAAAGCCCGTAACCCGGTTGATCGAGTTGATCAGGTGATAGCCCCGGTCCGACATCTCCATGTGCACCAGCACGTAGCCGGGCATGAATCGCCGCTCGGCGGTGACCTTCTTGCCGCGGCGGATCTCGATCACTTCCTCTGTGGGTACCAGAACCTCGTCGATCTCGTCCTCGAGACCGGTATCGGCGACCGATTGCCTGATCTGCTCGGCGATCTTCTTCTCGAAATTCGAGAGAACGCTCACCGAGTACCACCGCTTTGCCATCGCCGATCCATGCCCTTGTATTCACCGGCTTCGCGCCGTGTTTCCTTGAACTTTCAAGCGGCTGCAGCCGCCATCCCCACAATGAAAAGCGGCGCGCAACACGAATCGCCGCGCGCCAACATCCGGAGTGTGGGGCGAACTATCCCCGTTTCGTGCTGATTTCAAGGCCTTTCTCGCCGCCGACACGCCCCTCGCGACGATCGCTCACCCGAATATCCCCAGAATGCCCTGCAACCCGCCGCGGATTGCCAGATCGACCAGCGCGAAGAAAATCGCCGTCAGCGTCGCCACGATGAACACCATCACAGTGGTCAGAAGCACCTCGCGCCGGGTGGGCCAGACCACCTTGGCCACTTCCGAGCGGACCTGCTGAATGAACTGGAGCGGGTTGGTTTGAGCCATCTGCACGGTCTTTCCTGAAATCGTCATGGCGCGACATACGCGGACCACGCGCCGAGTTCAAGGGCAGAGCACCGCCTCAGCCGCGCAGGTCGTGCAGCCGGTCGAACGGATCGGGGCGCGCCTCGGGCATCTCTTCATCACCGGTGCCCCCGCGCGCGCCACGTACATCGTCGCGCCGCGCAAACAGCCGCGCCGCGCGTTCACGCGACCGTTCGAGGATCTCGGGGCCGAACAGCGCCACGCAGGCCAGGCAGATCACGAACGCCGCGAACAGCGCGACAAGCACCCCCTGCGGCCACACGAGCACCGCCAGGAAGGCCGCGGCCCATGCCGCGTGCACGGGCCCGGGCCGCCATGCCCGCAGCCGCGCCAGCGTGTCGCTTACGCGCGCCGTCTTTCGAATTCCCGACCTGCGCCGCGCGTGCGCCTGCTGCTCCGCCGCGATCTCGTCGGGCAGCACGAGTTCGGGCAGCCCCGCACGCACGCGGCGCTTGCGGTCCTCGCGCATCAGCTTTTCGATGGTGTGCATGGCGTTGCGCACGGCGATCTCCGTGGTCGCCGCGTCCTCGGGCGTCCGGCCCTCGTATTCCTCGAGACCGGCAGCGAAATGGTCGGCAGGGGCGGTCCCCGATTCCATGCGATATGTCATGACGGCAGCACTCTTCATCCCGTTCCACGCCCCCACGCGGATCAGCATATAGCGCAAGGCCCATGCCGATTGGTGGCGTGGATGGGGCGCAAATGTGGCGCAAACGTGGCAAACATGGGTCAAAACTGTGGAGATTCGCATCTTCACCACAGTTTAGACGTATTCTCCACGATCGTGGGCCGGTCCACGGCGGTCTCAGGCATAGGTCGCGCGCGCGAATTCCGGGCGCGTCAGCGGTTGGAAATACAGGTCCACCTGCCAGAACATCCGGTCGCCGGGCCGCCACAGCGGATCGGACATGTCGGCCACGCCGAAGCCGCGCTCGCGCATCAGCGCGACCATCTCGTGAAACAGCAGCGCCTCTGGCGCGATGCGAAAGCCGTAGGTCTCGATGATAACCAGCGCGGCCTCTTTCAGGCACCGCTCGGCCCCCTCGAGGATCGGCACCTCGTAGCCATGCGTGTCGAGCTTGATCGCGAACGGCCCGTCACCCGCGCTCACCACGTCGTCAAGCCGCACCGCCTCGACCTCGAGCGCCGCCTGCCCCTCGCCGGGTTCGGCCTTGCCGCCGAACGGGTCGTCGGCGTTGAAGCGCACCATGCCCGCCCGGTCGCTTGCCGCCGCCATAACAAAACGGGTGCGCGGATGGGTGGCGCAGAACGCCTCCAGCGCCGGGCGATGGTGCGGATTGGCCTCGACCAGCACGTAATCGCAGGGGGGCAGATACTCCATCGCCTGCGCCGACCAGCGCCCGTCCGAGGCCCCCACGTCGATCACCGTCCCGATGTCGAGCCCGCCGCGCCCCGCGATCCGCTTCATCGCCGCGCGCATGTGGGTGCGCTTGCCCTCGTGGACACGCCGCCGCAAAGAATGGGGAATGGCGCGCTTCAACAGTTGTTTCATGGGCGGCCCCGGGATGAGAATACGGGCCGTTTAGCCAATCGGCCCCACGCGCACAAGCCAGCGCAGCCGTAGCGCGGCGAAATGCGAGAGCGGGAGGAAATGGCAGGGGCAGCAGGGTTCGAACCCGCGACCTACGGTTTTGGAGACCGTCGCTCTACCAGCTGAGCTATACCCCTATCGTGGCGGCGGTGTTATTGTCTTTCGTTCGCTCCGTCAAGCGGGCGCGCGGCGGAAATCGGGGCGCGGCAGGCCTCGGTCAGACCGCCGAGAAACGCGCGGCAGACCGGGCTCGGGCTGCGCCCATCTCGCAGCACCACGCCCACCTCGCGCTCGGCCGCCGGATCCGCCAGCGGCAGCGCCACCAGGTCCGGCGTCAGCGACACCGTGGCCAGCTGCGGCAAGAGCGTCACCCCCGCCCCCGCCCGCACCAGCGCCAGGAGCGAAATGACGTTGCGCGCCCGCAGCGTCGAGGCGGCAACCAGCGCCCGGTACTCGTCCGCCATGATCGCCGCCGCGGCGTTGTTGCCGATGATCCGCTCCCCCGCGAGATCGGTCCAGCCCAACGGGTGCGCCCGCGCCGCCAGCTTGTGACCCCGTCGGCAAACCAGCCGGAACGGATCGCGAAACAGCGGCGCAAAGCTCAGCCCCGCAGCGGGGGCCGCCACACCCGCGATGCCCAGCTCGACCGTGCCATCCGCGACCATCGCGTGCACGCTGCGGCTGTCGGTATCGACCAGTTCGATCGTCACCCCGGGCCGCGCATCGAGAAACTCCGCCAGGAGCCCCGGCAGCAGTTCGGCGGCAACCGAGGGCACCGACGCCAGTTGCAGCCGCCCCTGCCGTCCCGTTGCCACCGCCTCGACCCGCTCCAGCGCGCGGTCGTGCTCGCGCAGCATCTCCGCCGCGATCCCCCGCACCTCCGCGCCCAGCGCGGTCAGCCGATTCTTGCGGTCGCTCTCGAACAGCGGCGCGCCCAGGTCCTGCTCAAGGCTCTTGAGCGTCATCGAGACCGCCGAGGGCGTGCGATAGAGCCGCGCCGCCGCGTCGCGGATATTGCCGCAATCCGCGACATGCACGAAAACGCGCAGGGAGGTGATGCCGATCATGCACCCATATTTCAGATTAACTGAACTTCATTCAAGTTAAATTCGATTGACCTTATCTCTCCCCCTCCACACTCTCGGGTCGTTGCAAAGGGGGGCCCGCGTGACGGCACAGCATCTGGATCTCGACACCATCGAAACCCTGGCGCGCGACGCACTCCTGCGCGCGGGCGCCTCACCCGCGCAGGCGGCCCCGGTCGCGCGCTCCACCCGGCTCGCCGAACGCGACGGCATCCGCAGTCACGGTCTCATGTACGTGCCGGTCTATGCCGAGCATCTGCGCTGCGGCAAGGTTCTGGGCGACGCCGAGCCACAGCTCACACAGCCCCGCCCCGGCGCGGTGCGGGTCGATGCCGCGCACGGCTTTGCCCATGCCGCCATCGACGCGGGCTGGCCCGCCTTCACCGCTGCCGCCCGCGATCAGGGCATCGCGGCGATGTCCGTGCACCGCTCCTACAATTGCGGCGTGCTGGGCCACCATGCCGAGCGGCTGGCCGGGGACGGGCTGGTGGGCCTCTGTTTCACCAACGCCCCCGCCTCGATGGCCCCCACCGGCGGCCACCGCCCGGTGATAGGCACCAACCCCTTCGCCCTCGCCGTGCCCGACGATGCGGGCGGCGCACGCCTGGTCATCGACCAATCCGCCAGCGCCATCGCGAAATCCGAGATCGTGCTGCGCGCGCGCCGGGGCGAGAAGATCGAGCCAGGCTGGGCGCTCGACTCGAGCGGCAACCCGACCGAGGACGCCGAGGCCGCGCTCGCGGGCTCGATGCGCCCCGCGGGCGGGCAAAAAGGCTTCGGCGCGGGGCTGATGGTCGAGATATTCGCCGCCGCCCTCTCCGGGGGCAATCTCGGCCTCGACGCCAGCCCCTTCTCCGGCCCCAAGGGCGGGCCGCCCGGCACCGGGCAATTTTTCATCGCGGTGGACCCGGCGCCCTTCTCCGGCGACGCCTTCGGACCCGCCATGACCCGGCTGGCCCAAAGCATCGCCGAACAGGATGGCGCCCGACTACCCGGCGCCCGCCGCGCCGCCAACCGCGCCCGCATCGAGACCGAGGGCGTCGCCGTACCACAAGAGCTACTGGACCGGATCGCGGCGGCCTGAGGCCCCGCGACAACCAAAAGGACGAGCATGACCAACGAGACCCGCAATTTCATCGCAGGCGACTGGCAGGACGGCGCAGGCACCGTCGAGAATCGCAACCCGTCCGACCTTTCGGATATGATCGGCCACTACGCGCAGGCCGACGCGGCGCAGCTCGACGCCGCCCTCTCTGCGGCCCGCAAGGCGCAGGCCCAATGGGGCGCCACCGGCCCGCAGAAACGCCACGACGTGCTGATGGCCATCGGCACCGAGCTGATGGCCCGCGCCGGGGAAATCGGGGCCATGATCGGCCGCGAAGAGGGCAAACCGCTGGCCGAGGGCAAGGGCGAGACCTATCGCGCCGGGCAGTTCTTCACCTATTTCGCCGCCGAGGCGCTCCGCCAACTGGGCGAGACCGCCGACAGCGTGCGCCCCGACATCGAGATCGACGTGCGCCGCGAACCGGTGGGCGTGGTGGCGATCATCAGCCCGTGGAATTTCCCCATCGCCACCCCCGCATGGAAAATCGCGCCCGCGCTGGCCTTCGGCAACGCCGTGATCTGGAAACCAGCCAACCAGACACCCGCCAGCGCCGTGGCACTGACAGAGATCATCGCGCGGCAGGACCTGCCCGAGGGCCTCTTCAACCTCGTCATGGGACCGGGCCGCGAGATGGGGCAACGCCTCGTCGAGAGCCGAGGCGTGGACGCCATCAGCTTTACCGGCTCGGTCCCCGTGGGCCGGGGCATCGCCGCGGCGGCGATGGTCAACATGACGAAAATCCAGATGGAAATGGGCTCCAAGAACCCGATGGTGATCTGCGACGATTGCGATCTCGATCTGGCGGTGGCCCATGCCGCGAACGCGGCCTTTGGCGGCACCGGGCAGAAATGCACCGCCGCCTCGCGGCTGATCGTGCAGGACGGCATCCACGACGCCTTCGTCGAGAAGCTGGTGGCCGCCACGCAGGCGCTCAAGGTCGGTCACGCGCTCGAGGAGGGCACGCAGATCGGCCCGGTCGTCAGCGAGGGGCAACTCAGCGGCAATCTCGATTACATCAGGCTGGGCCAGTCCGAGGACGCAGAGCTTCTCTGCGGCGGCACGCGGCTGGAGCGCCCGACCGACGGCTATTACATGGCCCCCGCCGTGTTCGCGGGCACCGACAACGCCATGCGCATCAACCGCGAGGAAATGTTCGCGCCCGTCACCTGCATCCTCAAGGCGGGCAGCTATGACGAGGCGTTGCACATGGCCAACGACACCGAATTCGGCCTGACCGCGGGGATCATGACCCGCTCGCTCGCCCGCGCCACGCATTTCCGCCGCAACGCGCGCGCGGGCTGCGTGATGGTCAACCTGCCGACCGCCGGCACCGATTACCACGTCCCCTTCGGCGGGCGTGGCGCGTCGAGCTATGGCCCCCGCGAACAGGGCCGCTTGGCGCAGGAATTCTACACCACGGTCAAGACGTCCTACATCCATTCGGGGGTGCCCGCATGACACCGCCCCGCATCGACGCCCTGCAATATGCCAACTGGTCAGAGACAATCTTTCGCCAGATGCGCGCGGGCAATGTCGATGCGGTGCATGTCACCATCACGTACCACGAGAATTTCCGCGAAACGGTGCTCAACATCGAGGCGTGGAACCGCTGGTTCGAGCGCTACCCCGACCTGATCTTCCAGGGCTTCACCGCCGATGACATCGCGCTGGCCCAAGCGACCAATCGCACCGCGATTTTCTTCGGCTCGCAGAATCCCTCCTGCATGGAGGACGATATCGGCCTTGTCGAGGTGCTGCACCGGCTGGGCCTGCGCTTCATGCAACTGACCTATAACAACCAGTCGCTTCTGGCGACGGGATGCTACGAGGCCGAGGATACCGGCCTCACCCGCATGGGCCGCGAGGTGGTGACAGAGATGAACCGCGTCGGGCTTGTCGTGGACATGAGCCATTCCGGCGAGCGCTCCACGATTGAGGCCATCGAGCACTCCACCCGCCCCATCGCCATCACCCACGCCAACCCCGCAAGCTGGCATCCCGCCCTGCGCAACAAGTCCGACCGCGTGCTCGACGCGCTGGCGCAAAGCGGCGGGATGCTAGGCTTTTCGCTCTACCCCCATCACCTCAAGGGCGGCGGCGATTGCACGCTCACGGAGTTTTGCGAGATGGTCGCACGCACCGCCGAGCGGATGGGCACCGACCGCGTCGGCATCGGGTCGGACCTGTGCCAGGATCAACCCGACAGCGTGGTGGACTGGATGCGCGCGGGCCGCTGGACGAAACGCCGCGACTTCGGCGAGGGCAGCGCCGACAATCCCGGCTTTCCGCCCATGCCCGACTGGTTCCGCGACAATCGCGATTTCGGGCAAATCGCCCAAGGGCTGCGCGCCACCGGCATGAGCGAGACGGAGGTGACGGGCATCATGGGCGGCAACTGGGCACGCTTCTTCGCCGAGAGCTTCGGCAGCCTTGCCCCCCGCCACAGGGAGGCCGCGCAGTGAGTTGCGAGCGCCGCAACCCCATGCCGCAGGCGGCGGCGTTCCGGCGCTCCCCCGCGCAGGTCATGCGCCTCGACCGGATGGGATGCAGCCACCCGACGCGGCTTTCGTTCCTGCGCCAATTGCTGCGCCGGGTCGAGGCCGAGGGCTGGGCGTTCGACCGCCCCGTATGGGACATGGACGCGCGCGGCGTGGGTCGCGCCGTCTACCTGATGCGCACTCCGGGCGGCGATCTCAGCCTCGTGGCCTTTGGCCACGACCTGCCCGCCGACCAACGCTCCGACCGTGTGATCGCCACCGCTTGGGACGCGACCTTCGCGCTGTTCGACGGCACACCGGACGCCGATGATCTCGACCGGCTCGCGGCCAACGTGCCGCTGCAGGAGGCCGGGCGCGTCACGCCCCGAGAGCTGTCGCTCAGCCGCGCGAACCGGTCGGTTCGGCTCTTCAACCATGTGGTCGAGCGGCTGGCGACGGGGCGGCAGCCGGACGAGACGATGCTGCGCGAGACCGGCTATCTCATGCGCACCACCGCCGTCTACGGCTCGGGCAAGTTCGGCGCTGCTGACCGCGCGATGATCGCCGGGCGCCCCGCGCTCTCGGCCCCGTTCCAGGCCGAGATGCTGTCCGTCTGGCTGACCCGCGCCTTTACCACCGACCTGGTCGAGCACCTGGCCCGCGCCCGCGGCGGCGACCGCGCGGTGCGCCTGCGCCCCGACCTGCGCCGGAGGCTGGGGGTGGGCAATTCCACCGGCCTCGGCATGGCCCCCTTCCTCGTGCGGCACCCGGTGCTGCTCAACAACTGGATGATGGCCCGCGAGGAGGCGCTGGCCCGCGTGCGCGCGCAAGAGACTGCGGACGCGGCGACACTTGCCGGCTTTCACACGGCGCTCGCGGCGGCGGTGCAAAACGCCACCGACTGGCAAAGCGCGCACCCCGTTCAGCAAACCAAGCTCGGCGATCTGCAGGGCGGCTTGGCGCGGCTGGAGAAATTCGTCGCAACCGAATGGGACACTGCCGCCGCCCACCCCTGGGACACGCTCTGGCGCTGGGCGCAAGCGCACCTGCCGATGGAGGCACAGGAGGCCCTGCTCGCGGCGATGCTGGAGCCGCATGGCAACCTGATCGACGGGCTGGGCGCGTGTATGCAGGCCGATGAGGAGGCGCATTTCGGCATCGACGGCACCATGCCCGTCTCCGATCTGCGCGCCATCCTGCAAGAGCATTACGACTGGGCCATCCACACCGATTACAGCGATCCCGCGCACTGCGCCCGCTTCTGGTACATCTCCGAGGAAAAGCTGGAGCCGCGCCTTGGCGAACGGCGCAACGAGGATGGCGCAGACCGCGAGTTGCCGCTCGATACCGGGCGGCAGGCCGCAGCACTCTGGCAGGCATTGCAAGATGAGACCGCTGACGCCCCGCTGGCGCGGTTCCTTCTCGCCCACCCCGAACACCGCCTGATGACGCGCCGCGCGCAAATCACCGCGCGCCACCCCTTCGCCGAGATCCGCGACAACCTGATCGCCGCGGACATGCTGCCCATCGACCTTCTGCGCTGCAAGCTGGCGTTCTTCGGCGCGACGCGGTTCGATCCGCGCTCGGACCGCTGGGTGCGCATCAGCCTGTTCCAGGACGCGCCCTACCCCGACGATCTGCACCGGGAGGACGCACCGTGATGCTGCCGCCCAACGATCCCACGCGCAGCGCCTCCGCCCCGGACGGGCATCAGGCCGCGACGGTGCGCCTGTCGCTGTCGGAAATCAACGCGCTGTGCTTCAAGGCGGCACGCGGCGCGGGGCTCGGCTGGGGCGAGGCAGAGGAGGCCGGATGGGCCGCCGCGTGGCTGTCGCGCGCAGGGCTTTCCGGGCCGAAGATCATCCTTGAATGGCTCGCAGACGCGGCCACGCTGGCCCGCCCGGCCCCGTCCCCCGGTCGCTGGGCGGCGCGGGCGCACGCCCACTGCCCCCTGCGCACCGGCGCAGCCCTCGCCGATTTCGCCGGGTTGCCCGAGGGACCGGGGGACGGGGCCCTGATCGTGGAGCGTGTGGCGCACCCGCTCGTCACCCTGCCCTTCGTGGCGCGGGCGACCGGGCGGCTTGACCTCGGGCTCTCGATCGGTTGGGCTGATTTCGAGGTGCTGTTCGACGCAGCGGGCCGCATGTCGGCTTTCGCCATGCCCGAGCGAGACCATCGCGAGGCGACAGTCATCACCATCGCGCCCAAACATGATCCGGCCCCGCCGGGCGCCACGCGCCACGAGGCCGCGACCGTCACGGCCGTCGCCCTCGGGGACTGGCAGGCGCTCGACGCCCTGGCGCTGCGCATCACCGTTCCGCCCTCGCCGCAATCGCGTGCAGGGGCCGGTGCCGCGGGAGACGACAATGATTGACCCGCATTCCGACGATCGACCATCAACCAACCCACTCAACAGGGAGTAAGACCATGAGAAAACTGACACTTGCACTGGCCTTTGGCGCGCTGACCGCGCCGGTCGCGGCCCATGCCGAATGCGGCGAGGTCTCCGTGGCGGAAATGAACTGGGCCTCCGGCTCGATCATCACCAAGATCACCGAGTTCCTGATGGTCCAGGGCTATGGCTGCGACGTGACGCTCGTGCCCTCGGCTACCACCACCGCCATCACCTCGCTGGCCGAGAACAACGAGCCCGACGTGGTGCCCGAACTGTGGGTCAACTCGGCCCCTGCCTACTTCAAGCTCAACGAAGAAGGCAAGGTACTCAAGGCCGCCGATGTCTTCTCCGAAGGCGGCAGCGAGAACTGGTGGGTGCCCGACTACCTCGTGGAGGAGCACCCGGAACTCGCCACCATCGAAGGCATTCTGGCCAACCCCGAACTGGTCGGCGGGCGTTTCCACAACTGCCCCGACGGCTGGGGCTGCCGGATCGCCAATGACAACCTCGTCAAGGCGTTCGACTTCGAGGGCCACGGCATCGAGGTGTTCAACCACGGCTCTGGCGACACGCTGCCCGCCGCGATGGCCTCGGCCTACGAGAACAAGGAACCGTGGTTCGGCTATTACTGGGGGCCGACCGCCGTGCTGGGCCGCTACAACATGGTGGCCGTGGACATGGGGCCGCATATCCCCGAGGTGCACGCCTGCAACCAGACGCAGGATTGCGACAATCCGGGCAAGTCGGCCTACCCGGCGGCACCGGTTCTGACCGTCGTCACCTCGGATTTCGCCGAGCGCAACCCCGAGATTTTCGACCTGGTCAGCAACATCTCCTTCGGCACCCAGGAGCTGAGCAACCTGCTGGCATGGCAGGCGGATAACAGCGCCTCCGCCGAAGAGGCCGCCGTCTACTACCTGACCCAGAACAAGGACACCTGGATGGGCTGGGTGAACGACGAGGCCGGCGAGAAGCTGAGCGGCATCATCAAGTGATCGATACCCTCGGGCGGGGCCGTGCCACGCGCGCGGCCCCGCCCGCCCAACAAACAGGACAAGGCCCGCCAAGGGCCTGCGCAGGGAGAGCCGGACAATGGCGACATATGATTTCATCTTCGACGGGCTTGGCCTGCGGGAATGGTGCGACAAGGACGCCTCCGACGCCCCGATGAGCATGGCCGAACTGCTGGCGCAGGGGGGCGGGGGCGCGGGTACCTCCATCTGGAAACTACCCTTCCCCTCCCTCGACGCGCTCAACAAGGCCTGCCCGGCCATCGCCCGCACCCGCGACGTGACCAAGGGCGTCGAGACCGGCTTTCTCGACATCAAGGATTCGCTCAAGGTCGTGCTCGACCCGATCACCCAACCGCTGAGCTGGTTCCTGGAGGGCGCACTCTACACGTTCCAGAACACGCCGTGGTTCATCATGATCCCGCTCTTGCTCGCGGTCGTCTATTTCGCCTCGAAATCGCTGAAACTCGTCGGTTTCGTGGCCTTCTCGATCCTCTTCCTCGCGTTCATCGACCACTACAATTTCGCCATGCAGACGCTGGCGATCATCTTCGTCTGCGCCTTCCTTTGCGTGCTATTCGGCGTGCCCATAGGCATCGCCATGTCGCGCAGCGACACGATGCAGCGCCTGACGATCCCGGTTCTGGACATGCTCCAGACGCTGCCGCCCTTCGTCTATCTCATTCCCCTGATCTTCCTCTTCTCGGTGACCGAACCCAAGCTCTACGGCATCGCGATCATCCTCTACGCCATCGTGCCGGTCATCCGCCTGACCGATCTCGGCATCCGGCTTGTGGACAAGGAGGTGATCGAGGCCGCCGACGCCTTTGGCATGACCAAGCGGCAAAA
Organism: Roseovarius sp. B-10; assembly: GCF_056859295.1. Taxonomy (NCBI): domain Bacteria; kingdom Pseudomonadati; phylum Pseudomonadota; class Alphaproteobacteria; order Rhodobacterales; family Roseobacteraceae; genus Roseovarius; species Roseovarius sp. B-10. The sequence continues at coordinate 4,188 of NZ_JBSXOE010000044.1, read as the reverse complement.
GCTTTACGGGGTGCAGATCCCGCTCGCGCTGCCCAACATCATGGCGGGGGTAAACCAGACCATCATGATGAGCCTTGCCATGGTGGTCATCGCCTCTCTGGTCTCGGCCCCGGGGCTCGGCGTGCTGGTCCTGCGCGGCATCCGCAACCTTGAGCTGGGGGTGGGCCTGATTGCCGGTCTGGGCATCGTGCTTCTGGCAGTGATCCTCGACCGGGTGACCAAGGCGGCGCTGGCCCGCGTCAATGCCGCAAGTGCCGTGCAGAGAAACTCATGAACGGGGCCGCACCGATGGAAAAACACGTCAAGCTCTCGATCCGCAATCTCTACAAGATCTTCGGCCCCGATCCGGCGCGCGCGCTCGAGCATGTCCACGCGGGCGTGGGCAAGCCGGAGCTATGGGAAAAGCACGGCCACGTTCTGGGCCTTCAGGACATCAATGTCGACATGCAGGACGGCGAGATCACCGTCATCATGGGGCTGTCGGGCTCGGGAAAATCGACGCTCATCCGCCACCTCAACAGGCTGATCGAGCCGACCGCGGGCCAGATTCTCCTGGATGGCGAGGACGTGCTCGCCTATGACGAGCGCAACATGCGGCGGCTGCGGCGTCAGCAGATGTCGATGGTGTTCCAGCATTTCGCACTCCTGCCGCACCGCACCGTGCTGGAAAATACCGGCATGGCCCGCGCCGTGCGCGGCGAGAGCCGGGCCGACTACCAGGACGACGCGCTCAAGTGGCTCGATCGCGTGGGCCTTGGCGGCCAGGGCGGGCAGTATCCGCACCAGCTTTCGGGGGGGATGCAACAGCGCGTGGGTATCGCCCGTGCGCTGGCCTCCGACTCGCCCATCATGCTGATGGACGAGGCGTTCTCGGCGCTCGACCCGCTCATCCGCACCGACATGCAGGATCTCCTGCTCGAGTTGCAGGCAGAGTTGCACAAAACCGTGGTATTCATCAGCCACGATCTCGACGAGGCGCTGAAACTCGCCGATCACCTCGTCATCCTCAAGGATGGCCGCGTGGTCCAGCAGGGCGAACCGCAGGAGATACTGCTACACCCCAACGACCCCTACATCGTCGACTTCATCAGCGACATCAACCGCGCGCGCGTGCTGCGCGTGCGCTCGGTCATGACCAAGGACGCGACGGACGAGGGGCCGTTCGCCGGAGAGGTGGACCCCGACGACACCCTGGAATCGGTGATCGCGGTCTCGGGCGGGGATACCGCGCTCAGCTACCGGGTCATGCGCGAGGGTCGGCAGGTCGGCGTCCTCGACATGCAGGACCTCGTGCGCGCGCTTGTCCCCACCAGCGCCGCCGATGACGGCATGCGCGCCCGCGCGGTGTGACGGGGGGTGCACGGGCGACGGGCGAGAATAGCCTGGAACCGTCGTTGGGCATTTCACGATGAGCTGCGCTGCGCCCGACCGCCGGGTGGGCGCAGTTTGGCTCGTGCTGTGCGATTTATGGTGCAAGATACTTCAGAAATCACCGCTATTTGTATCGTTGCAGAAGCGCCCGCCCGTCACGCCAGAGGCGTGCCGCCGATATCGGCGCACCTCCGGTGCGACGGGGCGGTCGGGCGCTGCGCGGCGGCGCGTAAACGCGCCTTGTCCCGCGCGGGTGCACGATGCGTATGGCAGTTCCAGGCCAACCCCTGCCCTCACCCCGCCGCCGCCGCCGAGTAACGCGGGCTCTGCACCACGCCATTGTCGAAGAGTTGCGCGATCTCGGTCTCGCACATCCCCACCACGTCGCCCAGCACCGCCTCGGTATCGGCCCCGAGCGCGGGCGCAGGGGCGGGCGCGGCGCGCGCGTGCGCGGAAAACGCCGCCGGGTGCCCCGGCACCGGGAACCGCCCCAAACCCGGCTGATCGAGCACCGAGAACATCGGGTTCTCCGGCCCGAGGTCCGCATCCTCGTCGAGCGCCTCGCGCACCGTGCGAAACACCGACCATGTCAGCCCCGCCGCATCGAAATCGGCGGCAAAATCGCTCACCCTTCGCGCGGCGAACCACGGGCGAAGGATCGCAGTGATCTCGGCGCGCAATTGCCACCGTGCGCCCTCGTCAGACAGGTCGCGCCCCGTCCGCTCGGCCAGTGCCGCCATCGCGGCCTCGCTGCCGGTGGCCTTGACCAGCCCGCGCCACTGCCGCGACGTCAGCCCGATCACCATCACCCGCCGCCCGCAGCCGCAGACAAAATCCTGCCCGTAGGCCCCGTAGAGCGCGTTACCCGCCTTGGGTCGGTCACACCCGTTCACCGCCGCGTCGCCGATCAGCCCGAGATGCCCGATGGTGGCCGCCGCCACGTCCTTGAGCGACAGTTCCACCTCTTGCCCGCGCCCGCGCCGCAGCCGCTCACGCTCTGCCGCCAGAAGCGACGACACCACCAGATGCCCCGCCGCCACATCCCAGGCGGGCATCGCGTGGGCCACCGGGTCGGTCCAGCCGACCGGGCCGGTCATGTCCGGCACGCCGAGCGACGGATTGACCGTGTAATCCACCTGCGGCCGCCCGCGCCGGTCGCCCATCAGCGTCACCATGACCAGGTCGGCACGGTACTGCGACAGCGTCTCGTAATCCATCCATCCGCGCACCCGCAGGTTGGTCAGGAACATCCCCGCATCCCCGCCCGGCGCCGTGATGATCCTTGTCACAAGCTCGCGCCCCTCGGGCCGCTGCATGTCCACGGCGATGGACTTCTTGCCCTTGTTGAGCCCGGCCCAGAACAGGCTCTGCCCGCTTGGCGCCAGCGGCCACCGCCCGGCATCGAGACCGCCGCCGATCCGGTCGAAGCGGATCACCTCGGCCCCCATCTGCGCCAGCGTCATGCCCGCCAGCGGCACCGCGACAAAGGCCGATCCCTCGACCACGCGCATACCGTTCAGTACCCCGCTCATGCCGTCTCCTCCCAGCGCGCCGTGGCCTGCGTGCATTGATGATTGTCCTGCCCCGTGATCAGCCGCAGCGCACCGGCCTCCGCCTCCTCGGCCATGACCTGCGCCGCTCGCCCACCGGCGAGCAGCATCGGATGCACCGCCCGGAACTCGAACGCCGACGGGCACCGCCCCCGCGCCCGGCAGGCCATTTCCATCAGCCATGTGGCCTGCAACGGCCCGTGCACGACGAGGCCGGGATAATGCTCCACCTCCCTTGCATAGGGCAGGTCGTAATGGATGCGATGTGCATTGAACGTGAGCGCCGAGTAGCGAAACAGCAGCGCCTCGCTCAACATGCGCGTCTCGCTCAGCGACGGGCTGCCGGGCATCGGCTTCTTGGGTGGCGGCGCAAAGCTCTCGGGGATGTCGAGATAGACGATGTTCTGCACCTCCTTGATCGCCACCCCCCGCGCACCCGACACCTCGTGCTCCACCGTGATCAGCACCATCGGGCCGGTGCGGCCCTCCTTCTCCTCGACCCGCGCGAGCCGCGACTGCTGCCGCAGCGCCTCGCCCACCCTGAGCGGGGCGAGGAACCTCAGAGAGCCACTCGCCCACATCCGTCGCGCCAGCCGCACCGGCGGCAGGAACCCGCCGGGCACCGGGTGGCCATCGCGCGCGAGACCGGCCAGCGGCGTGGTGGGGTTGAACGCGCACCAGTGCCACAGCGGCGGCATGTCCTCTCCCGGCCCCGGCGCGGGGCGGTCGGCATCACCCAGCGTCGCGTGCAACTGCGCGGCCTGCACCGGCGTGATGCTGCCCGACTTCTTCTCGGTGCGCCCTTGAAAGACGGCATGTTCACCTGCGCTCATCTGTGACGATCCTCCCGGGGGCAAAGCCTGCCCGATCCCGGAAAAAAGTCAATATTTCAAGTAGTTAACTGGATACCGCTGTATGCAACAGCGGCTTCGCACGCGCAGAAAGCCCACACAGGCGTTGAAATCATTGGCCAATCCCGGCCCGACGCGGGCCAGAGCAGCCCCAATAGCGGCGGGCGTCCCGCGCATGCCCGCGTGCCAGCGGGCGCGGCATGTTGCCCCAGCCACGCAAAAAGGGCGCCCCGGGGGCGCCCTTTTCAATCCTTTCGCCAGGCTTGGCGAATTACTCGATGATCTTGCTGACGACGCCGGCGCCGACGGTGCGGCCGCCTTCGCGGATGGCGAAGCGCAGGCCGTCTTCCATGGCGATGGGGGCGATCAGCTCGACAGCGAATTTCAGGTTGTCACCGGGCATCACCATTTCCGTG